>JACIYW010000005.1 GCA_014359745.1 Paracoccaceae bacterium | reverse complement strand
TATTGTGCTTGTTGGCGTGCCCATTGCGCCATTTCAGCTGTGATTCGGGTTGTTGCATAGCAAGGCCCGATGTCTCAGGCTTCTTGGATTTTTATCAACAAACAAAGGGACATTTGATATGTCTGTAGTAGTTCGTAAACTGGCGCTTCCGCTCTTGATAGCGGGTGGAGCGTTTCCGTTGGCCGCCCAGGCGGCCACGATAACCGGGTGGAACACCGGCAATGTGGCCGTGGGCCCGGTGGTGGCCGATGGCGAAACCGGGTTCAGCGTGGTCTATGATCGCGCGCCACTCGCCCTTGGGGCCGTCACCAATGGCCGTATCGCCTATACGGCGCCCGAGGCGAACTCGCCCGGCATGATGGCCGACCCGACGCCCTTTTCAAGCGCGGGGCAGGTCAAATCGGGCTGCATTCGCGCGTCAAGCACCACGACCTGCGACGGCGATTTCCAGAGCGGCAAGCGGTTCAAGGAACAGTTGACCGGCCTTGGCGCAGTGGATCTGGTGTTCGATGTGGACCCGCAAGGTGTACAGCCGACGGATTCGGTGGGGTATCAGGTGTTCCACCGGTTGGTGAACCTGACCGGGCAACGGATTGGTGAGTTCAGCATCGAGTTGGGTTTCGGGGTGGGCGATGGCTTCACGCGCTCGAGCGCGGCGGACGGGGTGTCGTTTTCGACGACGTTCCAATCCGGCCCAGATGACGCCAATGCGTTCAGCCAATTCCCCTTTGGCCTGTTCGGGGATGCCTCGACCAATCCGAATTTCACGCTTGATGGCTTTTTCGCCAGTGAACGTTCGGGCATCGCCCTGTCGATGGGCGAGGATGTGATTGCCGGCTCGGGCGTGACCGGCCCCTATGCCAGCCTGTTCGGCGATTGGATGTCGCAGGACATGGCACCGGAAGGGCTGTTCTGGGACAATGACGGCGACGCATCGACCGACGCTATCCTGATGGCCTGGCTCAACCAGGACGGGTTGTGGGAAGTGCGGCGCGATGTCGATCCAAATGATCAGTTCAGTGCAGTCAGCGCTGCGGCGCAGGTTCTCGGGACGGATTACACGGCGGTGGAAACACTGCTGGGTGTGAGCCTTGAAAAAGGCATCATCGAGGATCTGGCGAACCTGAACGTCAATTACGCGATCAACCTGGGCGGCCAGGTGAATTTCAGCGATTTCACGCTGAGGGTCGTGTCGGTTCCGGCGGCGATTCCGCTGCCCATGTCGGGGCCGCTGTTGCTGGGCGCCCTGGGCCTGATGGGATTTGTCCGTCGTCGTCGGCGGGCCGCCACCGCCACCTAACGGCTTAAAACGACGTTTGGTCGCATCTGGTTCCGCAACGAGGTTTGATGTTGCGGAACGGGGCGCGGCCATGTCATTTGCTGCCATGGCCGCGCAGCTCGATTATCATGTGATGCAGCAGATATTCGCCCGGTTCCAGGCCGCAGAGCCGGAACCAAAGGGCGAATTGCATCATGTGAACTCCTACACCCTGCTGGTCGCCGTGGCGCTGTCGGCGCAGGCGACAGACGTGGGTGTGAATCGCGCCACGGCGAGGTTGTTCCCGGTTGCCGACACCCCCGAAAAGATGCTGGCGCTGGGTGAAGAGGGGCTGGTGGCGCATATCCGCACCATCGGGCTTTATCGCAACAAAGCGAAGAACGTCATGCGGCTTAGCCGGATACTGGTGGAGGAGTACGGCGGACAGGTGCCATCCTCGCGCGCCGCTCTGCAATCGCTGCCCGGCGTGGGGCGCAAGACCGCCAATGTGGTGCTGAACATGTGGTGGGGCCACCCGGCGCAGGCGGTGGACACGCATATATTCCGCATCGGCAACCGCACCGGCATCTGCCCCGGACGTGACGTTATCGCGGTGGAACGCGCCATTGAAGACAACGTGCCGGTTGAATATCAACGCCATGCGCATCACTGGCTGATCCTGCACGGCCGCTATATCTGCACCGCGCGCAAACCCAAATGCGCGGTGTGCATCATCCGCGATCTCTGCCCCTATGAGGAAAAGACCCTATGAAAAAGTTTCAGGTTGTCGGTATCGGCAACGCCCTTGTCGATGTTCTGGCCCATACCGATGAGGCGTTTCTGGAAGAGAACGGCATCGGCAAGGGGATCATGCAACTGATCGACATGCCGCGCGCGGTTGATCTTTACGGGCGCATCGGGCCGGCGCGGGAAATCTCTGGCGGATCGGCTGCCAATACCATCGCGGGGATCGCGCATCTGGGCGGGCGGACGGCCTATGTCGGCAAGGTGCGCGACGATCAGCTTGGCGCGATCTTTGCCCATGATCTGCGCGCGCAGGGGGCGGTTTATGAAACGCCCTTTGCGCCAAAGGCAGACGATAAGGAAACCGGGCGCTGCATCGTGCTGGTGACGCCGGATGGAGAACGGTCGATGAGCACCTGTCTGGGGTGGTCGGAATTTCTGGGCCCGGAGGATATCGACGAGGCGATGATGCGCGATACCGAATGGCTGTATCTGGAAGGCTATCGTTTTGACGGGCCCGACAGCCATGCGGCCTTTGCCAAGGCGATCCGTGCCTGCCGGGGCGCGGGGGGGCGCGTGGCGATCACGCTGTCGGACCCGTTCTGCGTGGAGCGGCACCGGGACGCGTTCCGGCGGATGATCGTTGAGGATATCGACCTGCTTTTCGCCAACCGCGCCGAGATCCTGTCGATGTATCAGACCGATGATTTCGACGCCGCGCTGAAGGCGGCTGCGGGTGAGGTGGCCTTTGTCGTCGGCACCGATTCCGGGCATGGCGCGCATATCCTGACCGGGGGGCAGCATTGGCATGTGCCCGCGATCCCGACGCAGATCGTCGATGCGACCGGGGCGGGCGATCTGTTTGCCGGGGCGTTCCTGTGGGGGCTGGCCGAGGGCCATGCGCCAGAGATGTGCGGGCGGATGGGGTGCATCGCGGCGTCCGAAGTGATCAGCCATATCGGCGCGCGGACCGAGGCCGATTTGCGCGCCCTGTTTGCGCAGCACGGAGTCATCTGAGGGCGGCGCATAGAACCGGGGCCTGCGCGCGGGCCCCGGCTGTTGACGCCTCCGGCGGGAGTATTTTTGTCGAGAGGATGAGGGGGCGGTCAGCCGCCCAGTTTCGCGTGCACCTCGTCAAGGTCGATGTCGCCGAGCGGCATCTTGTTGGCGGGGTTTTCAAAGTCGTATCTGAACAGCCGGAAATCGCGTTTGTAGATTTCATAGACAAGGTGCATCGACAGATCGTCGAAGTAATCCTCGACCGGGTGGGCGCGTTTGGGGCCGTGGCCTTCTGATTCGTTGAAACGCGGGATGGTTTTCAGATCGATCGGATGGGCGGTGGTGATGTTGTCGAGGACGTGCTGCATGCCCTCGTTGAACTTTTCTGTAAAGAATATGTGGTCATATCGGCCACCGTTGGCGATGAAGGTGCTGATATGGCCCGACATGGCCGACCAGTGGATATCGGGTTCCATCGGGCGGCGCCAGCGGATGGTGTCGCGCGCGAACAGCAGGAAGCGGCGGAAGGATTCGATCTGATCGAAATCGCCATCGACCTTGACGCCGTATTTCTGGGTAAGCAGCGGCACCAGATTGCCGCGATAGCGTTTGCCATTGCGCTGGATGCCACAGATCTTGTCGAAAAACGACGACAGGATGCGGGTATAGGGGTTGCGCACACAGGAAAACACATAGGCGTCATGCTGTTTCACCCGCGCCTCGATCAGCGGCTGGCTGTCGGCGCGGGCCCATTTGTGCAGGCCGTCGGTGGCGTCGTGGATGTCACCGTCAAAAAACCGGCCGTGATCGGCATAGAACATGATCTGGCCGATGGTCGAGCAGGCGCATTTGGGCACCACCCGGTAGATAACGCTTTCGCTTTCGGTCATCCATGTGCCGGGGAAGCCCATCGCTGCCTGTCTCCGTTTTCGGGGCGCGGTGCAACTGGTACCGGCCTGTTGAGATGTGTAAATGATCAAAGATGTTCTGTCTTTTCAACGGCTGATCGCGCTATCTAGGGGGAAGCGACGGAAATTTCCAAAGGAGCGCCCAAATGGGAAGGGATCTGGAACCCAAATGGCGAAAATAGCCTTTATCGTTCTGTGCCACAAGGATCCGGCAGGGGTGATCGCGCAGGCAGAGCGGTTGACGGCGGCGGGCGACTGCATGGCGATCCATTTCGACGCGCGCGCATCGGCCGCCGATTTCGCGCGGATTCGCGCGGCCCTGGCCGACAACCCGAATGTGGCCATCGTGCAGCGGCGGCAGAAATGCGGCTGGGGTGCCTGGTCATTGGTGCAGGCGACGTTGGAGGCGATCGCGGTGGCGTTGAAGGCGTTTCCGCGCGCCTCGCATTTCTACATGCTGTCGGGCGATTGCATGGCGATCAAATCGGCGAAATATGCGCATGACTTTCTGGACGCCGAAGACGTCGACTATATCGAAAGCTTTGATTACTTTTCGTCCGACTGGATCAAGACCGGCATGAAGGAAGACCGGCTGATCTATCGTCATTTCTTCAATGAACGCACGCAAAAGCGCCTTTTCTATACCTCTTACGAGATTCAGAAGCGGCTGGGGCTTGCGCGGGCGGTGCCGGCGGATATCCAGATGATGATCGGGTCGCAATGGTGGTGTTTGCGGCGGCGCACGGTGGAATGGGTGATGGATTTCGTGCGCGCCCGGCCCGATGTGATGCGGTTCTTTCGCACGACCTGGATCCCGGATGAGACGTTTTTCCAGACGCTGGTGCGCCATCTGGTGCCCGAGCCAGAGATCAGAACCCGCACGCTGACGTTCCTGGTGTTTTCGGATTACGGGATGCCCGCGAATTTCTACAACGATCACTACGATCTGCTGATCAGCCAGGATTTCCTGTTTGCCCGCAAGATATCGCCCGAGGCGGTGGAGTTGAAGGAACGGTTGGGAGAGTTGTACTCAAGCCCCGATCTGCGCTTTCAGATTTCCAACGAGGGGCGGCAGCTTTACCGGTTTCTGACCGGGCGCGGCCGGATCGGGCGGCGGTTCGCGCCGCGATTCTGGGAGACGGAGGGGTCGCTTGGGCGCGAACGCGAGCTGATGATCGTGACGTGCAAGAAATGGCATGTGGCCAAGCGGCTGGCCGACCGGGTGCGGCAGATGACCAACCGACCGGCGCTGCATTACCTGTTCAACGAAGAGGCGACCGACCTGCCGGAACTGGGCGGGATCGAGACAAGTTTGGAGAAACGCGCGCGCCACCGCCGGGCGCTGATGCGGATGCTGTTCGATTATCATCAGACCAACAGCCTGCTGATCTGTATCGATCCGGGCAGCCTTGACCTGATGCAGGATTTCTTTTCGGATCGTTCCGTGACCAGATTGCTGGAGGTGGAGTGCAGTTTTTCCGACGAATATCTGATCGGCCATGCGCAGCGCGTGGGTTTGGCCGGGGCACAGACGACGCAGGACAGTATCAACAGGCTGTTGCCGACCATCCGCGAGGATATCCGTTTCGAGGCAGAGCGTCTGCGCGATGCGGGTCTGACCAACCATCAGCGGATCAGGGAAACTGCCTCGGTCGAAGAAAACACGATGTCGCTTGTGAACTTCCTCGGCGTCAGCCCGGAGGTTGCGCGCGAGATCGCGGCGACCGATTATCTGTTCGCTGACTGAAAGCAAGTTCAGAAAAAAGCCGATAGACTTTTTCGGTTCGGGATTGCAATGAATTGATACCCTTCAGCGGTTCCGCCGCTTCAACGCAAAGCCGAAGCGCCGTAGGCCCGCAAACCCCGTGAATGAGGACGACATGCCCTACACCTATGACACCCAGAACGTTTTCGCCCGTATCCTGCGCGGCGAGATACCGAACAAGACCCTGCTGGAAACCGACCATACGCTGGCGTTTCACGATATCACCCCGCAGGCGCCGCATCATGTGCTGGTTATCCCCAAGGGCCCCTATGTGACGCAGGATCATTTTGCCGAGGCGGCATCGGATGCCGAGATCGTCGATTTTACCCGCACGATCGGGAAAGTGTGCAAGATGCTGGGCCTGCGGCCCGGCGACGGCGATGACGGCTATCGGCTGATTGTCAATTCCGGGCGCGACGGGGTTCAGGAAGTGCCGCATTTCCATATGCACATTCTGGCTGGCCGGGTTCTGGGGCGGATGTTGCAAAAGGCCGATTGATCGCACCGGAACCGGATCGGAATCGCCCCATGTCGCCGCTGCGCGGTATCGTTTACAAGCTGATGTCGGTGGTGTTGTTCATCACCATGGCATCGTTGATCAAGGCGTCGTCGGGGCATGTGCCGCCGGGCGAGGCGGTATTCTTCCGGTCGCTGTTTGCGATGCCGGTGATCGTGGGCTGGCTGGCGCTGCGGCGCGAATTGCGCACGGGGTTCTACACGGCCAATCCGCTGGGTCATTTCTGGCGGGGGCTGGTGGGCACCTCGGCGATGGGGCTGGGGTTTACGGCGCTGGGGTTGCTGCCCTTGCCAGAGGCCACGGCGATCGGCTATGCCGCGCCGCTGTTGACGGTTGTTTTCGCGGCGATGTTTCTGGGGGAACAGGTGCGGGCGTTCCGGCTGACGGCGGTGGGGCTGGGGATGATCGGGGTGCTGATCGTGCTGTCGCCCCGGCTTTCGGTATCGGGGCGCGATGCGGTCACGACGGCCGAAACGCTGGGCGCCTTTGTCGCGCTGACGGCGGCGGGTTGTGTGGCGCTGGCGCAGGTGTTCACCCGCAGGCTGGTGCGGGTCGAGACGACATCGGCGATCGTGTTCTGGTTTTCGGTGACGGCGACGGTTCTGTCGCTGCTGACGCTGCCGTTTGGCTGGGTGGTGCCCACTGCGGCAGAGGCGGTGCAACTGGTGCTGGCCGGGTTTCTGGGCGGGGTCGGGCAGATATTCCTGACCTCGGCCTATCGCCACGCCGAGGCGGGGGTGGTGGCGCCGTTCGATTATGCCTCGATGCTGTTTGCCATTGTCATCGGGTATTTCGTGTTTGGCGAGGTGCCGACGCTGGTGGTTCTGGGCGGGGCGGCGGTGATCATTCTGGCCGGGGTGCTGATCATCTGGCGCGAGCGGCAGTTGGGGATAGAGCGGGATCGGCAGAACCGGGCGCGCACCCCCTGAACCGGGTGCGGGCGGTCAGGTATTTTCGGGATCGGTTGGGGTGGTGCCGATCTGATCGAGGTGCCGCTTGACCGCAAGCCGGTCAAGCGCTGCCAGCGGCAGGTTCAACAGCAGGTCGATGCGCCGGAACATCAGGCGATAGGTTTGCGCGAAAGCCAGCGCCTTTTCGACGTCAGAACCGGTCACCGCAACCGGATCGGGCACACCCCAATGGGCGGTGATCGGTTGGCCAGGCCAGATCGGGCAGGTTTCCGCGGCCGCCGCATCGCAGACGGTGATGACGAAATCGGGGGCGGGCGCGTCGGGGGCGGCCCATTCATCCCAGCTTTTGGAACGAAGCGTGGATGTATCGTGGCCCTGCCGCCGCAACAGATCAAGCGCCAGCGGATGCGGCGCGGCGGCGGGGTGCGAGCCGGCCGAAAAGGCCCGGAACCGCCCCGCGCCTTCTCGGTTCAGGATCGATTCCGCGATCAGCGACCGCGCCGAATTGCCGGTGCACAGGAACAGGACGTTTCGGATGTGGTCGGTCATGATATCCCCGTTTGTTGGCCGGTTACCGAAGCGATGAGCGGTTGGCAAAGGTCGGCCCGACCCCCGCAGCAATCCTGCATCAGATAGGCCAGAAGGCCGCGCACGCCCGGAATATGCGCATGATAGCGGATGTTGCGACCTTCGCGCGTGCTGCGGATCAGCCCGGCGTTACGCAGCACCGCAAGGTTGGCCGACAGCGTGTTTGGCCGCACGTTCAGCGCCTCGCCGATCTCGCCCGCGCCGCGCCCGTCGGGGCCAGCCTGGATCAGCAGGCGGAACACATCCAGCCGGGTCGGCTGGCCAAGGGCGGCGAAGGCCTGGAGGGCGGCGAATCGATCCATAATTCGTGAATAATGGAAATAAACGGGTTCGTAAAGGGCAAGCATGTGGCAAGCCGCTGAAAACCGGCGATTTGTTTTCGGGCCCTGTTTTTTCGGAAATGAGGTATTATCTGGAGTCGCGGACAGTTCCGCACTGATCCGTTATCGAAGGAGGCCAAGATGACCAGACATGTCGCGGATACCGATCACACCACCCCCGGCAGCGCCCGGTTGCGCCAATATGTGGCGATCGAACGGCAAAGCGCCCCGGCGCATCCGGCCAGCAAGATGCTGTGGCGCAGACCTGTCACGCGGCCAGTTGCCGGGCGGCGGATGCAGGAATTCCTGCGCATCGCGCGCGGGTGGACAGCCTGATTTTTCGGCCTGGTTTGCCGACCTGATATGGCGACCTGATGTGGCGGCGCGCCCCTGCACGGGGGCGCGCACGGTCAAGCTGCGTCAGGCCCGAACCAGGGTTTCATAGCCCTTTGCGATGTCGCGGGCCAGCGCGCCCACCTCGAACGTATAGTCGCCGATCATGCCGACCGGTGTCACCTCGGCGGCGGTGCCGGTCAGCCAGCATTGTTCAAAGCCCTCAAGCTCTTCGGGCATGATGTGGCGTTCGTGAACCTTGACCTTGCGATCCTTGAGCATGCCGATCACGGTTTGCCGGGTGATGCCGTTCAGGAAACAATCGGGCAGCGGGGTGTGCACCTCGCCATCCTTCACGAAAAAGATGTTGGCGCCGGTCGCTTCGGCCACATAGCCGCGATAATCGAACATCATCGCTTCGGAACAGCCCTTTGCCTCGGCCGCGTGTTTGGACATGGTGCAGATCATGTAAAGCCCCGCAGCCTTGGCCTGGCTTGGCGCGGTTTCGGGCGAGGGGCGTTTCCATTTGGCGATATCCAGCTTGGCGCCGCGGGTCTTGGCGTCGCCATAGTAATTGCCCCATTCCCAGGCGGCGACCGCCAGATGCACCGGGTTTCGCGCGCTGGCAACGCCCATGTCCATGCCTGCCCCGCGCCACGCAACCGCGCGCACATAGGCATCGGTAAAGCCGTTGGCGACCAGCACCGCGGCCTTGGCGGCCTCGATTTCATCGACGGTATAGGGCACTTCCATATCGATCATCTGTGCCGACCGGCGCAGCCTTTCGGAATGCTCGCGGCCTTTGAAGATGCGGCTGTTGTAGGCGCGTTCGCCCTCGAACACCGAAGAGGCGTAGTGCATCGCATGGGTCAGGACATGCACTTTGGCCTCGCGCCAGTCGACCAGCGTGCCGTCCATCCAAATCTTCCCGTCTCGATCGTCGTAAGCCTCGCTCATGTGGTCCTCCGGGCCGGTGGTTTCCGAAAATTGCGCTCCATACGGGCTCAATTATCATAATGTTTCGCTTTATGGGGGTTTCGGTAACAATTGATTCTTGGAAAGTCAACAAGACTGACATAAAATCAACCTGCAAGGCGAAAATGTGAACGGGGGATGCGGATGGCCGAGGGCGGCGCTGCGGGCGGCGGGGAAAACCTGTTGTTTCTGACGGATGAACACCTTCGCAAGGGCATTGAGGCGATGTTCTTTGCCTATCGCGGATTCACCGCCGATCCTGACCGGATACTTGAAGGCTATGGTTACGGGCGCGCCCATCACCGGGCGCTGCATTTCATCCGGCTCAGCCCCGAAACCACGGTGAACAACCTGCTTGGCCTGCTTGGGGTGACCAAGCAATCGTTGAACCGGGTGCTGCGCGCATTGATCGAGGACGGGCTGGTCGAAAGCAAGATCGGCCCCAAGGATAAACGAGAACGCCACCTGGTGCTGACCGAGGCAGGCGCGGCGCTGGAACGCGACCTGTCAGAGGCGCAGCGCGGCCGCATGCGCACCGCCTATCGCCAGGCCGGGCCCGATGCGGTTGCCGGTTTCAGGAAGGTGTTGGAGGCGATGATGGACCCTGATATGAGGCAGCATTACCAACGGTTGAGGGATGGCAATTCATGACCGGGGCAAATGATGCGCATCTTCTGATTGTCGATGATGATGAACGCATTCGGGGCCTGTTGCAGAAATTCCTGATGCGCAATGGTTTCTGGGTCAGCACTGCCCGCGATGCCGCCCATGCGCGGCGCATTCTGGAAGGGCTTGATTTCGATCTGATCGTGCTTGACGTGATGATGCCGGGCGAAGACGGGCTGAGCCTGGCGCATTTCATCCGCGAAACCCGCGAGACGCCGATCATGTTGCTGACCGCCAAGGGCGAAACCGATGAACGCATCGCGGGGCTGGAGGCGGGGGCCGATGATTACCTGGTCAAGCCGTTCGAGCCGCGCGAGCTGCTGCTGCGCATCAATGCCATCCTGCGCCGGGTGCCAACCCCGCCGGAGGTCGAGACGCGGCCAAAGCTGCTGACACTGGGACGGGCGCGGTACGATGTGGAACGCGGCGAATTGTGGATGGATGACAGCCCGATCCGGCTGACCGCGACCGAGGCGGCGCTGATGCGGATCTTTGCCGCGACGCCGGGCACCGCGATCAGCCGCGGGCGGCTGGTCGAGGATCTGGGGCGCGACAAGATACAGGGCGAACATGCGCAGGAACGCGCGGTCGATGTGCAGATCACCCGCCTGCGCCGCAAGATAGAGGCAGACCCGAAACAGCCGCGCTATCTGCAAACGGTGCGCGGCGCAGGTTACATGCTGGCGCCCGACGGTCTGTCGAAATAATCGCCCAGGATACGGCGGTAGATCGCGGCAAGGGCGGTGATCTGCGCCACCTCGACCCGTTCATCGACCTGGTGCATCGTCTTGCCCACCAGCCCGAATTCCACCACCGGGCAGTGGTTTCTGATGAACCGCGCATCCGATGTGCCCCCCGAGGTGGACAGCACCGGCACCACCCCGGTTTCCGCCTGCACCGCCGCCGACACAAGGTCTGACAGCGGCCCCGGCGGGGTGATGAAGCTTTCGCCCGACACCTCTATGCGCAGATCAAGGGTGGTGCCGGTGCCATTCGACACCTCGGCGGCAAGACCGCGCAGCCAGTCCGACAGGCTGGCAGAAGTATGCGCATCGTTGAAGCGGATGTTGACGGTGGCGGTGGCCGCGGCCGGGATCACGTTGTTGGCCGGGTTGCCGGTGTCGATCGTGGTCAGCGCCAGGGTCGAGGCATCGAAATGCGCGGTGCCCTCGTCCAGCTTGTGGCTTGCCAGCCGGTCAAGCAGGCGCACCAGCACCGGCAGCGGGTTTTTGGCGCGGTGCGGATAGGCGGCATGGCCCTGCACGCCGGTGGCGGTGATATAGGCGGTCATCGACCCGCGTCGGCCGATCTTGATCATCTCGCCCAGGCGGTCGGGGCAGGTGGGTTCGCCGACAAGGCAATCGGTCATCGCCTCGTCATTGTCCGCCATCCAGTCAAGCAGCGCGCGGGTGCCGTCACGGCCCGCGCCCTCTTCGTCGCCGGTGATGGCCAGGATGATCGCGCCATCGGGCGGTGTTTCGCGCGCGAAACATATGGCCGCCGCAACAAAGGCGGCGACGGCCGATTTCATGTCGGTGGCGCCGCGCCCCCAAAGGTGGCCGTCGCGGATTTCGGCCCCGAAGGGATCGACCGACCAATCGGCCGCCTGTCCGACCGGCACCACATCCGTGTGGCCGTTGAAGCCAAAGCTGCGCGGGTGCCCCTTGGGCCCGAAGCGCGCGAAAAGATTGGCGATGCCGCCGCGATCGACCCGCGTACAGGTAAAACCGGCGTCGCGCAGCACCCCTTCCAGCAGGGTCAGCGCGCCGCCCTCTTGCGGTGTGACAGACGGGCAGCGCACCAGCCGCGCGGTCAGATCGACGGGATCGGGATGGGTCATCGGGGCCTCGTATCGGTGCCGGTTGGGTTGGCTTGGCCTAGCGGTTCTGGCTGCGCCGTGCAATCGCGGAGGCGATGACGCACGGCCCCTGACGGCGGCCCCTGACGGCGCCCATGTTCGAAACAGTTGTGGCACAGCGGCCACCGATCAGGACTTCGTGCCATTCCCCAGGCATTTAACATTAGGAAATTTGGAAAAGCCCCGGTAAACATTGAAAAAAAGAGTTCAGAGGCAGTACAGGCAAAGCCAGGGACAAAACGGCCGTCAAAAGGCCAGGTCCACGGCAAAAGAAAATATCGGGCCAAACCCGGCGCGGATCAACAGCTTGTGCTGCCCCTAAGTATAGGGGGCAGATATGGTTAGAGCAACGCAACTTCCGGTCAACACCAACGCTTCGGCAACCCAGATGGCCGAGACGATCTTTGGCGATGGCGTGACCGTTGTCGGGGCCAGTTATACCGGCGACCGGGATTCTTCGGGCATCTATTCAAACGGCGATTCCGTGTCGCCCGACGTGATGCCCGGTGACACCGGCGTCATCCTGTCGACGGGCGACGCGGGTGATTTCACCAACCGCACCAGCAAACACAACGATGCGAACCAAAGCAATTCGCGTTCCACCAACACCAGTGGCGTGAACAACAACGCCGATTTCAACGCGCTGGCGGGCACCAATACCTATGATGCGTCGATGCTGGATGTCGATTTCATCCCCACCGGCGACACGCTGACGATGCAATTCGTGTTTGCTTCGGATGAATATCCCGAATTCACCAATTCGCTGTTCAACGATGTGATGGGGGTGTGGGTGAACGGCACGTCGGTGCCACTGGTGATCGGAGAGGGGCAGACCTCTGTCAACAACATCAACCAGACCAGCAATATCAACCTTTATAATGATAACACCTCCAGCCAGTTCAACACCGAGATGGACGGCTTTACCGTTACCCTGACGCTGAAGATGGCGGTGACCCCCGGCGAGGTGAATTCGATCCGGATCGGCATCGCCGATGTCAGCGATTCCAATTATGACAGCAGCATCCTGATTGCCGGCAACAGCGTGCAGACCGCGCTGATCGCGTTGGATGACGAACTTCAGGTCGCACCGGGCGAAAGCACGACGATCGATGTGCTTGGCAATGATCAGGGCCCGCCCGGCAGCACGCTGACCATCACCCAGATCAACGGGCAGGACGTGACGGCGGGTTCGACGGTGACGCTGGCCACCGGCCAGCAGATCACCCTGAACGCCGACGGCACGCTGACCGTGCTCGCCGATGCCGATGAGGAAAGCGTCAATTTTTCCTATACGGTGGCCAATGGCAACGGGAACGGCATTTCCGACACGGCCTTTGTAACCCTGAATTCCATACCGTGTTTCGTTGCGGGCACGCTGATCCGCACCCCCGATGGCGAGGTGCCGGTCGAAACCTTGTGCGCGGGCGACCTGGTGCTGACCCATGATGACGGGCCGCAACCGCTGCGCTGGATCGGGCGGCGGACGGTCGAGGCCGTGGGGGTGCTGGCCCCGATCGAGATCCGCGCAGGCACGTTCGGGCCGCATCGCACGTTGCTGGTGTCGCCGCAGCACCGGGTGCTGATCCGCGATGCGCTTGCCGAACTGTGGTTCGGCGAGGCCGAGGTGCTGGTGTCGGCCAAGGATCTGGTGAATGGCCGATCCGTGAAGGTGCGCGCGGGCGGGATGGTCGAATATGTGCACATCCTTTTTGACCGGCATCAGGTTGTCTGGTCCGAAGGGCTTGCCACCGAAAGCTTTCTGCCAGGCCCGCAGACCACCGCCAGTTTCGAGCGGGCGATCGTTGAGGAAATATGCACGATTTTCCCCGAGATTGATCCGCAAAGCGGGCTTGGCTACAGCCCCGCCGCGCGCCGGTCGCTGCGCGGGTATGAGGCACAGGTGCTGTTCTCGCGTGCTGCGGCATGACGGGAGCTGCGGGGTGATCGGGGGCTGAATGACCGTTGCGCGACGCCATATGCCGGAAACCGGGCCGCCTGCGGGCGGGGTGGGGGCGGTCGCCGGTTCGGTCATCCGGTTGCGCGAACCTGCGCGGGCGCCCGGCGCGCCGATATGGCGGCTGGTGTCGGGCGCGCCGGGCGAGGGGGCGGTGCCAACCCGGCCCTGGGGGCCGGGCGCGGGCGCCATCGGATGCGGATCGCTGGTGGTGGAATGCCGGTTTCCCGACACCTGGCGCGGCCACAGAACCCTGATCCATCACCGGCAGGACAATAGCCAGACCCATGATTTCATGCTGGGCATCGACGCCGAAAGCGGGGTTTCCCTTGCCCAGCGGCAGGGCGGGCGACTGTTGCGGGCCGGGGCGCCGGTGCCCGGCGGCGGCCTGTCGGGGGCGGTGATCCTTGGCTATCACTGGGACGAGGCGGCGCGGTTCTGGTCGCTTGCGATCGAGGATGTCCTGACCGGCGCGGTGTCGGTAAGCACCGGCCACGATCCGCAGCCCTTTCCCGCGCAGGCGCTTGGCGCGATGATCGATGCGAGCACAGCGGGGCCGGATGATGCGGTGATCTGGGTCGGCGTCGCCGAAGGGCGCATGCCGGTGGCGGGCCCGATGCCGGGCCTTGCCGCCCAAAGCCTGATCCTGACGCCGACAGGCTATGTCGCGGCGGCCGATTTGCGCCCTGGCGATCTTGTGACCACCCGCGACATGGGCGCGCAGCCGCTTTTGTGGTCGGCGGGGGTGCGGATGCCCGGCCGGGGGGCCTGGGTGCCCGAGGTCATTCGCGCCAACTATCTGGGCGCGCGGCGCGATCTGTGCGTGCTGCCCCGCCAGAGGATCGTGGTCGGCGGCGCCGAGGTGGAGTATCTTTTCGGGGAAGAAGAGGTTCTGGTCGAAGCCGGGTATTTCGTGCATGGCCGCATGGCGGTGTCAGCCCCGTCGGGGGGGATGACGCAGTATATCGGGCTGGTGTTTGCCGAACCCGATCTGATTTGCGCCAACGGGTGCTGGGTTGAAAGCCTGTGGTTGGGCACGCTGGCGCGGCACCCCGAACGGGTTGCGGCGTCATGCCTGGCGGACGCCGCGGCGCGGCTGCCGGTGCATACCCACACCGCGCGCCGGGTTCTCAAAGGGTACGAGGCGCGCACCCTGGCCGCTATGCGGGTGCAGAACGGCATTCACCGCTAGCGGATTTCAGTCGGTAGGGTTCATTTCCTTGACGGGTGCGCGCATGGCGGGCGCGGGATGCGTATTTTTGCCAAGATGAAGCGTCATGGCATTTTCTTGTGCCGTCAGGATGCGGGTCTGATTGAGCGCAACCACACGCTAACCGCCGTGGGTGACGTATCTGGTGACGATCTGTGCTGCGCGCGCCGCCGACAGAATCGGCGGAAACAGCGTGACCACCGTGCCCTGCGGATCAAGCAGATAGACATGGCTGCCGTGGGCATAGACCGGCCCATCGACGGGATCCTCGAACACCACCCGGCTTTCGACCTGAAACGCCCGATAGGCCTGATCAAGGGCGGCACGATCCCCGGTCAACCCGATGAAATCCGGGTGGATGCGGGCAAGGGCCGGGCCCATGGCCGAGACCGTGTCACGGGCCGGATCGACGGTGATCATCACCGGTGTCGCTGTGATGCCATTTGCTGCCAGCAGATCTACGGTTTCGGCGATCATCGGCAGGGCCACCGAACAGATGCTGCGGCAATTGGCATAGCCAAAGAACAACAGTTGGAACTGCCCGCGCGGGTCTGGCGCGCGGCGCGGGGTGCCGGTTTGATCGATCAGGGAAAACGCCCCGCCAATCTGAAAGGGCAGCGGCGTGACTGGATCGGCCGCCTTTTCGGGGGTGGGGGCGGCGTGATCGGCCCCGTCATGCGCGCGTGCGATCCCGGTGATTGCAAGTGTCAGGGAAAGGGCCAGGGTGACGGCGCGCAGCCCGATCATGGAAACAGCTCTTTCAGGTAGGTCGCATCGGTTTCCAGCCCGAGGCCAAGATATCCCGTTGCCCCGATCATAGCGTTGATGCGCGGATCATTGCGAAACCAGGCGCCATCGTCGGGGGCCTGCGGGTTTGCCTTGGCCCAGTTTGCCACCCAGCGCGTGGCATTCGTCCAGTCGGCGGCACCCGCTGGGCGCAGCTTTTGCACCGCATAGATGTTGTGCGCCCCGATCGCCGGATCTTCGATCATCAGCCCGTCCACCTCTACCATCCCGCCGCAATGGGGCAAAAGATCGACAACCGCGCCGGTAAAAGGTTCGGCGTTCTTGTTGGGCAGGATCAGCGCATCGTCGGCGGATCGCAGCAGGCCAAGTTGCCGCGCGCCGCCGCCGCATGCACCCGGGCAATCGCCGGTCAGGGTGCAAAGCACATCGACCACCTTTGCGGTAAAGCGCGCAGGCCTTTCGCCGGGCAGGCCCCAGGATTGTGCATCGGAACCGGCCGAGAAATCGTCGGCAAGTGCGGGGGTGGCGCAAAGGCACAGAAGTGCGACGAGGTGTTTCATGGTCTGCCCCTATTGCGGTTCGGGAATTGCGAAGGGGGGCACCGGCCCGAAAACCGTGTGGGATTGGTTGGTGATGCCTTGGTCGGCGATCACCTTTTCAACCACCAGATAATTGATCCCATCGCGCGCATAAAAGATGCCGTCGGCTGTCACCTCGTGGCTGGCAAGGCGCAACTGCGTGTCGCCGCTGGCAGATGTGGCATCGCCTTCGATTTTCAGTACCATGTAAACCGTGCCGTCGCTGGCCAGCAGCCCCACCGGTATGCCCCCCGCCGAACACCACAGCGCGCAGGTGTGATGTGCTGTGCCCTGAATGGCGTCCGGCCCGCCCATGACGCCCGAATAATAACACCAAGTATCGATGACCTCGCCGGTCACGGTGATCCGCTGGCCTTCGGCGGCATGGCCCGCGAACGGCGCGCAGATCAGGGCCGCCATCATGCAGATGGTGTGTGGTGATTCGAACATCGCATTTCCCCCATTCGTCTGCCGGAAGCCATTCGTCTGCCGGAAGATTGTCTCACGGGCGTGCGGAATCACAAAATCAAAAAACCCCCCATTCGGACGTGCACACAAAGGTTTTACCGCTGAGGCATGCGCGCGATCAGCTTGACCACCTCTGGGCCGAGGGCTTCGACGATACGCTTGACGCCTTCGGCGTTGGGGTGGATGCGGTCGGGTTGCAAGAGATCGGTCTGCATCCGGCCAGAGGCGGCCCCATCGGCCCCGGTGATCGGGCCGAGCATGTCGCGCACCAGAAGCGTGTCGAATTCGGCGGCAAGATCGACATACATCGCTTCGAAATCGCGTTTGTAATCGGGGCCATAATTGCCGGGTGCGGGCAGGCCGATCAGCAGCACCGGCAGGTTGTGCGCCTTTGCCACCTCAAGAATGCCGCGCAGGTTGGCGCGGCTGTTGGCCGGATCGATGCCGCGCAGCAGGTCATTGCCGCCAAGCGCCACGATCATCGCGTCAACCCGATCGGTCAGCGACCACTCTACCCGCGACAGCCCGCCCGCCGTGGTGTCACCCGACACGCCCGCGTTCAGCACCACCGCATCGTGCCCGTTCGCGGCCAGCCATTTCTGCATCTGCGGCACCAGCCCGTCTTCGACCGGCAGACCGTAGCCCTGTGTCAGGCTGTCGCCAAGCGCCAGGATGGTGACCGGTTCGGCATGGGCGATGCCGACCGCTGCCCAAAGTGCCACGCACCAAACTGCCGCCAGGCGCTTGCACCTTGCGGCCAGCGCGCCATATGCAAGGATTGGTAACCTGAGGAATTTCGACATGTCCGAACCCGTTTTGATGCTGCGCGATGCCGGTCTGACCTTGGCAGGTAATGCCGGCCCGGTCGAGGTGCTGCGGGGCATCACGCTGTCGGTTGGCAAGGGGGAAACGCTGGGGCTGGTCGGGCCGTCGGGGTCGGGCAAGTCATCTCTCCTCATGCTGATGGGCGGGTTGGAACGGGCGACGGCGGGCACGGTGCACGCGCTTGGCCATGATCTGACCGCGATGAACGAGGATCAGCTTGCCCGCTTTCGCAGGGGGAATATGGGGGTTGTCTTTCAATCTTTCCACCTGATCCCGACGATGACGGCGCTGGAAAATGTCGCAACGCCGCTGGAACTGGCCGGGGTGCGCGATGCGTTCGGGCGGGCCGAGGCGGAATTGCGCGCCGTGGGCCTTGCCGCGCGGATGGATCATTATCCCGCGCAGATGTCGGGCGGTGAACAACAGCGCGTGGCGCTGGCGCGCGCCGCGGCGCCGCGCCCGAAGGTGCTGCTGGCGGATGAGCCGACCGGCAATCTGGACGGGGTGAACGGGCAGGCGATCATGGATCTGTTGTTCGGTCTGCGCGATGCGCATGGTGCGACGCTGATCCTTGTCACCCACGCGCCCGATCTGGCGGCGCGCTGCGACCGGGTGGTGCGGTTGAAGGACGGGCGCATAGACGGCGACGCTTTGCAACGGGCCGCCGAATGACGGGGATCGCATTGGCCTGGCGCATCGCCTGGCGCGAATTGCGCGGCGGGCTGGCGGGTTTTCGGGTGTTTCTGGCCTGCCTGGCGCTGGGGGTTGGCGCGATTGCCGCGGTGGGCACGGTGCAGGTCAGCCTTGAACGGGGGCTGAGCGATCAGGGCGCGGTCTTGCTGGGCGGCGACGCCGAGATGGGATTCACCTATCGCTTCGCCTCGGAGGACGAGCGCCGGTTCATGAAACGCCGCGCCGCGGCGGTGTCGGAGGTGGTCGATTTCCGGTCGATGGCCGTGGTGGGCACGGGCGATACGGCAGAGCGCGCGCTGACGCAGGTCAAGGGCGTGGACGCGGCCTATCCGCTCTTGGGGCAGGTAGAGTTGCAACCGGCGATGCCGCTGGCCGAGGCGCTGGCGGTGCGAGGTGGTCTGCCCGGCGGGGTGATGGACAAGGTGCTGGTGGATCGGCTGGGGATGAAGCCCGGCGATATCTTTCGCCTTGGCATGCAGGATTTTCGCCTGACCGCCGCGCTGATCCGCGAACCCGATGCGGCGGCGGGGGGATTCAGCTTGGGTCCGCGCACCATCGTTGCGACCGGGGCGCTGCTGACTGGGTCTGAACTGTTGGGGCCGGGGACGCTTTTTGAAACGAAATATCGTTTGCTGCTGCCCGAGGGCGCCAGCCTGCCCGCCGTGAAGGCCCGTGCCGAAGCGCGGTTTCGCGACACCGGCATGCGCTGGCAGGACCGGCGCAATGGCGCGCCGGGCGTCAGCCGGTTTGTGGAACGGATCGGGGCGTTCCTGGTGCTGGTCGGGCTGGCGGGGCTGGCGGTGGGCGGGGTTGGCGTATCGGCCGCCGTGCGCTCCTATCTTGATGGCAAGGCGGCGGTGATTGCCACGCTGCGCACGCTGGGGGCCGAGGGGTGGTTGATATTCCTGATTTACCTGATGCAGGTCGGCGTGCTGACGGCGGCGGGGGTTGTGCTGGGCCTGATCCTGGGGGCGGGCGTGCCGCTGCTGTTCGCGCCGCTGATCGCATCGGCGCTGCCGATTCCGGTGGCGTTTTCTGTCTATCCCGCGCCGCTGGCCGAGGCGGCGCTTTACGGGGTGCTGACGGCGCTTTTGTTCACGCTTTGGCCGCTGGGGCGCACGGCGCAGGTGCGGGCCGCGGCGCTTTATCGCGGCGTCATGCCGGGGGACCGGCGCTGGCCGGGGGTGCGGATGCTGGTGGTGCTGGCCGCAGTTCTGGCGCTTCTGGTGGCGGCATCGGTGTGGTTTTCGGGGGTGCCGCGTCTGGCGCTGGGCACGGCGGCGGGCATTCTGGGCGCGCTGGTGGTGCTGGCGTTGGCGGCGGTGGCGGTGCGCTGGCTGGCGCGGCGCGGCGCGCGGGCACGGCGGCTGCGCGGCAAGACCGCGCTGCGTCTGGCGCTGGGCGCGGTGGGCGGGCCGGGCGAGGCCTCGGCCTCGGTCATCCTGTCGCTGGGGCTGGGGCTGGCGGTGCTGGCGGCGGTGGGGCAGATAGACGCAAACCTGCGCCGTGCAATTGACCGCGATCTGCCGGATCGGGCGCCAAGCTATTTCTTTGTCGATATACAGGGCGACCAGATGGCCGGGTTCATGGACCGGCTGAACCGGGATCCGGCTGTCATGAAAGTGGAAAGCGCGCCGATGCTGCGCGGCGTGATCACCCGCATCAACGGCCGCCCGGCGCGCGAGGTGGCGGGCAATCACTGGGTTCTGCGCGGCGATCGCGGCGTGACCTATGCCGACCGGATGCCCGCCAATACCACGCTGACCGCCGGCACCTGGTGGCCCGAGGGCTATCAAGGCCCGCCCCTGATCAGCTTTGCCGCCGAGGAGGGCGCGGAACTTGGCCTGAAGCTGGGCGACAGGATCACCGTCAACATCCTGGGCCGCGATATCGAGGCCACGATCACCAGTTTCCGCGAGGTGGATTTTTCGACCGCCGGGATCGGTTTCGTGCTGACGATGAATCCCGGTGCGCTGGCCGGTGCGCCGCATACGTTCATTTCGACCGTCTATGCGACGCCCGAGGCAGAGGCCCCGATCCTGCGCGATCTGGCCAGTGCCTATCCCAACATCACCGCGATCCGCGTCCGCGATGTGGTGGCGCGCGTCAGCGAGGCGCTGGGCGCCATTGCGGCGGCCACATCCTATGCGGCGGCCGCGACGCTGGTGACGGGATTTGTCGTGCTGATCGGGGCGGCGGCGGCGGGCGAGAGGGCGCGGGTGTTCGAGGCGGCGGTTCTGAAGACCATCGGCGCGACGCGGGGGCGGATATTGTGGTCTTTCGCGCTGCGCTCGGCGGTGCTGGGGGCCGCGGCAGGCGGGGTGGCGGTGATCGCCGGCGGGTTGGCCGGCTGGGCGGTGATGGTGTTCGTGATGGAGGCATCCTTCCGGTTTGAGCCGCTGTCGGCCCTTGCAATCATTCTGGGGGGGATTGTCGCCACGCTGCTTGCGGGGCTGGGCTTTGCCCTGCGACCGCTCGCGGCGCGCCCGGCGCGGGTGTTGCGGGCGCAGGACTGATCGGGAACGCGGGATGGCGGGCAGGGGGGCTGTCTGCCCCCCTCGGCCTGCGGCCTCACCCCCCGAGAGTATTTTTTCAAGGTGATGCGAAAACAGGGCAGGGGCACGGCGTTGCAAATGCGGGTGAGGGCGGGCATATAGCCCCTGTCGGTAAAGGGATGCGTGATGCAATATCTTGAGTTCGAGAAATCACTGGCCGAGATCGAGGGCAAATCCGAGGAATTGCGCGCGCTGGCCCGGCAGAATACCGGCATGGATGTCGAGAAGGAGGCCGCAGCGCTGGACCGCAAGGCCGAGGCCATGTTGCGCGATCTCTACAAGGGGCTGACGCCCTGGCAGAAATGCCAGGTGGCGCGCCATCCCGACAGGCCGCATTGCAAGGATTACATCGAGGCGCTGTTTACCGAATATACGCCCCTGGCCGGCGACCGGAATTTTGCCGACGATCATGCCGTGATGGGCGGTCTGGCGCGGTTCAACGATCAGCCGGTGATGGTGATCGGCCATGAGAAGGGCCATGACACCAAAAGCCGTATCGCGCGCAATTTCGGCATGGCGCGCCCCGAAGGCTATCGCAAGGCGATCCGGCTGATGGATCTGGCGCATCGGTTCGGTCTGCCGGTGATCACGCTGGTGGACACGCCCGGCGCCTATCCCGGCAAGGGCGCCGAGGAGCGCGGGCAATCCGAGGCGATCGCGCGCGCAACGCAAAAGTGCCTGTCGTTGGGGGTGCCGCTGGTGTCGGTGATTATCGGCGAGGGGGGATCGGGCGGCGCGGTGGCCTTTGCCACCGCGAACCGGGTGGCGATGCTGGAACATTCGGTCTATTCGGTGATCTCGCCCGAGGGCTGTGCGTCGATCCTGTGGAAGGATGCCGACAAGATGCGCGAGGCGGCCGAGGCGTTGCGCCTGACCGCGCAGGATCTGGAAAAGCTGGGTGTCATCGACCGGGTGATCGCCGAGCCGTTGGGCGGCGCGCAGCGCGACCGTGCGGCGGCGATCGCGTCGGTGGGCAAGGCGCTGGGTGCGATGCTGAAGGATCTGGCGGGCAAGAAGCCCGATGCGCTGGTTCGGGCGCGCAGGCAGAAGTTTCTGGAGATCGGCGGCAAGGGCCTGGCCGCGTGACTGGCCTGAACCGGCGGCAGGCCGTCGGTTTTTCGGGGCCTGTGCCCGCCTTGGGGGCATGTTTCCGGGCGGCGTTTCAAAAAAGTGAATAAGGCATATAAAATTTGTTACTTTGCCTTAATTCCGTCAAGTTTCACCCGTTGGTTGTATTCTGGCCTTAAAAAAAGGTTATATTCCGTGATCAACCTAGGGGTGAGTTGGGTATGGGTATGCAGTTGTTTTCAGGGCGTGGCAAGGATGGGGAAAGCGTTCGCTTGCCCCTATCATACCGTGAGCGTGTGAAGTGGATTCCGAAACTGGGGGATGTGTTTCCCGATTTCACTGCGGAATCGACCGAAGGCCGTATCCGGTTTCATGAGTGGGCAGAGGGGCAATGGACCTTTTTGTTCAGCCATCCTGGATCGTTCACGCCGGTGTGCAGCACCGAAATGGCGGGGTTCGCCGCCGCCGCGCCGGATTTCGCGGCGCGCGGGGTGCGTCTGATGACGATCTCGGGCGATCCACTGGAGCGGCAGGTTGCCTGGCGTAAGGATATCGAGGAGATATTCGAGGTGGAGATCGATTTTCCATCGGTCGCCGATCAAAGCGGTGTCCTGTCGAATGCCTTTGGCATGATCCACCCCAAACAAAGCGAAGCGTGCCCGATCCGCAAATCGTTTGTGGTTGATCCGGCGTTGCGGGTGCGGATGATCTTTGAATATCCGCGCATGATCGGGCGTAGTACCGATGAAACCTTGCGGGTTATCGATGCGTTGCAGGCCAGCGACCGCTATAACCTTGGCACCCCGGCCGACTGGCAGCCGGGCGATGACATGCTGTGCGTTCCGGGGCGCACCGTGGCGGAAAACCGCGAAATCTTCGGGGTGCAGGTGTGCGAGGTGCGCGATTATCTTCAGGTGGTTCCGGTGCGTGAGGGCTGGTATCGGCCGGCCATCCTGATGCCCATGGCGGGCTGAGGCGCAGGCGTCAGGAACCGGGGTGTGCCGGGGCGGTGTATCCGGCCTCGGCCATCAGGCGGTTGGAACAGGCTTCGACCGTTTCCTGAAGCCGGGCCATGAACACATCGCGGGGCAGGCCCGCGGGCATCTGCGGCAGGAATTCCACGACCGCCAGGCCGGGTTTTCGGAACACGCCGCCGCGGGGCCAGAACAGGCCGACGTTGGTGCCCGCGGGCACACAGGGCTGGCCAAGTTCCTCGTAGATCAGGCCGGTGCCGATCTTGTAGGGCAGGTTGGCGCCCGGCGCGGTGCGGGTGCCCTGGGGATAGATCACCAGTTGACCGGCCTCGGCGCGGCCTTCGGTCACGGCCTCCATCAGCTTGGCGATGGCGCGGCCGCGTTTGCCGCGATCCACCGGGATGCAGCCGATCTGGCGGGAATACCAGCCCACTATGGGCGTGCGCAGCAGTTCCTGTTTCATGATGAAACGCGGGTGCGGGGTGACCGAAACGATCATTATGATATCAAAGAACGATTGGTGCTTTGCCGCGATCATTACCGCGCCCTGTGGCGGGGTGCCGCGGATTTCCGAGCGCAGGCCGACGATGACGCGGGCCGCCCAGCGCGCGAACCGGCAAAAGCCGTGCACCGCCCCGTAAGCGCCGCGTCGGCTGACCAGGGCCCAGGGCAGATAGATCAGCCCGATCACCGGCATCGAGGTGTAAAGCACGATCTGGAAAACGATCGACCGGATCCATTGCAGCAGATTTGCCATCATGTCAGTTCCTTGAGGCGACGCAGCGCGGCGGCGCGGGTGGCGATGAAAGCCGTGATCGCGGCGAAGGGCGGGATCAAGAGCGGGCTGAGCCATTCTGCGCCGTGAAAGCCGATGTCGGTCAGGAAGGCCCCGGTTGCGGGATCGCCCGGCATCAGGGCCAAGGCCAGCATGCCAAGGGCGGTTCCCGCCACCGCCCCGCCAAAGGCGCGCAGGGTGAACCGGCGCACGAAGGCGCGCGCGATGAACGCATCGCGCGCCCCGATCAGGCGCAGCACCGTGATCACCTGCGCATTCGCCGAAAGGGCGGCCTGTGCGGCCAGAACGATCATCGCGGCCACGGTTGCGCCGATCAGCCCGATCGCGGCAAAGCCAAGGCTGCGAAGCCGGGCGGCGGCGCGGACCAGTGGCTGACGCCAGCGGGTGTGATCGTCCAGCACCGCGCCGGGGGCCTCGGCGCTCAGGCGCAGGCGCAGGGACTGGGCGTCAAAGCCCGGTGCGGCGGTTCTTACCGCGATCAGCTGCGGAATGGCAAGGCTTTCGATCGGCAGGTCGGGGCCGAACCAGGGTTCCAGCAGGGCGCGGCTTTCCTCGACCGGCAGCACGCGCGCCTCGGTGACGCCGGGGGTGGTGCGCAGGATTTCCTGAACGATGGCGGTTTGCGTTTCCATCTGGCCCTGGGGGGCGGCGATGCGGATGGTGGCTGTATCGGCGAGGGCGGCATCCCAACGGTCGGCCATCCGGCCGGCAGCCAGCGCCAGCGCCAGCGCGAACACCGCCAGGAACGCCATGGCGGCGGCGCTGAAGATGGTCAGCCGCGCGGTAAACCCCGAAGGCGGCACCACGCGCCCGGTGTTGCCCTCGGCCCGTTGCAGGAAGGTGCCGGGCCGGATCACAGATCTGCCCCGGCGGTGGTCAGGCGTCGGCCGCTGATGCGCAGGACACGGGCCGATACCTCGGCCTTGGCGGTGCGGATCAGGTTCAGGTCATGGGTGGCGATCAGGATCGCCTTGCCCATCCGGTTCAGTTCGATCAACAGGCGCAAAAGCCGCAGCGACATTTCCCAGTCAAGGTTGCCGGTGGGTTCGTCGGCAAGGATCACGTCGGGGGACATGATCACCGCGCGCGCCAGCGCCGCGCGCTGCCGCTCTCCTCCCGACAGCGAGGGGGGCAGGGCATCGGCGTGGGAACCCAGGCCAACCCAGTCAAGCAGGGCGCGCAGGTCATCTGCGGCTTCGGCGGGGTCACGACCGGCGGCCAGCAACGGCAGGGCGATGTTTTCCGACAGTGGCAGGTGATCCAGAAACCGGCAATCCTGATGCACGATCCCGATACGCCGCCGCGTATCGGCCATGGCATCGCGCGACATGGTGCGCAGATCCTGCCCGAACAGGTGCACGCGCCCGGCGCTGGGCACAAGTTCACCGTAACAGATCTTGAGAAAGGTACTTTTCCCGGCGCCCGACGGCCCGGTCAAAAAATGGAATGACCCCGGCACCAGTTCGTGCGTCATGTCAGACAACAATTCCCCACCGCCATAGCTGTGGGCAACATTTTCCAGCGCGATCACCGGCCACTCCTGCAAAAGACGTGACAGTTTCGCCCAGCGCGGCAGGAGATTCAATCGGTTCCGGCACAAATGCTTGGATTAGCCACAGGTGCAGGCTACAATATGCCGGTTGAATGGAAACAAAAGATTTCCGGAATGTGGGGTCCGATGCGATTGATCTGCCCGAACTGCGATGCCCAGTATGAAGTGGACGACAGCGCCATTCCCGCTGAAGGCCGCGATGTTCAATGTTCCAATTGCGGGCATACCTGGTTTCATGCGCAGGGGGATCCGGTTGATCCGCCCGCAGGGGGACCAGAGGTCGGCTTCGAAGAACCCGAATACGAAACCCCGGCATACCAGGAACAGGCGCAACACGGACCCGTGCCGCCCCAAGGCGACGGGGCCAATGCGGATGCGGCGGCGCGCGTGTCGCCGATGGGCGACGATTTCGAGGAAGAAGAGGACGCAACGCCGCAGCCCCAGGCCGTGGCGGCGCTTGCGGCCACCGCAGCGCCGCAGCGGCGCGGGCTTGATGCGAATGTGGCCGCCCTGTTGCGCGAAGAGGCAGAGCGCGAACAGCAGGCCCGCCGTGCCGAAAGCGGCGGGTTGGAATCGCAGGCCGATCTGGGGCTTGAGGCGGCGCTTGCCAAAGGCCGGACCGGTCGCGCGGATCGGGCCGCCAAAGACCCGTTCGCCGATGACAACGACACCCAGACGCCGCAAACCACCCGAACGGGCCGCGCGGCTTTGCCCGATATCGATCAGATCAACGCCACCCTCAACGCCTCGGACGATCACGCCGATCACATGCGGGCAGAGTCCCCCGCGCCGGACACCAGCGATCCGCGGCGCGGCTTTCGGCTGGGGTTCGGGATTGCGTTGCTTGCCGGGGTTGCGGTTTGGGCGGTCTATGTCTTTACACCGCAGATCGTGGCACAGGTGCCCGCGGCCGAAACCGCGCTGACCGCGCTTGGTGGCGGGATCGATGCGGTCAGGATATGGCTGGATCAGATCATGCGTCAGGTCATCGCCTCGATCAACGGTTCGGCGTGATCGGCCATTTGGCGTAATCGGCGGCGCGCCCTGACGATGGGGCGGGGCCGCCGGGATCGCGCCCGTTCTGGGACTCCACCGGCGCGCCCTTCGGAGGGGAAGTGTCACGGCGCGGTGGCAGGGCCGAACAGGTCGGGGCGGGCCATGAATTCGGCCTTCGAACGATGATAACATGTCACGACCGCCCCGATATCCACCCCCCCGGCCCGGCCTGCCGCCGCTTCGGTTTCACCGATCTGGCACAGGGTGCCCAGGTGGCGGAAACCCAGGTTCAGCGCGCTGCCCTTCAGGAAATGCAGATCCTGTTCATAGCGCTTTGGATCGGGCGCGGTTGACAGGCGCGCGACGATATCCTCGACCTCTTCCAGGAACAGATCGACAACCTCGCGAAAGTCGTCCTGCCCCACCTCGGCGCGCAGTGTCGCAACCTGTTCCCAGTCGATCATCCAAACCTCCGTCTTGTGCGGCAGGGCCGACGGTTCGGGCGCCGACCGTGCGGCACCTTGCCCTGCCACCTGCCACCGATGCTGCACCCGACAGGATTAACACTTGGTGAGCTGAAAAAATCCTTTCGCGGGCATTTTACGCTTTACGTCCTGTTAAGGCGCGTCTGGCACTTCTGGGGCATGGTAGGTCATGCTTTTTCCACACGGGTCGATGTAAACCCGCCCGATCCGACAACCTTGTCGGGGGTGATACGCCGCGTTCTGGTGGTGGATGACAGCCGGGTGCAGCGCAAGATATTGTCGGCCTCGCTGTTGCGCTGGGGCTATGATGTGGTTGCGGCGGGCTCGGCGGCCGAGGCATTGAAGATATGCGCACATCAACCGGTGGATCTGGTGATCAGCGACTGGATGATGCCGGAAATGGACGGGCTGGAATTTTGCCGGGCCTTCCGGGCGCTGCCGCGCGACAGTTACGGCTATTTCATCCTTCTGACCTCGAAAAGCGAGAAGGGTGAGATCGCCGTCGGCCTGGATGCGGGGGCTGATGATTTTCTGACCAAACCGGTTTACGCCGATGAATTGCGCGCGCGGATCATGGCGGGGGAACGCATCCTGCGGATGGAGCGGGAGTTGAGCGAGAAGAACCGCATGCTTGGCGAAACCCTGGTCGAATTGCAATCTGTCTATCAGTCCCTTGACCGCGACCTGGCCGAGGCGCGGCAGTTGCAGATGACCCTGGTGCACGACCGGCACCGCGACTTTGGCCGCGCGTCGGTGTCGCTGCTGCTGCGGCCGTCGGGCCATATCGGCGGCGATCTGGTCGGCTATTTCCAGATCAATGCGCGCCGGGTGGCGATGTATTCCATCGATGTGTCAGGCCACGGCGTGGCGGCGGCCTTTCTGGCGGCGCGGCTGGCGGGGCTTTTGTCAACCGCTTCGGCCAACCGCAATATCGCCATGGCGATCGGCGCCTATGGCCAGCAAGAGACCTGGCCACCGGAAATGGTGGCCGCACATTTCAACAAGATGATGCTGGAGGAACTGCATGTCGATCAATATTTCACCATGGCCTATGCCGAGGCCGATCTGATTACCGGCAAGGTCGTGATGGTGCAGGCCGGTCACCCCTATCCGGCGCTGGTGCACACCGATGGCCGGGTGGCCTATCTGGGTGAAGGGGGGCTGCCCATCGGCCTGATAGAGGGCGCGCGTTACAGCCGCATCGAAACCAGTCTGGCACCCGGAGAGCGGTTGTTCCTGATGTCCGACGGCATCACCGAGGCCGAGGGGCCGGACGGGCGCGAATTGTGCACGGACGGGCTTAGCCGGTTGATCACCCGCAACGCCGCCCTGCCGGGCGAATTGTTTCTTGAGGCGCTGGTACGGGATCTGTGCGCCTTTCAGGGCCATGCGGAATTTCGTGATGACGTGTCGGGCGTTCTGTTTACCTTTCAGGGGCCCCATGCGCCCGTGGCCGAGGCATCGGGATAAGGGTAAGACGGCCGCGCCGGGGGATGCGAGGCGGGGGCCACAGGCCAACCCTGTTTGCAGCGGCCCGCGTGGATTGCGTAATGATCGGCACCGCCCCCCGTATCCGTCGCCCCCCATATCCGTCGCCCCCCATATCCGTCGTCGGGGCCGAAACCGGGTTCTGCAATTCCCGATTGGCCCGGATTTCATGACAAATCCGTGATTTTCCGCGCGAAGCGGCGCTTGCAGCCCCCTGCACCGCTTCCTATATACGGCCTTGTAACGGGTCGGGGCCATCCCGACCGAAATCGGGATCGGGGTGCAGGGGCCGCAATCGGATCTGACCCCCAAATTCATCGCCGCAAGAAAAGGTGACTATCATGGCTAAAGTAATCGGGATCGACCTTGGGACAACCAACTCCTGCGTGGCGATCATGGACGGGGCAAAACCCCGTGTGATCGAAAACGCCGAAGGCGCGCGCACGACGCCCTCGATCGTGGGGTTCACGGAAAATGAACGCCTTGTCGGGCAGGCCGCCAAACGGCAGGCCGTGACCAACCCGACCAACACGGTTTTCGCGGTAAAGCGCCTGATCGGGCGCCGCACCACCGATGCCGAGGTCGAGAAGGACAAAAAACTTGTCCCCTACGCGATTATCGACGGCGGCAATGGCGATGCCTGGGTCGAGGTGCGGGGCGAGAAATACAGCCCCAGCCAGATTTCGGCCTTCATCCTGCAAAAGATGAAGGAAACCGCCGAATCCTATCTGGGTGAATCGGTCACTCAGGCCGTCATCACCGTGCCGGCCTATTTCAATGACGCCCAGCGTCAGGCCACCAAGGATGCGGGCAAGATCGCGGGCCTTGAGGTGCTGCGCATCATCAACGAACCGACCGCCGCGGCGCTTGCCTATGGCCTTGACAAGAAAGAAGCGAAAACCATCGCGGTCTATGACCTTGGCGGCGGTACCTTCGACATCACCATCCTGGAAATCGACGACGGCCTGTTCGAGGTGAAATCGACCAACGGCGACACCTTCCTTGGCGGCGAAGATTTTGACATGAAGATCGTCAATTATCTGGCCGATGAGTTCAAGAAGGAACACGGCGTCGATCTGAGCAAGGACAAGATGGCGCTGCAACGCCTGAAGGAATCGGCCGAAAAGGCCAAGATCGAACTTTCCTCCAGCCAGCAGACCGAAATCAACCAGCCGTTCATCTCGATGAACAAGGATACCGGCACGCCGCTGCACCTGGTGATGAAACTGACCCGCGCAAAACTGGAAAGCCTGGTCGGCGATTTGATCAAACGCTCGATGAAACCCTGCGAGGCGGCATTGAAGGATGCGGGGCTGAGCAAGGGCGACATCGACGAGGTCGTTCTGGTCGGCGGTATGACCCGGATGCCCAAGGTCGTTGAAGAGGTGACGAAGTTCTTCGGGAAAGAGCCGCACAAGGGCGTCAACCCCGATGAGGTTGTGGCGCTGGGCGCGGCCATTCAGGCGGGCGTGCTGCAAGGCGATGTGAAGGATGTGGTGCTGCTTGACGTGACGCCGCTGTCCTTGGGCATCGAGACGCTGGGCGGTGTGTTCACCCGCCTGATCGACCGCAACACCACGATCCCGACGAAAAAATCGCAGATCTTCTCGACCGCCGAAGACAACCAGAACGCCGTGACGATCCGCGTCTTTCAGGGCGAACGCGAAATGGCTGCCGACAACAAACTTCTTGGTCAGTTCAACCTTGAAGAAATCCCGCCCGCACCCCGCGGCATGCCCCAGATCGAGGTGACATTCGACATCGACGCCAACGGCATCGTGTCGGTCAATGCCAAGGACAAGGGCACCGGCAAGACGCAGCAGATCACCATCCAGGCCTCGGGTGGGCTGTCGGATGAGGATATCGAGAAGATGGTCAAGGATGCCGAGGCGAACGCCGAGGCTGACAAGGCGCGCCGCGAACTGGTCGAGGCGCGCAACCAGGCCGAAGGGCTGATCCACGCGACCAAAAAATCGCTTCAGGATCACGGCGACAAGGTTGATCCTTCAACCGTCGAGGCGATCGAACTGGCGATCGGCGCGCTTGAGGAAACGCTTGAAGGCGACAATGCCGACAAGATCAAGAGCGGCATCCAGAACGTGACCGAAGCGGCGATGAAACTGGGTGAAGCGATCTACAAGGCCCAGCAGGAAGGTGACGCCACCGATGCCGCCGATGCCGACAATCCGCGCGGTGTGGACGAGGATATCGTCGATGCCGATTTCGAGGATCTTGGTGAAAACAAGCGCAAATAAGCGCGTGTAACGCATCTTGGGCCGGTCTGACCATGGTCAGGCCGGTCTGCTGTTGGCGGGGAAACAACGGATGGCAAAGCGGGATTTTTACGATGTACTCGGGGTTAACCGGGGGGCATCCGCCGAAGAACTGAAAAAAGCCTATCGTGCCAAAGCCAAGGAACTTCATCCTGACCGAAATTCCGACAAACCCGATGCCGAGGCCCGTTTCAAGGAAGTCAACGAAGCGTATGACGCCCTGAAAGACCCTGATCGCAAGGCGGCCTATGACCGCTTCGGTCATGCGGCATTCGAGGGTGGCATGGGCGGCGGCGGCGGCCCGCGCGCAGGGGCACAGAACGGCGATTTCGCGTCGGCGTTTTCGGATGTGTTCGAGGATCTCTTTGGCGATTTCATGGGCGGGCAGCGCGGTGGTGGCCGCAGCCGGGCGCAACGCGGATCGGATCTGCGCTATAACATGCGCATCACCTTGGAAGAGGCCTATAGCGGCGCGCAGAAAACCATCACCGTGCCCACATCGGTTGCGTGCAGCAAATGCAACGGCACCGGGGCCGAGGGCGGGGCCGAACCCGTAACCTGCCCCACCTGTTCCGGCATGGGCAAGGTGCGCGCGCAACAGGGGTTCTTTACCGTGGAACGCAGTTGCCCGACCTGTGGCGGCCTGGGCCAGATCATCAAGAACCCCTGCGGTTCCTGTGCGGGTGCCGGGCGCGTGCAAAAGGATCGCTCGCTTTCGGTGAATATCCCCGCAGGCGTTGAAACCGGCACCCGTATCCGCCTGTCGGGCGAGGGGGAGGCGGGCCTGCGCGGCGGCCCGAGCGGCGATCTTTATATCTTCATCGAAGTGCGCGACCATCCGCTGTTTCAGCGCGACGGCGCCAATCTGTTTTGCCGTGTTCCGGTCAGCATCACCACGGCCGCCCTTGGCGGCGATATCGAGGTGCCGTCGATCGACGGCGGCCGCGCCCGCGTCAAGGTGCCCGCAGGCAGCCAGACCGGCAAGCAGATGCGCCTGCGCGCCAAGGGTATGCCGGCGCTGCGCGGTGGTGGCGCGGGCGACATGGTGATCGAACTGGCCGTGGAAACCCCGGTCAACCTGACCGCCCGCCAAAAGGAAATCCTGCGCGAATTCGAAAAACTGTCGGAAAACAACAACCCCGAAGGATCAAGCTTCTTTTCCAAGGTCAAAAGCTTCTGGGACAGCATGAAAAGCTGACGGCCCATCCTCTCGATAAAAATACTCCCCCCGGAGGGTCGGCATTTGCCACCGCGTGCCTCCTTCGGGGCAAAAATCAGCCCTTCAAACGCGCCAGAACGTGGTTTCCGGCGCCTTTTTTGATCTCGAAGGGGCCGGCGCGGGCCAGCAGATCGCTCAGCTTCGAACAGCCGTAATTGCGGCTGTCGAAATCGGGATTGGCGGCGCTGATGAATTGCCCCAGTTGGCCCAGCGAATACCATTCATCCTCGCCGCCGATCGCCTTCATCGCGGCCTTGATCAGCGGCACAGCACTTGAGGGGGTCAGTTTGGCCGGCTTGGCGGCGGGTTCCCGTGGGTCGACATCGGTTTCGGTCAGGATGTTCTCGACAAAGATGAACCGCTTGCAGGCCTTGCGAAACGCCTCGGGGGTCTTTTGCTGGCCGATCCCGTAAACATCCAGCCCCTGTTCGCGGATGCGGCTGGCCAGCCGGGTGAAATCGCTGTCTGATGATATCAGCACAAACCCGTCAAAGCGCCCCGAATGCAGCAGGTCCATCGCATCGATCACCAGTGCGATATCAGAGGCATTCTTGCCTACCGTATTGGCCGGTTGATGATGTGGCACCAGCGCCAGCGCCGCCAGCCGGTCTGACCAGCCCTTCATCGCGGGGCGCGAAAAATCCCCGTAAATGCGCCGGACAGAGGCCTCGCCAAGGCTGGCGATCTCCTCAAAAATCGCCTCGGCCCAGACGGGCGAGGAATTGTCGGCGTCGACCAGAACGGCCAGAAGCGGGATACCGGCGCGGGCCATATCGATCCTTTCAAAGACTGCGGTTCAAAGACTGCGGTACATCACAAGGGCATCCACATAGCCCTCTGTCGGGTGGTTGAACGCCTTGGGCAGGCGGCCGACCACGGCGAAATCATAGGCCAGCCAGATGTCGATGGCGCGCCGGTTGGTCGAGATGACGAAATTGAACTGCATCGCCCGAAACCCCGCCCCACGCGCGCAATCGAGCGCATGCGCCAGCATGGCGCGCGCCACCCCGCGCCCCGCCGCGCCCTCGGCGGTCACGAACCCCGCGTTGGCCACATGCGCGCCGCCGCCGCCCTGATTGGGGCAAAGGTAATAGGTGCCGACGATCATGCCTTCGGCCTCGGCGACGCGGGCCTGATGGGTGCCGCCGCACCAATAGTTCAACGCATCCGGCGCGGTGATGTCACGGTCGACGGCATAGGTTTCGCCCGCCGCGAAGACCGGTTCCAGTATCGCCCAGATTGCGGGGTTGTCAGCGGGTGTCGCGCGGCGGATACGCATTCATGCTCCGGTACTCAGAGCGGGTATGCTGCGCCAGCCTTGGGGCAAGTGCAAGCCCCCCTTTGGCCCTTGCGAGCAGATCGCGGTATCGGTCTGGATTTTGGTTCGGGGATGTGTCACCTTCTGGCATTGATCTGTGGATTCCCCCGATGGCAAAAAAATCCAAGGCCGAGCTGGTTGAAGAAGGCAAGGCGTTGAACGCCGATATCGCGGCGGCGCGCAAGGCCGCGCATAACTTCGCGCTTCTGATCGGTCCCGAGGGGCTGCATCTGGCGCTGTCGCGCACCAAATCCGCCGACGCGATGCGCCAGCAGGCCAAGAAGGCGGGCGGCGGATCGCGCGGTGCCGTGGGTGTGATGACGGTTGAGGGCAAGACCATCAAACTGGCCTGCGCCGAAGGCGAAGATCCCCCCGGCACGCTGGGCAAGCTGTTCAAGCGCCACCTCAAGGATCGCGGCCTTGGCTTCAAGGTGGTTCTTGCCACGGCCGATGGCCGGGTTCTGGATGATGGCGAAGACGGCGGGGATGACGACAGCGCAACGGATGAACCGGCCACCGATATCGCCGCCAAGCTGGCCAAGGCCCATGAAAAGGTCAAACCCGCGCTGGTGACGGCGTTGAAATCCGCCCCCGATGATCACAAACGCAAACTCGCCACCGCCAACAAGGCCTATACCGATGCGATGACCGCCGAAGATTACGACGCGGCGCTGACATCGCTGACCGCGCTGCGCAAGCTGATCCTTTCCACCCCCTCCGCCGACCGCCTGACCGAGGCGTTGAAGGCCAGGGACGATCCCGCCAAGCTTGCGCAGATGCAGGAACTTCTGGACAATGTGACAACGCGCGCCGGGGCTGACAGCGCCTTTGACAAGACCGCGAAACCGCTGATGAAGGACATGCGCGGCGCGCTTAAAGCCGCCCTTGCGGGGACGCCCACGCCCGAGGACAAGATCAAGCTGGAGGCGATGAAGACCAAGCTGGATCAGACCTTCCTGGCCTATCTGAAGGCCGAAGGCCACGGCCCGCAGCGCCACGAAGGCGATGTGACCCCGCAGCAACTGTCGGATCGCGCGCTATCAAAGAAAGACCCGATGACCGGCACGACCCGCGACGGCGTGCATGGTGGCACCCACCGCTGCGCCAAAAGCGCCACGCGGTTCAAGGATGCGGGCGATTATGTGGATGCCGACGACAAGCTGCGCGAAAGCCAGGGCTTCAAGGACAAGCTGGCAGAGGCCAAGAGGCTGCGCAGCACCAGGTTCGAAATGAAGCCCACGCTGAAAAGCGTTCTGGGCGAGGATTACCTTTCCAGGGTCGAGGGGCAGACACGCCAGGGATCAAACCGCCGCCCCACCGGAACCGCGCCCACTGACCTGACCGATGGCAACCTTATCGCGGTGTACAAGGTCGCGCGCGACGGTACGGTGACGCTGCTGACGATGTATCCCGATCCGAAATGACCAGCACGGGTGAACCATGACCTTTGAGAAATTCGAAATCCTGAAAGACCGGCTTGCGGGGTATTGCAACGTCAACGCCTTTGATCTGGCGGGGCTGAAGGAAAATCTGCAAGACCCTGACAACGCCGATATCAACGCGATCTTTCGCGCCGAACTGCGCGAGGCGATCGACGGTGCCGCGCTGAGCGCGCAGGAATACGAAGATCTGACCGGCGAGGATTTCGACACAGACGAAGACATGCGCGACCTGCTGCGCGGCATCTTCGCCTATCTCTATGAAGGGGCCGCGCACCCCTGACGCTGGCCCGACCTGAAGGCTTCAATACACCACGACCGACCGGATCGATTCACCCGCGTGCATCAGGTCGAAACCCTTGTTGATATCCTCAAGGGCCAGGGTGTGGGTGATCATCGGGTCGATCTCGATCTTGCCGTCCATGTACCAATCGACGATCTTGGGCACATCGGTGCGCCCGCGCGCGCCGCCGAACGCCGTGCCCTTCCAGACGCGCCCGGTGACAAGCTGAAACGGGCGCGTCGCGATCTCGGCCCCCGCAGGCGCCACGCCGATCACGATCGACTGTCCCCAACCCCGGTGCGTGCATTCCAGCGCATCACGCATAACCTGCACATTGCCGGTGCAATCGAACGAATAATCCGCCCCGCCGATCTGGTCGAACGGCGTCTTGGTCATGTTGACGATGTGGTTGACAATCGATCCGTCGATTTCCCTGGGGTTGACGAAATGGGTCATCCCGAACCGCTCGCCCCAGGCCTTCTTGTCGTTGTTCAGATCGACGCCGATGATCATGTCGGCGCCCGCCAGCCGCAGCCCCTGCAACACGTTCAGCCCGATACCGCCCAGCCCGAACACCACCGCCTTGGCGCCGATTTCCACCTTGGCGGTGTTGATCACCGCGCCCACGCCCGTGGTCACCCCGCAGCCGATGTAACAGATCTTGTCGAAGGGCGCATCCTCGCGCACCTTGGCCACCGCGATCTCGGGCAGGACGGTGTAATTGGAAAATGTCGAACAGCCCATGTAATGCAGGATCGGATCGCCATCGAGCGTGGTGAACCGAGAGGTGCCGTCGGGCATCAGCCCGGCGCCTTGGGTGGCGCGGATAGAGGTGCAAAGGTTGGTCTTCCGGCTCAGGCAGCTTGGGCAGGTCCGGCATTCGGGCGTATAAAGCGGGATGACGTGATCGCCGGGTTTCACCGATGTCACGCCCGCGCCCACCTCTACCACCACGCCGGCACCCTCATGGCCCAGAATGGCGGGAAACAGCCCCTCGGGGTCGGCGCCCGACAGGGTGAATTCATCGGTGTGGCAAATACCCGTGGCCCTGATTTCCACCATCACCTCGCCCGGACGCGGGCCGTCAAGGTTCACCTCCATGATCTCAAGCGGTTTTCCGGCCTGAACGGCGACGGCGGCACGGGTACGCATGGCAAGCTCCAAATCTGTGTGTTTGCGGCAGAGTGCGGCAATCGCCGGGGGGATGCAAGCCGCCGAAGCCGCCAGGCGGGTACGGCAAGCCACACTTGCATTCATCTTGGCAAAAATACTCGATCTAACCGATCAGGCCCCCGCAAAGGCAGCAGAAATATTACCCGGCGGCGTTCCCGCCGCCAGCAGCAATTGCAACAACAGCCGCGCCTTGAGCGGGCCAAGCGCCGCCCCGCCGATCACGCCGCGCGCCAGAAGATCGCGTTCGGACCCCGGATAGCCATAGGTGCGCGAAAACACCGGCCCCTCGGCGACGCGGCTGGTCAGGATCACCGGCATCCGTGCCACAAGCCCCGCAATAGGCATGACCATGGCTGCGGGCACATGCCCGGCCCCCATCGCCACCAGAACCGCGCCGCGATAGCCCAGACCCGGCAGCGCCGACAAAAGCCGCCCGTCATCGCCCATGCCGATCTGGATCAGGGCCACCGGCGGCACATCATCCCCCGGAAGGGGCTGCTTTGCCAGCGGAGTGGGGCGCAGGGCGGGCGCAAACACCCCTTCGGTCACATGGCCGACCGGGCCGAACGGGGCCGATGTAAAGGCCGAGGTCAGCCCGGTATTGCCCTTGCGCACGAAGCGCGCCGCGTGCACCTCGTCATTGAGCACGACCAGCGTGCCCAGCCCGGTCGGCGCCTGCATCGCCACGATCACCGCCGCCAGAATATTGGCCGGCCCGTCCGCCCCCGGCATCTGCGCGCCGCGCATCGCCCCGGTCACCACCACCGGGCGGTCGGACTGCACAAGGCAGTCCAGCAGGAACGCGCTTTCCTCGATGCTGTCGGTGCCCTGCACCACGACCGCGCCCAACGCCCCCGCCGCCAGTTCCGCATCGATCAGCGCGGCAACCCCGGCCAGATGCACCTGTGTCAACGATGCGCTTGGCAACTGGAAGGGCGATCGCGCGTCGATCTGGGCCAGATCATTCAGGCCGGGCACCGCGGCCACCAGATCGGCGGCGCCAAGCGTGGGCGCGATGCCCCCGGTGGAGGATGGCGTCATGGCGATGGTGCCACCCAGCGCCACCAGAAGGATGCGGGGCTTGGTCATGCTGCTGCTCCGATATGGGCGGGATCAGATCGCCGCCGCGGCTTGTGACAGATACCGGTCAAGTCTCTCAGGAACGCCCGAAACTTGGGGGAACTGCCGGGTGTGTCAAGTTGGAAAGCGGCGCGGGGGGCTGTTGATCGGGTCAAAACCGCCGATGGTCGCGGTTCATTTGCTCTGGTGCATGGACATGTGGCGGGGCGACGGCTAGATTTTGTCCGTCCCACCGGAACGAGGTATGCCGTGAATATTGCCCGCCGTTTGTCGCTTGCCGCTGCGATACTGTCCACGGCCCTGACCGCAGCAGCGCCGCTTGTCGCCCAGGACGGCCTGGCAGGGGCCTATCTGGCCGCGCGCGTGGCCGCCCACGCCAATGATTACCGCGCCGCCGCTGATTATTTCAGTGCCGCGGTGGTGCGTGATCCTGATAACGCGGTGCTTCTGGAATATGCGATCACCGCGCAGGTGGGGCTGGGGAATTTCGATGCCGCCGGGCCATTGGCCGACAGGATGGGATCGTTGAAAACCGACAGCCAGGTTGCCGCGATCGTGCGGCTTGTGCGGCGCCTGAAGGCGGGGGATTACGCCGCGGCGAACGCCGGGCTGGCCGAGGACAAGCTGGTCGGGCAGTTGGTGGACCGGCTGGTCAATGCCTGGGTGGAGGTGGCTCTTGGCCGGTTTTCGCAGGCCCGCACCGCCTTTGACGCCATCACCGCGAACGATGACACCAGGGCGTTCGGCCTTTATCACAGCGCGCTTGCCCTTGCCTCGGTCGGTGATTTCGAGGCGGCGGATGCGATTTTTTCCGGCACCGCCAGCGGCCCGGTGCCGTTGACCCGGCGCGGGGTGATTGCCCATGTCGAGATCCTGAGCCAGCTTGATCGCAACCAGGACGCCATCGCGCTGATAGAGCAGACATTCGGCACAACGTCCGATCCGGAATTCGCCGCACTGGCCGAACGCCTGAAAGCGGGCGAGGTTCTGGCCTTCGATCTGGTCAAATCCCCGACCGATGGCCTTGCCGAGGTGTTTTACACCGTCGCGGGCGTCTTGCGGGGCGAGGCAGCCGATGCCTTCACCCTGATCTTTGCGCGGTCCGCCGAATATTTGCGCCCCGATGATGTGGACCAGATTTTGCTGACCGCCTCGATCCTGGAATCGCAGGGCCAGTATGATCTGGCAACGGCGGCCTATCAGCGGGTTCCGCCCGTCGATCCGTCGTTCCATGTCGCCGAAATCGGCCGCGCCACTGCGCTGGCGCGCGCGGGCAAGACCGAGGCCGCGATAGAGGTCTTGCAACAGCTTGGCCGCACCCATGGCGATCTGCCCTCGGTGCAGGTGGCGCTTGGCGACCGTTTGCGCAGCGAAGAACGCTATGCCGAGGCGGCGGCGGCCTATGGCCGGGCGATAGACCTGCTTGGCGATCCGAAACCGGGGCAGTGGCCGATCTATTATTCCCGTGGCATCAGTCATGAACGCATCGGCGACTGGGACAAGGCCGAGGCCGATTTCCGCGAGGCGCTGACCTTGCAGCCCGACCAGCCAGAGGTGCTGAATTATCTTGGCTATTCCTATGTCGACAAGGGCCAGAACCTTGACGAGGCGCTGGACATGATCAAACGCGCCGTCGCCGCCCGCCCCGATGACGGCTATATCACCGACAGCCTTGGCTGGGCCTATTACAAGATGGGCCGCTATCAGGAAGCGGTGGCCCCGATGGAAAAGGCGGCGCAACTGGAGGCTGTCGATCCGATCGTGAACGACCACCTAGGCGATGTGTACTGGGCCGTTGGCCGCACGCTTGAGGCGCGGTTTCAATGGCGCCGCGCCCTGTCTTTCGGCCCCGAGGAAAAAGACGCGCAGCGCATTCGCCGCAAGCTGGAGGTGGGGCTGGACCAGGTGCTGAAGGAAGAAGGCGCGCCGCCGCTGCGCGAAGCCAATGCCGCAGCCGCCGATAAGTGAAGCGGCCCCGGCCAAGATCAACCTGACACTGCATGTCACCGGGCGGCGGGCCGATGGCTATCACCTGCTTGACAGTCTGGTGGCCTTTGCGGATGTGGGCGACGGGCTGCTTGCGACCCGCGCGGGGATATCGTCGCTGACGCTGGAAGGGCCGTTCGGGGCGCGCGTGCCCGCCGACCGGGACAACCTGGTGATGAAGGCCGCCGCGCTGGTGCCCGGCGCGCTGGGGCTGGCGTTCACGCTCGAAAAGCGCCTGCCGCCCGCATCTGGCATCGGTGGCGGCAGCGCCGATGCGGCGGCGGCGATCCGGGCCGCGATCCGGCTGGATGCGGATGATGCCGGGGGGATGCCCGCGCGGCTTGCGGCGCTCGATGCGGATGCGGTGCTAGACCTTGGCGCCGATCTGCCGGTTTGCCTGCTGTCGCGGCCTGCGCGCATGCGCGGCATTGGCGAGCGGCTGGACTATCTGCCGTTCCCCGAGGCGCCGATCCTTCTGGTCAATCCCGGCGTCGAGGCACCCACCGGCGCGGTTTTCGCGGCTCTGGCCGCCCCCGACAACCCGCCGATGCCCGGCGCGCTGCCCGTCTGGGCGGATGTTGGCGACCTGGCGCGCTGGCTGGCCGGGCAGCGCAACGATCTGGAAGCCCCGGCGCGCGCGATCGTCCCCGAAATCGGCGCGGTGCTGGCGGCGCTGTCGGCGCAGCCGGATGCGCTGATCGCCCGGATGTCGGGGTCGGGCGCGACCTGCTTTGCGCTTTTCCCCGATCTTGCCGCCGCGCGCCGGGCAGGCGTGGCCATATCAACGGCGCATCCTGGCTGGTGGGTGGCGGCGGGGCGGCTGTACCCCGCCGATGCCATTGAGGCGGCGCGGATCAATCAGTTGATGCGTTCGACCACATAGCTGGCCAGATCGTCGAGCATGTCGCGCAGGGGATGGTCGGGCAGCGCCCCCAGCGCCGCGCGCGCCGCCGCCGCCCAGCCCAGCGCATCGGCGCGCGTGGCCTCCAGCGCGCCGTGACGGGCCAGCAGGCGCAACGCCTCTTCCAGGTCGCCCGCGCCCTGATCGCCCTTTTCGATGGTGCGCGCCCAGAAGGCGCGTTCCTCGGGCGTGGCCCGCGCCACTGCCTTGATCACCGGAAGCGTCAGCTTGCGTTCGCGGAAATCGTCGCCCACATTCTTGCCCAGCGCATCGGCCGCGCCGCCGTAATCCAGCAGGTCGTCAACGATCTGAAACGCGATGCCCAGCGCATCGCCATAGCTGCGCAGCGCCGCGATCTGTGCGGGCGCGGCCCTGGCGATGACGCCGCCCACCTCGGTTGCCGCTGCGAACAGGGCCGCCGTTTTGCCGCGCACCACCTGAAGATAGATACCCTCATCCGTGGCCAGATCCCGCGCCGCGGTCAGTTGCAACACCTCGCCCTCGGCAAGGGTCGCAGAGGCATCGGCGAGGATGTCGAGCACCCGCAGCGATCCGGTTTCCACCATCAACTGGAACGACCGCGCGAACAGGTAATCGCCCACCAGCACGCTGGATTTGTTATCCCACAGCAGGTTGGCGGTGGGCCGCCCGCGCCGCTTGTCGCTTTCATCCACCACATCGTCATGCAGTAGCGTGGCGGTGTGGATGAATTCGACCGTCGCGGCCAGATGCACATGATGCGTCCCGTCGTAACCGCACAGACGCGCGGCGGCCAGCGTCAGCATCGGGCGCAGGCGCTTGCCGCCCGCCTCGACCAGATGCGCGGTGACTTGCGGAATGCGCGGCGCGTGGCGCGAGGCCATGCGTTCGCGGATCAGCGCGTTCACCGCCGCCAGATCGTCGGCAAGAAACGCCCCCAGCCGTTCATGCGGTGTCTCTCTCGGCGTATCCAACCCCATGCGTCCCCCGGATCAATGGACAAGCACGCCAACTTGCCGTTAGATATTCAGATGAAAGAGCTTTTGCGCACCACCGACCCGACGATCATCGCCTTTGCCAGCGCGCTCCTTCAAGGCGAGGATATAGAGGTCTTTCTCATGGACGTCCATATGAGCGTGCTGGAAGGATCGATTGGCATTTTGCCGCGCCGCCTGATGGTGCGGGATGAGGATCTGTCAGAGGCGCGGGTGATCCTTGCCGACAATGACATCCCGATCAGTCGCTGACGGCATGGCTTTCCCACAGGACGCGTTGCGCCGGGATCATTTTCTTGATGGGCGGGTTTCGGCGTGGCAGCCGGTGCGCGGCTATCGGTCGGCCACGGATGCGGTGTTCCTGGCGGCGGCGGTTCCGGCGCGGCCTGGGGCGGCGGTGCTGGAACTGGGTTGCGGGGCAGGGGTGGCGGCGCTTTGTGTGATGGCACGGGTGCCGGGGGTTCTGGTGACCGGGGTCGAAGTGCAGCCGGATTACGCCGACCTGGCCGAACGGAACGGCGTGCGGGTGATCATGGCCGATCTGGCCGACTTGCCCGCCGATCTGCGCGCGCAAAGCTTTGACCATGTCATGGCCAACCCGCCCTATTTCGATGCCGCCGCCACCAAGGCAGAGGATGCCGGGCGCGATGTGGCGCAACGCGAGGCGACACCGCTGGCGCTGTGGATCGATTGCGGCCTGCGCCGCCTGAAGCCGGGGGGGCGCCTGACGCTGATCAACCGGGCGCAAAGGCTGCCCGAGATGCTTGCCGCGTTGTCAGGCCGGGCCGGTGAGATCAGGGTTCTGCCGCTTATGCCACGCGCGGGGCGGGCAGCGGGGCGGGTGATCGTGCAGGCGCGCAAGGGCGCGCGCGGGCCGTTCTGCCTGTTGCCGGGACTGGTTGTGCACGAGGGCCCCGCCCATGATGGCGACCGCGACAGCTTTACCCAGGCCGCTTCCGACATTCTGCGCGGCGGAAAACCGCTGAATCTGGCCGCGCGCTGAGCGGTTTTGCAATTCGTCCGGCCGGGATGATTGAGCGAATGCCGCACACTTCCCATATCGGTTATGCGTGACAAGACGCGCGGAATGTGATGATCTTGTAACACGGATATTTTCAGCAGAGGAGACAAGGCATGACCATGAGTGCACACCTGCAGGAGCTACGCCGCAAACACCAGACATTGTCGGAACAGGTCGATAAGGAACAGCGCAGCCCTGGCACCGATGCCCTTGCCATTGCCGAATTGAAAAAGAAAAAGCTTAAACTGAAAGAAGAAATCAGCCGCCTTGGCGGTGTCTGACAAGGCAGGCCGTGCCCTGATCGCAAAGGGATCAGGGGGGCGATAAACACCGGGCCGGTCGTTTGACCGGCCCGCAACCTGGGTGGGGCGGCCTGTGTGGGCCGCAGAGTGGGACGCAGACCGGTTCAGACGAAGAATTGCCCCCCGTTCGCCGAAATCGTCGATCCGTTGATGAAACCCGCGTCGTCAGCGGCAAGAAACACCACGCAGCGCGCCACCTCTTCGGGTTCCCCCAACCGGCCCGTCGGGATCTGTGCGATGATGCTTTCACGCACCTTATCGGGCACCGCCATCACCATTTCCGTGGCGATATAGCCCGGACAGATGGCATTGGCAGTGATGTTGAACCGCGCGCCTTCCTGTGCCAGCGATTTGGTGATGCCCAGATCGCCCGCTTTTGACGCGGCATAGTTCACCTGCGCGAACTGCCCCTTTTGCCCGTTGATCGAACTGATGATGATCACCCGCCCGAATTTGCGGTCGCGCATGCCGGGCCAGATCGGGTGGGTCATGTTGAACACGCCGGTCAGGTTGGTGTCGATCACTTCGTGCCACTGTTCGGGTGTCATCTTGTGAAACGGTGCGTCGCGGGTGATGCCGGCGTTGTTCACCAGCACCTCGACGGGGCCCAGATCAGCCTCGACCCTGGCGATGCCGGTCTTGCACGCATCGTAATCAGCGACCGACCATTTATAGGTGGGGATACCGGTTTCGGCGGTGAACTTTTCAGCGGCGGCATCATTGCCGGCATAGTTCGCGGCGACCGTATAGCCCGCATTTTTCAGTGCGACGGAGATCGCCGCGCCGATCCCGCGCGTCCCCCCAGTGACCAGTGCTACTCTTGCCATGTTTCCTCCAGAAATTTACGGCCTGCGCAATCATGATAAAAGTGAAAGCGCCCGCGCGCAACAATATTACGCACGGGCGGGTTGGATCAGGGGCGTTCAAGACACATGGCAACGCCCATGCCGCCACCGATGCACAGGGTGGCAAGGCCTTTTTTCGCGTTGCGGCGGCCCATCTCGAACAGCAGCGTGTTCAGGATCCGCGCGCCCGAGGCACCGATCGGATGGCCGATGGCAATGGCGCCGCCGTTCACGTTCACCACATCCGGGTTCCAGCCCATATCCTTGTTGACGGCGCAGGCCTGCGCGGCAAAGGCCTCATTTGCCTCGACCAGATCCAGATCCTCGGCCTTCCAGCCGGCCTTTTCCAGCGCCTTGCGGCTGGCGAAAATCGGGCCGACGCCCATGATCGACGGATCAAGCCCGACGGTGGCATAAGAGGCGATGCGCGCCAGCGGTTGCAGGCCACGGCGTTCGGCCTCATCTGCGCTCATCAGCAGAACGGCGGCGGCGCCGTCATTCAGGCCCGAGGCATTGGCCGCCGTCACCGTGCCATCCTTGGTGAAGGCCGGGCGCAGTTTCTGCATCGACTCCAGCGTCGCGCCGTAGCGGATGTATTCGTCCTTGTCGACGACGGTATCGCCCTTGCGGCCTTTGATGGTGAAGGCGACGACCTCATCATCGAACTTGCCGGCTTTTTGCGCGGCTTCGGCCTTGTTCTGAGAGGCGACGGCGAAAATGTCCTGCTGTTCGCGGGTTATCTGCCATTTTTCGGCGACATTTTCGGCGGTCTGGCCCATGTGATAGCCGTTGAAAGCATCCCACAGCCCGTCACGGATCATCGAATCGATGAACTTCATGTCACCCATCTTCTGGCCCGCGCGCAGATGCGCGACATGGGGTGACAGGCTCATGCTTTCCTGTCCGCCGGCGGCCACGATGGCGGCATCGCCAAGCTGGATATGCTGCGCGGCCAGCGCCACGGCGCGCAGGCCCGAACCGCAGACCTGGTTGATGCCCCAGGCGGCCGATTCGATCGGCAGCCCGGCATTGACATGCGCCTGGCGGGCGGGGTTTTGCCCCTGTCCGGCGTTCAAGACCTGGCCCAGAATGGTTTCCGACACCTCGGCCTTGTCGATGCCGGCGCGGGCGACTATTGCCTCCAGCACTGCGGCGCCCAGATCGTGGGCGGGGGTGTTGGCGAAGGCTCCGTTGAAACTGCCCACCGCGGTCCGTGCAGCGGATACGATAACGACATTGGTCATGATGGGTCCTCTCCCTTGTCATGGTTCGGAACCGGCACCGCAGCGGCGGCGTCTGTCCTTCACCTGAAATGTCTAAGCGCACCTGCCTTCAAGCGCAATGCCGGGGTGGGTTTTCGGCGCGCCGTCATCGCCTGCGCGACGTTTTCACGCGCGGCGCCTGTTGGCGGGCCGCTGCCATTCGGGGCGGATGGTCGGGGCACCGAAGAAATAGCCTTGCAGGCAATCGATTCCCGCATCGATCAGGAACTGCGCGTCCTGGGCGGTTTCAACCGATTCGGCGACGGTGAACATGTCGAAATGTTGCGCGATGGCGATCATCGCCCTTGTCAGAACCTGATTGTCGATATCGGCATGGATGCCGCGGATGAACTGGCCGTCGATCTTCAGGATGTCAAAGTAGAAATCCTTGAAATAGCGAAACGCGGTGTACCCCGCCCCGAAATCATCCAGCGCAAAGCTGACACCGCGCCTTTGGGCATCCTCCATGAAGGCCACGACGATTTCAGGCACCAGCATGGCCGAGGATTCGGTGATCTCAAGGATCAGCCGTTCGCCCACCGTGGCATCGCGCCCCAGCCCCGCATCCAGGGTCTTCACCCAAAGCGGATAACCGATCGACCGCGCCGACATGTTGATCGACAGCCGCAAACCGGGATTTTCGCGCAGCGCCAGCAGACCGAATTCAAGCGCCAGGCAATCCACCGCCCGCCCCAGTTCGCGGTTCTCTATCGCGTCGATGAAATCGCGCGCCGGGATGATCCGCCCGCTTTGATCAAGGATGCGGATCAATCCTTCGTGAAAGGCGATCTTGGTCGGGTCCGTCGCCTGCATCACCGGCTGATAGGCCAAAAGCACCTGCTTGCGTTCCACCGCGCCCGCGACCATCGCCAGCGTCGAGCGGTCGCGTTCGGAAACGGCAAATGCCAGCGGGCTTTCCGGCCCGGCGAAGGGATCGGCCACGGGTACCAGTTTGCTCATCAGCCCCTCCATGCGCTATGTGTCCAACTTCTGCCTTGGGGCTTAACAACCGATGAAAATTCGTATTTTGTTCTAATTTTCAACATTGGGGGCGCATATGTCGGAACGATGCGGCTGGTGCGGGACCGACCCGCTTTATGTGGCCTATCACGATGGCGAATGGGGCGTGCCGGAGCGCGGCAGCCGGGCGCTTTGGGAAAAGCTGGTCCTTGACGGCTTTCAGGCCGGGCTTTCCTGGATCACCATCCTGCGCAAACGTGAATCCTTCCGCGCGGCCTTCGCCGGGTTCGACCCCGAGGTGATCGCCGGTTGGACCGACCCCGAGGTTGCCCGCCTGATGGCCGACCCCGGCATCGTCCGCTCTCGCGCCAAGATATTGGCCACGATCACCAACGCCCGCGCCTGGCAGCGGTTGGAGGCGGCGGGGGGTTTT
>JACIYW010000049.1 GCA_014359745.1 Paracoccaceae bacterium | reverse complement strand
CAGGGCCGCGCTGCGCGATGCCTATCGGGGGCAGATGCATGACATGATGCGCCAGGGCGCGGGCGGCGCGGAATATGACGATCCGCGTGCCCTTTTTCGCGCCGAACGCGCCAGTATCGTGGCCGCCCTGCGCGCCGATCCCTTTGATCCTGCGGCGGTACAGGCGCTGTTCGACCGACAAAAGACGCGCATGACAGCGGCTATCGCGCTGGGGCAATCGCTGCTGTTGCAACGCATCAGTGCCATGTCGCCCCAGGAACGGACGGTCTTTGCCGACCGGGTCGAAGCCGGGCCGCAGAAAGACACGCGCCACGGGCGTGACCGCCAGCGGGACGAACGCCAGCGGCACGAGCGCTGAGGGGCGCGGGCAACAAGCCAAGGGCGCACCGGACCAGCGGTTCCCGCGCCGCCGGGTTCCCGCCCGCTTCAGCGTGTGTCACGCCCAGTCAGACCCCCGGCTTGAGCGCACAAGACAACGCTCTTTTGTTTCATCTTGGAAAAAATACTCATTTCCGGCGTTCGCCTTTCGCGTGCCGATCAAGGGAACGGCTCCGACTGACTGAAATCCGCTTAACATCTCCTTTCTCATGCTCCGTTTTCGCGTGCCCCCTTTCCGGCCCCCTTTCCGGCGCCTTTTCTGGCCCCGGCGCTTGTACGCCCCTGTTTCCCCTCCATCCTCCCCGTCTGTCGCTTCCCCGTCTGTCGCTTCCCCGTCTGCCGCTTCCCCGTCTGCCGCCCCACGCCGTCCGCCCCCTGCCGCGCCAACCTCATGCCGCGCAACTGCTTGTCGTGACCTGATCGCGCCCGCGTGCCTTGGCGCACAAAAGCGCGCGATCGGCGCGCTCTACGGCGCTGCGCCCGGCTTCGGCGGGGGTAGCGAAATTCCCCGACGGCACCTTGCCCGGCGGCAAGGTCTTGATCCCGCCCGGCCTTTCCAGCGCCAGACCGATAGAGATCGTGACCGAAAGCGTGCCGCCCCTGGGCAGCGCGATTGGCGCGGCCCTGACCGCGACGCACAGGCGTTCGGCAACCTGTTGCGCGCCCTCGGGCGTGGCATCGGGCAGCACCACCAGAAATTCCTCGCCCCCGATGCGAGCGATCAGATCCACGGCGCGCAATTCGCGCCGCAGCCGCAGCGCGACCTCGGCCAGCACATGGTCGCCCACAAGATGGCCGTGCAGATCATTGACCGATTTGAACCGGTCGATATCAAGAAGCAGCACCGCATAGGCGCTGCCCGCCTTGCGGGCCCGTTCGGCGATGCGGGCCAGTTGCGGTATGGCATAATGGCGGTTGTGCAGCCCGGTCAACGGATCATGGGTGGCCAGGCGCAACTGATCGTGCAGGCGCGCCCGGTTCTGATCGGCGGCCTGTTTGCGGCGCATCTGCGCGCGCAGGCGCAGCGCGACTTCCCCGGCGGTGGCATCGGTCGGCAAAAGATCATCCGCGCCCAGATCAAGGCCCATCGCGGCGGCGTCGCGGTTCTTGGTATCGATCACCAGACAGATCGCCGCGTGATGCGAACCGGGGCGGCTGCGCAGATCCGACATCAGGCGCATGCCATCGCCGGGGCCGTGCAGGGCGGCGGCGATCACATAGATATCGGGGGCCGCGCCGCTGCTGGCAGCGGCAAGCGCCGCTTCGCGGGTCAGGATGATCATCCGGTCGGGCAACAGCGGCGCAAGGCGCGCCTGCCAGTCGCGCGCCTCATCCCCGTTGCGGGCGATCAGGGCGATGATGCCGGGCCGGTCGAACGTGGCGCCGGGTTCGGCCATCGCCCGCGCCGCCGGATCATCGCCGCGCAGTTCCTGCGCCTGTTCGCGGGCGCGCAGAAGGCCGCGCACACGGGCCAGCAATATCTGGTCGTCAAAGGGTTTGGGCACCACATCGTCGGCCCCGGCCCGAAGGGCGGCGATGCGCGCCTGCGCGTCGGTCTGGGCGGAAATCACGATCACCGGCAGATCGCGCGTGGCGGGATCGGCGCGCAGCCGGTTCAGCACCGCCAGCCCGGTCATATCGGGCAGGCACAGATCCAGCAGCACCAGATCGGGCTTTTCCTGCGCCACCATGCGCAGCGCGCTCGCCCCGTCCGCCGCCTGCACCGTTGCATAGCAGGCCGCCGCAAGCTTGACCTTGAGCAAGATCCGGTTCGTGGCGATGTCATCCACGATCAGGAGCTTTCTTGCCATCGTCCTTGTCCTTTTCGGGTGAAGTCGCATCAGGTGTGGCATCAGGCGTGGCGGGTGGTTGGCAGGTTTCATTCTGGCGGTATATTGGTTAAGAAATCCTTTCCGAAACCACAGGCAGGCCGATCCATGACCCTTTCCGCCCAGAAGGCCGAGATCACAGCCCTGCGGGCCCTGGGCTGGCTGATCGCCAATGACGATCTGCGCGACGTGTTTCTGGGGGCAAGCGGCGCGGCCGCGCAGGATCTGCGCGCGCGGGCGCAGGAACCGGAATTCCTGGCCTCGGTTCTGGATTTCCTGCTGATGGATGATGCCTGGATCATCGGCTTTTGCGATGCCGAAGGCCTGGGCTATGACGTGGTCGCCACCGCCCGCGCCGCCCTTCCGGGGGGCGCGCAATTGCACTGGACCTGAGCAGCGCTGGACCTGAGCCGCGCCAATCAGAACCGTTCTCTCAGAACTGGCCCAGCCCCTTGTCCTCGCCCTCGCGCAGGCGCGCCAGTATCCGGCCAAGATCCGCGTCCTCGCCCGGATCGAGTTTTTCCAGGAAATGGCGGCTGTTTTCCTCGGCGACCGGGGTCGCCGCCTCCAGCAGGGCGATGCCCGCCGGGGTCGCCTCGACGCAGGTGGTGCGGCGGTCGGGTTCGCCATTGCGCCGCGCGATCCAGCCCTGACCCTCCATCTGGCGCAAGGCGCGCGAACAGGCGGTCCGGTCCACCCCGATGAATTCGGCGATATCGGAAGGCTGGGCGATCCCCTCGTTGCGCACCGCAAGCAGGATACACCAGGCGATGCGGGTCAGACCAAGCGCGCGCAATCCGTCATCCAGCCGCCGTTCCTGCAACCGCGAGGTCAGGGTCAACTGATACATGATCGAGGCGTGAAGCCGGTAAGGCTGGGAACAGGACATCGCGCGAATTTCAGCGATCCGGCGGCGGGTGTCAATGACACCCATGCGCGCCGGAACGGGCGCGCCCATGCGCGCGGGACTCGGCCGAAATCCGGGGTCGCGCAAGAGTTGTATTGCAATTCAACGCCCGGTCTTGCACGATATGCCCGCATCTGGGGAAAACCATGACAGAAATTGCCGGCATCCTGTTCGACAAGGATGGAACCTTGTTCGATTTCCATGCCACCTGGGCAGGCTGGGCATCATCGCTGCTGCTGGATCTGGCGGGCGATGATGCCGACCGGGCCACCGTCCTGGGCCGGGCAGTGGGCTATGACATGACCACCCGGTCCTTCGCGCGCGACAGCGTGGCGATCGCGGGCACGCCCGAGGATATCGGCACCGCGCTGCTGACGCATCTTCCGGGGGCCTCGCCGGCGGGGCTGGTGGCGCGGATGAATACGCTTGCCGCAACGGCGCACATGATCCCCGTGGCGCCGCTGGCGCCGTTGATGACCCAGTTGCGCGACAGGGCGCTGCGCATCGGCCTTGCCACCAATGATGCCGAGGCGGCAGCGCGATCGCATCTTGCCGCCGCCGGGATCGAGGCGCTCTTTGATTTTGTCGCGGGCTATGACAGCGGCTTCGGCACCAAGCCCGGTCCGGGGATGTTGCTGGCCTATGCCGAACGCTGCGACCTGGCGCCGGGGCAGGTGGTCATGGTGGGCGACAGCCGCCACGATCTGCTGGCGGGGCGCGCGGCGGGGATGCGCACGGTGGCGGTGCTCACCGGTCTCGCCCTGCGCGAGGATCTGGCGCCGCTGGCCGATGCGGTCCTGCCCGATATCGCCCATCTGCCGGCCTGGCTCGACCGGATTGCCGGTGCCCGGTCAGGCCCCCAACCATCCGCGCCGCTCTTTGTGCATGCGCGGGCGCCCGCCGCCGATATCGGCGGGACCGCGGCGGTCCGTCGCGGGACAGAGGCCGCGGGCGACACGAGGTCGCGCGATCTGATGCCGGGTTAGGGCGGGTTTCAGCCCGTTGGGGTCATCGCCTTGAGCGGTGCGCGCACGGCGGGCGGGGGAACGGCGGGCGGGGGATTCGAGTATTTTTTTCGAGAGGATGGGAAATAGGGTTTTGTTGCGCGGTCAAGGGGCGGGCCTGATCGCGGGCATCCCGCGTCAGGCGGCATCGGCAAAGCGGGCGCGGGTGCGGTTGGCAAAGGCCACCAGCGTCAGCATCACCGGCACCTCGACCAGCACACCCACCACCGTCGCCAAGGCCGCGCCAGACCCCAGGCCGAACAGGCTGATCGCCACGGCCACCGCCAGTTCGAAGAAATTCGACGTCCCGATCAGCGCACAGGGCGCGGCCACCCGGTGCGGCACCTTCAGCATCCACGCAGCCGCGTAGGCAAGCGCGAAAATCCCGTAGCTCTGGATCAGGATCGGAACCGCGATCAGGGCGATGATCAACGGCCGGTCAACAATGGCCTGCCCCTGAAGGCCAAAGAGAATCGCAACCGTCACGATCAGCCCGACAACCGACCAGGGCTTGGCCCGCGCCCGGAACGCCGCGATCGCCTTGGCACCGCCCAGCATCCGCCGGGTGATCAGCCCCGCCAGCAGCGGCAGCACCACATAAAGCACGACCGAAAGCACCAGCGTCTGCCAGGGCACCGCAATCTCGGTGACGCCCAGAAGGAACGCCACGATCGGGGCAAAGGCCACCACCATGATCAGGTCGTTCACCGACACCTGCACCAGCGTGTAATTCTCGTCGCCCCCAGTCAGCTGCGACCACACGAACACCATCGCCGTGCAGGGCGCCGCCCCCAGCAGGATCAGCCCGGCGATATATTGCCGCGCATCCTCGGGGGCGATCAGGGGCGCGAACACGACGTCAAAGAACACCACCGCAAGCAGCGCCATGGTGAACGGCTTGATCAGCCAGTTGACGGCCAGGGTGATCAGCAATCCGCGCGGCTGCCGGGCCACATCGCGCAGCGATCCCGGATCGACACCGACCATCATCGGATAGACCATCGCCCAGATCAGCACCGCCACCACCAGGTTGACACTGGCCACCTCTGCCGCCGCCACCGCGCCCACCAGCCCCGGCGCCACCATCCCCAGCGCCAGGCCCGCAACCATCGCCGTCCCAACCCAGACCGACAGCCAGCGTTCGAACATCCCCATCAGATCATCCCTTCCAGATCGCAGAATTCCGGGCGCCCGCCGCAGCAATCGCGCACAAGATACTGTATCAGGCCGCGCATCGCATCCGGGCGCAGCGCATAGATCACCTTGCGGCCCGCCCGGCGCGCCTGTGCCAGGCCCGCGCGTTCCAGAACCGCCAGATGAAAGCTCATCCGCGTCGGCGCGATGCCCAGACGCGCGGCAATCTCGCCCGAGGCGATGCCATCATTCCCCGCCGTCACCAAAAGACGAAAGGCCCGCAGCCGGTCACCGTGGGCAAGCGCCGAAAGGGCGGCAAGGGCGTTCTGATCTTCCATGCGCCATTCCTACAACCCTGCAACGATATTTGCAATAATTTCCACCCCCAACCAACCACAATATCTTGCCTGGCCCCCCGATCGGCCTATCCTTGCCCGATTGATGCGGAGATGGCGCAATGATCCTGCTGATGCTTGGCTCCGGCCCAGATGTAATACGCTGCCGCGACTGGCCGCGCGCGCCCTTTGACCGGGTCATCGCCATCAACAACGCCTGGCGGGTGCGCCCCGACTGGGACGATCTGATCCACCCCTGGGATTTCCCGCCCGACCGGATGCCGCCCGCCACCACCCCCCGCCAGACCATCGTGACCGAGGCCGATTTCGTTCCCGCCCAGAACGCCCATGGCGGCTTTGTCTATGCCGGGGCGACCATGGCCTTCACCGCCTCTTACTGGGCGCTGCACCATCACCGGCCCCGCGCGATCGGCTATCTTGGCTGCGACATGCATTACCCAAAGGGCCAAAGCCATTTCTACGGGCAGGGCCGCGCCGATCCGCTGCGCCCCGATATCACCCTGCAATCGCTCGAGGCGAAATCGGCGCGCCTGCAAATCCACGCCGCGCGGCAGGGCTGCGCCCTTGTCAACCTGTCCACCGGCCCGACCCGGCTGACCTTTCCGCGCGGCACCTGCGCCGATCTGGCCACCGCAACCCCGCAGGCTTTCGATCCCGCCGCTGTCACCCGCGCCGAACACCGCGAATCTGTCCTCGGCTATCACGTTCCCTCCGGGCGCTACTGGCAAGAACTCGACCGGTTCAACCCGGCTGAAATCGCCGCTCTGGACGCGCTCTGGGCCCAAGCCCTTCCCACGCCCCCGCCTCTCGCACCCTGATCATCCTCTCGACAAAAATACTCCCGCCGGAGGCGCACCCCACCACCCGCGCAGCATCGGCCGCCTTGCCCCCCCCGAACCACCCCGCTATACGGCCCCCCATGCCTGACGCACCCAGAAACCGCCCCGACCTGCCCGCCGAGATTGCCCGGCGGCGCACCTTTGCCATCATCAGCCACCCCGATGCGGGCAAGACGACGCTGACCGAGAAATTCCTGCTTTACGGCGGCGCGATCCAGATGGCCGGCCAGGTCCGCGCCAAGGGCGAGGCGCGGCGCACCCGCTCCGACTTCATGCAGATGGAAAAGGATCGCGGCATCTCGGTTTCGGCTTCGGCGATGTCGTTCGATTTCGGGCACTACCGCTTCAATCTGGTCGATACGCCGGGCCACTCCGACTTCTCCGAAGATACCTACCGCACCCTGACGGCGGTCGATGCCGCGGTGATGGTGATCGACGGCGCCAAGGGCGTCGAATCCCAGACCCGCAAGCTGTTCGAGGTGTGCCGCCTGCGCGACCTGCCGATCCTGACCTTTTGCAACAAGATGGACCGCGAGGCGCGCGACACGTTCGACATCATCGACGAGATCCAGGAAAACCTGGCGATCGACGTGACGCCGGCAAGCTGGCCGATCGGCATGGGGCGCGAATTTCTGGGCTGCTATGACATGCTGGGCAACCGGCTGGAACTGATGGACCGGGCCGACCGCAACCGTGTGGCCGCGACGATCCGCATCGAGGGGCTCGACGATCCCAAGCTCGCCGAACACATCCCCGCCCACCTGCTGACCCAACTGCGCGAAGAGGTGGAAATGGCGCGCGAACTTCTGCCCGCCTTCAACCACCAGTCGGTGCTCGAAGGGCATATGACCCCGATCTGGTTCGGATCGGCGATCAATTCCTTCGGTGTCAAGGAACTGATGGACGGCATCGGCGCATTCGGCCCCGAACCGCAGGTGCAACGCACCGACAGCCGCGATGTCGCCCCCGAAGAGGCCGCCGTCACCGGCTTCGTGTTCAAGGTCCAGGCCAACATGGACCCCAAGCACCGCGACCGGGTGGCGTTCGTGCGGCTGGCCTCGGGGCATTTCCTGCGCGGCATGAAACTCTTGCATGTGCGGTCGGGCAAACAGATGGCGGTCTCCTCTCCGGTGCTGTTTCTGGCCGCCGACCGCGAACTGGCCGAAGAGGCTTGGGCGGGCGACATCATCGGCATCCCCAACCACGGGCAGTTGCGCATCGGTGACGCGCTGACCGAAGGCGAGGCGCTGCGCTTCACCGGCATCCCCAGCTTCGCGCCCGAACTTCTGAACACCGTCCGCGCCCTTGATCCGCTCAAGGCCAAACACCTTGACAAGGCGCTGATGCAATTCGCCGAAGAAGGGGCCGCCAAGGTGTTCAAGCCGATGATCGGGTCGGGTTTCGTGGTGGGCGTGGTCGGGGCGCTGCAATTCGAGGTGCTCGCCTCACGGATCGAACTTGAATACGGCCTGCCGGTGCGCTTCGAGCCATCGCAATTCACCTCGGCGCGCTGGGTGGCGGGCGACAAGGCCGAGGTGGATCGCTTCGTCAACGTCAACAAGGGCCATATCGCCACCGATAACGATGGCGACATGGTCTACCTTACCCGCCTGCAATGGGACATCGACCGGGTGGAGCGCGATTATCCGGCGCTGAAGCTGACGGCGGTCAAGGAAATGCAGGTCTGATGGTCCGCCGGGTTCAAAGGTGAAAAGGCCCCTGCCTTGGCAGGGGCCTTTCCGGACCAGACAAGTAACTGGCTCTCACATCTTGCGGCGACGACGCGCCACGGCGCCAAGCCCGAACAGACCCGACAGCATCAGCCATCCGGCAGCAGGCAGCGGGACCGGCGCGGTGGTGAAGCTGTCGCCCTCGGTGGCGACGATGCCGCCATTTACCAACGCAAAGGTGTCGAAGCTTTTGTCGCCTTCGGCCAAACGCGTGAAAGTAACGTCGAAGGTGAAGGTGCGGTCTATCGACCGATCGAATGCGCCCGTGGCGTCGGCACCCGCGCATGCGCCGATATCAGCAGAGGTGCAGACGACGCTCAAGGCGATCTCTGGCAGCCCGGTGCCAAGGTCACCGACGGTGACGTTGCTGTAATTGGCGAATCCGCCCGCGATGCCCGCCGTCACATTGGCGATGATATCTTCCGCCGACGTGCCGCTGTTGAACACGGTACCGCCAAGATCCTCGACCGACTGCGCGAAAGTGCTGTCATCGGAGGCGGGGTCGGAAGCGGAGAAATTGCTGAACCGCAACCCGACAAGGGTGACATTCGCGCCATCGACCGCCGCTTGGGCCACTGCGTCGCTGACCAGATCGTTCTTCCATGACGCATCGCCAAGCGCAAAGATGAAGCGGTTCGAACCGGGACGCCACGACGCCTTGGTGGCCACGTCGTTGACCGCGTCCTGACCGCGTTCGGGGAAATCCCCGCCGCCATCCGGTACGCCCAGCATCACGGCGTCTAACGCGCTCTGGACCGTCGTGGTGTCGGCGGTCAGATCAAGATTGAAGAACGTGTCGTTGCGGGTGCCGTCGCCATTTCCCGGTTTATTGCCTTCCGAAAATACACCGACACCTGCCTGCAGGTTGAAGGTTGACGAAAGACCGGACAGCAGACTTCCGGCGGCAGCCTTGGCGCCACCTATTGCGCCGCCCATGCTGCCAGAGGTGTCGATAAGAAACATGGCGTCGACAAGGGCATCGGTCGGACCCGTCGATTCGATAACCACCGTCTTTTCGATGGTCACGCTTTCGCCCACGGCAAGTTCGGCCGAAAACGTCTCGGGGGATATCGTGTCTGCCGCAGCAGCGCCCCCCCATAGGGCAAGGGCCGCCGCAAGCGCCCATGCGCGGGTATAATTATGTCCAGGTAACATTTGGAAGCTCCTTCAAGCCAACTTTAAATGACGATCAGCTAGTCTGGTCGACAAACCGTTCGTGAACGTTCTAATCAGCACCGCCGCGAAACGGTCATTCAATTGCGACGCTTATCCGCTTGCCTTCTGGGCTACACATGTAGGTGCATGCCCAAATTGCCCGCAGCAGCCTTCGCATGATCGACCTTGCCATAGTTTCGCCTTGAAAACAACAAATTTGCCAGAACCCGATACCTGAACGACGGGTTTCAAATTATTACACGAAAAGCGAACGCGGGACCGGCCTGTGCGGAGTCGACTTGACGCAGGGATTGTTCTACTATGTCGGGAATTTAGGCCCGGTGCATCGGAGGATCGTCATGGCTGATTCTCAACGTTTTTCTGCGAGATCGATCTTATTATTGCTGGCACTTCAAATCGCCACGTCAACGGGGGCGTTCGCGTCCACGTTGGAACTTTTCGACTTTGGCAAAGGCGATACGCCACCCCCGCCCCCCGGCCTCGTTGTCGAGCTTTCCGACGATCTCGACCCCCTGTCGCGCGCGGCGTTGCAACAGGCGATCCAGGCCTTTTCGGAGAACCGATTCGACGAAACCGAACGGCGCGCCCGCATGGTCACCGAGAATGTTCCCGGTGCCCCGGAAGGATGGTACGTTCTGGGCCTTGCGCTGGCAAATCTGGAGCGGTTCGATGAAGCGCTTGAGGCGTTGCAGCGGGCGGGCGAACTCTACGAGAAAAATGCAGGCCCGTTCGTGGTTCAGGGCGATATCCTGCTCGCTTTGGGGCGCCGTGATGAGGCCCGGCGCGCCTTCGAACAAGCCTCGGAACGCGACGACGCGGACTGGCGCGCCGATGTGAGCCTGGCGCAGATGGCCGAAGCGGACGGCGATACCGACGCGGCAATCCGGCTTTATAAGCGGGCAATCGGGAAAGCGCCTGAAGGCGATCTTGAAACGGTGTTCGATTTGGCGGAACTGCAACTCAAGAGCGGACGTCAGGAAGCCGCTCTCTCGCTGTTGACGAATGTGGCGGAAACAAGCGCGGAAAGCCTTCGGGCAACTGTGGCTCTGGCGCGCGCGCAGCGCATCGCCGGAAAGCCTGCGGACGCGGCCGTCACCTTCGAACACGCGACCCGGCTCGATCCAGACCGGCCGGGGATCTGGCTCGAACTCGCAGACGCGCATGAAGCTGCGGGAGAGCTGAACGCGTCATTGACCACGCTCAAGACAGCGGCCGGGCGGTTTCCCGACGACGCCGGTATCCTGTTGCAACTCGGCCGTCTTCACGCGGGCTTGCGGGAATATGAAGCGGCAGCATCGGCGTTCGAGCGGGGACTGTCGATCAGTCCCGACGACCGGGGGCTGCTCAAGGGGGCAAGCATGGTCCGCCGCCGCATGGGTGAAGTCGGCCCGGCGCTGGAATTGGCTCAGCAATTGGCCGAACGCGAAGACAGCGGCGCAGAAGACCACCTTTGGCTGGCCATCCTCCGCGATCAGGCCGGCGATCAGGCCGGGGCGGCCGCCTCTTATGAAACGGCTTTGGGCATCAAACCCGATATGTGGCTCGCAGCCAATAACCTGGCCGTGCTCCTTTCCAAGAGTGACCCGCCGCGCGCCGTCATGCTTGCCGAGGCGGCGCTAAAGGCGTCCGGCGGGCTGGCCATCGTTCGCGAGACCTTGGCATGGGCGCTGTTCAACGATGGTCAGAATGACCGTGCCTTGGCCGAATTCGCGCAGGTCGTTGATGAGGACAGGGACAATCCGGTATATGCGTTCCGCAACGGTCTGGTGCTGAAGGCGGCGGGCCAGGCGATGGCCGGCCGGGACGAGTTGCAGCGCGCCCTGGCGCTCGATCCGGATTTTGAGGGCGCCGAGCGGGCGCGCCAATTGCTTGACGAGCAATGAAACCGGAGCCCGTCAGCACCGCCGAACCGAAATGATCGAACCCGAATACGGCCACCGATAACGATGGTGATATAGTCTACCTCACCCGCCTGCGATGGGACATCGACCGGGTGGAGCGCGATTATCCGGCGCTGAAGCTGACGTCCGTGAAGGAAATGCAGGTCTGACGGCCAGGCCCGGCGCGCGGTTGGGCGGGGGCGGGATTTGAGTATTTTTTTCGAGAGGATGGGAAAGAGGGTTTTCTTCTACGCTTGGGGTGCGGACCCGGTTGAGGGCAAGACGCGCCAAGGCCAGACCATTTGCCGCCCGCGATCATGCCAAAGCCCGGCCGGGGTGCGCGGCCTTGCGCAGCCCCCGGCGGGGTTGCAGCGTCAGCTACACCCCGACGTCCCCCCGCAGGTGTTGCACTTCATGCAGGTGCCGTTGCGCACCAGCGTGTAGTTGCCGCATTCGCCGCAGGGGTCGCCCTCGTAGCCCTGCATCCGGGCCTTGGTGCGCAGATCCACGCTGACGCTGCCCACCGCCGTCATCGTGGCCGAACGCACCTCGGGCAGCAGCGTGGTCAGGGACGCCATGGCGTCTTGCGCCGCCCCGCTCATCCCGCCCTGCAAGACCACCAGATCCTGGGGCAGGCGTTTGCGCAGATATCCGGTCGAACTGATCTGGCGCAGCACATCCAGCGACCGCGACGCGGCGCTTTCCGATACCGGGCGCAGGTTGGCCTTGCCTTCGTCAGTGCCGCCGCCGATGTCGTCGAAACTGGCGCCTTCGGGTTTGACATGCGCCAGATCGGTGCGATCCAGATAGCTGACCGCCAGTTCCCGAAAGATGTAATCGAGGATCGATGTGGCGTTCTTGATGCTGTCATTGCCCTGCACCATGCCGGCCGGTTCGAACTTGGTGAAGGTGAAGGCCTCGACGAATTCTTCCAGCGGCACCCCGTATTGCAGGCCCACCGACACCGCGATGGCGAAATTGTTCATCATCGCCCGAAAGCCCGCACCTTCCTTGTGCATGTCGATGAAAATCTCGCCCAGCTTGCCATCCTCATATTCGCCGGTGCGCAGGTAAACCTTGTGTCCGCCGACGATGGCCTTTTGCGTATAGCCCTTGCGCCGCTGCGGCAGCTTTTCGCGGTTGGAGCGGATGATTTCCTTGATGATCACCTTCTCGACGATCTTCTCGGCCAGCACCGTGGCCTTTTCATGCGGGGTGCCGGAGGCGAGGATCTCTTCGGCTTCCTCGTCATCCTCGACCAGCGCCGATGCCAGCGGCTGGCTCAGCTTCGATCCGTCGCGATAAAGGGCGTTGGCCTTCACCCCCAATTGCCATGACAGCTCGTAGGCGCGCTGCACCTCTTCGATACTGGCGTTGGCGGGCATGTTGATGGTCTTGGAAATCGCGCCAGAGATGAAGGATTGCGCCGCCGCCATCATCTGGATGTGGCTGTCCACGCTGAGAAACCGCTTGCCCGTCTTGCCGCAGGGGTTGGCGCAATCAAAGACCGACAGATGTTCGGGTTTCAGATGCGGTGCGCCCTCCAGCGTCATGGTGCCGCAAACATGGTCATTGGCCGCATCGATCTGCGCACGGGTGAACCCAAGGTGGCGCAGCAGGTCAAACGTGGGGTCGGCCAGCTTTTCGGCCGGGATGCCCAGGTTTTCGCGGCAGAATTCCTCGCCCAGCGTCCATTGGTTGAACACGAACCGGATATCGAACGCCGATGGCAGCGCCGCCGCGATCTTGGCCAGTTCCGCCGCGCCGAACCCGTGGCCGATCAGCGCGGTGGTGTTGATGCCGGGGCAATTGCCGATGCTGCCGTGACCCACCGCATAGGCGATGATTTCCCCGATCTGGCCCGATGTATAGCCAAGCCCTTCCAGCGCGCCGGGCACGGATTGGTTGATGATCTTGAAATAGCCGCCGCCCGCCAGTTTCTTGAACTTGACCAGCGCGAAATCGGGTTCGATCCCGGTGGTGTCGCAATCCATCACCAGCCCGATGGTGCCGGTGGGGGCGATGACGGTGGCCTGCGCGTTGCGATAGCCATGCGCCTCGCCCAGGCGCAGCGCCTCGTCCCAGGCGGATTTGGCAAGCTCGATCAGCAGCGGATCGGGGCAGTTGCCGTGATCGAGCGGCACCGGCGCCACATTCACCGCCTCGTAACCATTGGTCTTGCCATAGGCGGCGGTGCGGTGGTTGCGGATCACCCGCAGCATATGGGCGGCGTTGCGGGCATGGCCCGGAAACGCCCCCAATTCACCGGCCATCTCGGCCGATGTCGCATAGGCAACGCCGGTCATCACCGCCGTCAGCGCGCCGCACATCGCCCGCCCCTCGGCCGAATCGTACCCATAGCCCATGTTCATCAGCAGCCCGCCGATATTGGCGTAACCCAGCCCCAGCGTGCGGAAATCATAAGACCGCTGCGCGATCTCTTTCGACGGGAACTGCGCCATCATCACCGATATTTCCAGCGTGATCGTCCACAGCCGCGTGGCGTGCACATAGGCCTCGGCGTCGAACTTGCCCCCGGTATAGAAGGCCAGCAGGTTCATCGAAGCCAGGTTGCAGGCGGTATCATCCAGGAACATGTATTCCGAACAGGGGTTCGATCCCCGGATCGGCCCGTCCTCGGGGCAGGTGTGCCAGGCGTTGACGGTGTCGTGATACTGAATGCCCGGATCGGCGCAGGACCATGCGGCATGGCCGACCTGATCCCAAAGGTCGCGCGCCTTGACCACCTTCGACACCTTGCCATCGGTGCGGCGGATCAGTTCCCAATCGGCATCGTCCTTGACGGCTTTCAGGAATGCATCGGTGACGCGCACCGAATTGTTGGAATTCTGGCCCGAGACGGTGACATAGGCCTCACTGTCCCAATCGGTGTCATAGGTCGGAAACTCGATCGAGGTATAGCCCTGACGCGCATACTGCAAAATGCGGTTGATATAGGTTTCCGGGATCGCCGATTTTTTGGACGCGCGGATCGCCGCCTTCAGGCCCGCGTTCTTTGCCGGGTCGGTCGCATCGGCCATGGTGCCATCCCAGGCCTTGATCGCGGCGAATATCTCGTTCAGGCGCACCTCGTGTATTTTTGACCCCGCGACAAGGCTTGCAACCTTCTGTTCCTCGATCACCTTCCAGTTGATGAACTGTTCGATATCGGGGTGATCCATGTCGCAGATCACCATTTTGGCAGCGCGTCGGGTCGTCCCGCCCGATTTGATCGCGCCCGCCGCCCTGTCGCCGATTTTCAGGAACCCCATCAAACCGCTCGACTTGCCACCGCCCGAAAGTCTTTCCCCTTCACCGCGCAGGCTGGAAAAATTGGTGCCGGTGCCCGAGCCGTATTTGAACAGCCGCGCCTCGCGCACCCACAGATCCATGATGCCGCCGTCATTGACCAGATCGTCGGAAACCGACTGGATGAAACAGGCATGCGGCTGGGGGTGTTCATAGCTTGATTTCGATTTCACCAGCTTGTGGGTGAACGGATCGACATAGAAATGCCCCTGGCTTGGCCCGTCGATACCGTAAGCCCAGTGCAGCCCGGTGTTGAACCATTGCGGGGAATTCGGCGCGGCCATCTGCGCGGCCAGCATGAAGCGCATTTCGTCGAAATAGGCCCGCGCGTCATCTTCAGTGGTGAAATAGCCGCCCTTCCAGCCCCAATAGGCCCAGGCGCCTGCCAGCCGGTCAAAGACCTGCCGCGCGCTGGTTTCGCCCACATACCGCTGATCCTCTGGCAACTCCGCCAGCGCCGCCTCATCGGGGACCGATCGCCACAGGAATTCGGGCACGCCCTTTTCCTTGACCGGTTTCAGCCGCGCCGCCACACCCGCCTTGCGGAAATATTTCTGCGCCAGCACGTCGGATGCAACCTGGCTCCAGCCGCCGGGCACTTCGACGGAGTCGTTGCGAAACACCACCGTCCCGTCGGGGTTGCGGATTTCCGACACGGTGGTGGTGAACTCAAGGCTGGCGTAGGCGTCGCGGCCTGCGGCGGTGAATCTGCGGTCGATTTTCATGTCTGCCCCGTCGTTTCTTGGTGTGTTTCGGCCCCTGCCGGGCCCCCGTGATCTGCCGCTTTGCCGAAGGCCAGGGGATGAACGCCTTGCCCCGGCGGCCAGATGCCCGCCGATATGCCGTGACCCGTGCGGGGCGGCTGGGGTGTTGAGGTTCGGTCCCACTGGCCGCGCCACTAGATGTGGTGTTGTTTCGGTCAGCCAACACAAACTGACGTATGTGGCCCCATCCGGTCAATCAAAAAATTCACGTTTCCGTAAGCTTTTTCGATTGACGCCATTCCTGTGCCCCGGCCACCTCAGCCGGTGGCGGCCAGGACCGGCGCGCGGTGGGGCGCGCGGTGGGGGGAAGGCCCCTGTTTCTGTTGACCCGACTCACCGGCATGACTATTTATTGAATATTCGTTCAATAAGGGGGAGGGACCATGTTCACAGCATCCATGCAATTCGATCTGGGCGAGGATATCGCGGCGCTGCGCGACATGGTGCACCGCTGGGCGCAAGACCGTCTGGCGCCGATGGCCGCCGAAATCGACCGCACCAACACCTTCCCGAATCAACTCTGGCGCGAGTTGGGCGATATGGGCCTGCTGGGCATCACCGTGCCCGAGGAATTCGGCGGCGCGGGCCTTGGCTACCTCGCCCATGTCGTCGCGGTCGAGGAAATCGCCCGCGCCTCTGCCTCGGTCTCGCTGTCTTACGGCGCCCATTCCAACCTCTGCGTCAACCAGATCAACCTCAACGGCACGGCGGAACAGAAACGCAAATACCTGCCCGGCCTGATTTCGGGCGAACATGTCGGCGCGCTGGCCATGTCAGAGGCGGGCGCGGGGTCTGACGTGGTGTCGATGCGCCTGCGGGCCGAGAAAAAGAACGACCGTTTCATCCTCAACGGCACCAAATACTGGATCACCAACGGCCCTGACGCCGACACTCTGGTGGTTTACGCCAAGACCGACCCCGACGCGGGCAGCCGCGGCATCACCGCCTTCCTGATCGAGAAGACGATGAAAGGCTTTTCCACCTCGCCACATTTCGACAAGCTGGGGATGCGCGGATCGAACACCGCCGAACTGGTGTTCGAGGATGTCGAGGTGCCGTTTGACAACATTCTTGGTGAAGAGGGGCGCGGCGTGCGCGTGCTGATGTCGGGGCTGGATTACGAGCGCGTCGTGCTCTCGGGCATCGGCACCGGCATCATGGCCGCCTGCATGGATGCGGTCATGCCCTATCTGACGGAACGCAAGCAATTTGGCCAGCCGATCGGGAATTTCCAGCTCATGCAGGGCAAGATTGCCGATATGTACACCGCGATGAACTCCGCCCGCGCCTATGTCTATGAGGTGGCGCGCGCCTGCGATCGCGGGAAGGTGACGCGCGCCGACGCCGCCGCCTGCGTGCTTTACGCCAGCGAAGAGGCGATGAAACAGGCCCATCAGGCCGTGCAGGCCATGGGCGGTGCGGGATTCATGAACGACAGCGCCGTCAGCCGCCTCTTCCGCGACGCCAAGCTGATGGAAATCGGCGCGGGCACATCCGAGATCCGGCGCATGCTGGTCGGGCGCGAATTGATGGGGGCGATGACTTGAACCATTATTGTTGTACATGTATAAATATGTTTAACAATGATGGGGGTTCAAATGTCTTATGGCGTGGTGAATAGACCGCAAAAACCCGGTGCAACGATGCGGGTCTGGGAGCTTGCCGATGAAATCACTGACCGCAAGGGGCGTACCGCCCGACGCAAGGAAGTGATCGACGCATATGTTGCGGAGAACGGAAATCCGAACACGGCTTCGACGCAATTTTACTATTGGAAGGATGCGCGGACTGAGGCAGGACAGCAAACCGCGACCGCGTCACCCCCTGAATCGCAGGGGGCGGTTTTTCGTATAAGGCTCGGGCAGGATGGCGCAGTGCGGCTTCCCGATGAGGTGTTGCGCGCTATGGGGTTGCGCAAGGGTGCCGTGGTTGCGGCCCGGCTGGAGGAGGGAGAGTTGCGCCTTGCCGAGCCGGTTGCCGCCCTACGCCGGGTTCAAGAAGCATTGAGGCCGCTGGCCGATCATCTTCGGGCCGAGGGGCGTTCGGTCGTTGAAGAGTTGATCTCCGAACGCCGCAGCGAGGCCCTGCGGGAGGATAAAGGATGAGTGCGGCATTTCTGCTTGATGCCTCCGCGCTTCTTGCGGCAATGATGGGCGAGGAGGGCACCGAGGCAGTGGAAGCGAAATTGACCGAAGCGCAAATCGGCGCAGTCAACGCAAGCGAGGTGGTCGCCAAATTGACCGATAAGGGGTTTTCCGGCGAAACCGCACAGGAACTGTTCGAGGCGCTGTTGCTTCCGGTGGTGGATTTCGATGCAGCGACGGCAATGCGCGCCGGACAGCTGCGCCCCTCGACGCGAATGAAGGGGCTGTCGCTGGGCGACCGTGCATGTCTGGCGCAGGCCGAAGTTTCAGGATGCCCTGTTCTTACCGCCGACCGCGCCTGGGCTGGGCTGGATCTGGGCGTGGATGTGCAGGTGATCAGGTGAGATCGGTGTCGCTGCCCATAAGGGCAGCCCTTTGCGCCGTGCCATTTGCGGCCACGGCCCAGCAAGGCAGCCATGGCGCGGCGCAGGTCGATCCCGCCCCGGGCCCCGCCTGCT
>JACIYW010000048.1 GCA_014359745.1 Paracoccaceae bacterium | reverse complement strand
TATTCCACCACGTCCTGCCGCTCGGCCCGGCTGGCGCGGGGATAGACCCGGTCCACCCCGATGGCGACGTTTTCCTTGGCGGTCAGCCAGGGGAACAGGCTGGGCGACTGGAACACCACGGCGCGTTCGGGATCGGCCCCCTCGACGGCGCGCCCGTCCAGCTTGATCACGCCGCCCGATATTTCGTTGAGGCCCGCCGCCATGGTCAGCACCGTGGATTTGCCGCAGCCCGAATGGCCGATCAGGCTGATGAATTCGCCCTTTTTCATCTTCAGGTCGAACCGGTCAACCACGGTCAGCGGCCCTTGCGCCGTGGGATAAACCTTGGAAAGCTGTGAAAACTCCAGATACTTGTCGTCCAGCGGGCTTTTCGCGGCCTCGGCCCAGGCTTTGGGGGTGGAGTGGATCGGCGTGATCTGCGGCAGGCGCCGCGTTTCCGCGACCCGTGCCGCAATGCCCACATCCATCAGGTATTTCGTCACATCCGCGCGCAGCCGCTTGAACGCCGGATCGCTGTTCATCGAGGTGCGCGACCGGGGCCGGGGGATCGACACCTTGAACGCGGCGCCCAGCGTGCCATCGGGGTTCAGCGGCACGATCCGGTCGGCCAGCAGGATCGCCTCGTCCACATCATTGGTGATCAGCACGACGGTTTTCCGGTCAGCCTGCCAGATCCGGGTGATTTCATCCTGAAGATTGGCCCGCGTCAGCGCATCGAGCGCCGAAAGCGGTTCATCCAGCAGCAGCACCTCGGGGTTCATCGCAAGCGCCCGCGCTACGGCGACCCGCTGGCGCATCCCGCCCGAAAGCTCTGCCGGGCGCCGCCCCTTGGCATGGCCCAGCCCCACCATGGCGATGAACCTGTCGACCATCGCCGCGCGCGCGGCACGGCTGGCGGATTTGTGCACGGCATCCACCGCAAGTGCCACATTGCCCGCCACGGTCAGCCAGGGCATCAGCGAATAAGACTGAAACACCAGCCCCCGTTCCGGCCCCGGCCCGGCAATCGGCTGTCCCTTGAACAGAACCTCGCCGCTGTCGGGTCGGGCAAGCCCCGCGATCTGGTTGATCAGCGTGGTCTTGCCGGTGCCTGAAAAGCCCAGGATCGCCAGAAACTCGCCTTCCTCGACCGAAAGCGTGATGTTCCTCAGCACTTCCTCGCGGTCCAACCCGGTGCCAAAACCCTTGCAGACATCGCGAAATTCAAGAATGGCCATGATGATCACCGATTGTTGGAGAATGTGAAAAACGATTGCGCCGCATACATCAGCCGATCGAGAAGAAAGCCGATGATCCCGATGGTAAAGACCGCCACCATGATCCGCGCGAGGCTGGAGGATGAGCCGTTCTGAAACTCGTCCCAGATGAATTTGCCAAGGCCGGGGTTCTGCGCCAGCATTTCCGCCGCGATCAGCACCATCCAGCCCACGCCCAGCGACAGCCGCAGCCCAGTAAAGATCAGCGGCAGTGCCGAAGGCAGGACCAGGCGGGTGATCTTGGTCCATGTGCCCAGTTTCAGCACCCGGCTGACCGAGATCAGGTCGCGGTCGATGCTTGCCACCCCCAGCGAGGTATTGATCAGCGTCGGCCAAAGCGAACACAGCGTCACCGTGATGGCCGAGGTCAGGAAAGACCGCGAAAACATGCCATCCTGCGTGACATAGACGGCCGAGACGACCATGGTGACGATTGGCAGCCATGCCAGCGGGCTGACCGGCTTGAATATCTGGATCAGCGGGTTCAGCGCGGCATTGGCCATGGGCGACAGCCCCGCCAGGATACCCAGCGGCACGGCCACGGCGGTGGCGATCAGGAACCCGAAAAACACCGTCTGCACAGACGTCCAGATCTGCGCGTAATAGGTGGGCGATCCGGTATAGGGCCGCTCGCGCACCCGGTCGGCCTGTCCTGCCGCGATCAGGTCGGCATTGCGCGCGGCCTGCCGTTCCATGAACTCGGCCCGGCGCGCCTGTTCGGCCACATGTTCGCCGTGCAGCACAACCGCCTGTTCCCAGACCTGCGCAGGCCCCGGAATGGCCCCGAGCGAGGTTTCAACCTTTGGCGCCAGCGTGCCCCAAAGCAGCAGAAACCCCAGGATCGCCAGCACCGGCACGCCCAGCAACTGCCAGATCTGGCCCGCCTGCGCGCGCGGATTGTCCCCAGCCATGGCGCGAAGCAGCGGCGTGACAAAAGCGAGGCCCAGCACCTTGAACCAGCCATCCAGCCGATTGATACGGGTGAACATCCGGGCGCGGCGGTCGGATTGCCCTTGGGTCGGGTCGATTGCGGTCATGTCATCCACTCCTGCCTGAACGGGCATCAGCCCCGGACCTCTGACCCGATGACAAGCTGCCCGCCCTTGAGGCCGATCGGCAGGCTGTCGATATAGGCGTTGGGCTGGCGCGCATCGAAGGGCACGCCGTCGATGGCGTGATCCGCCACGGCGCGGTAGCCGTCGCTGTCAAAGGGAAAGGCATCGGCGGGGGCCAGCCCGTCATCGACCAGCGACCTTGCCGCATCGAGATAGATTTCGTCCAGAAAAACGCTGTCGGCCACTTCGGCGAACCACTCGTCGGTCTGCGCCTCGGTGATCTGGCCCCAGCGGCGCATCTGCGTCAGATACCAGACCGCATCGGATTTGTAGGGATAGTTGGCATTATAGCGGAAGAAGACGTTGAAATCGGGCACAGGCCGCACATCGCCCGCCTCGAATTCAAACGTGCCGGTCATCGAATTGCGCAGCACATCCGCATCCGCGCCCACATAATTGGGACGGCTGATGATCTGCACCGCCTCTTCACGGTTGGCATTGTCGTTTTCATCCAGCCACATGGCGGCGCGGATCAGGGCGCGGGTCAGGGCGCGCACGGTATTGGGGTTCTCGCGCACGAAATCGGCGCGCAGGCCCAGCACCTTTTCGGCCCGCATCGGAAAGATATCCAGATCGGTCGCCACCGGCACGCCAATGCCCATCGCCACCGCCTGCTGGTTCCATGGCTCGCCCACCGTATAGCCGGAAATCGTGCCTGCCTCCAGCGTCGCGGGCATTTGCGGCGGCGGGGTGACCGAAAGCAGCACCTCGGCCCCGATCTGGCCGGTGGTGTTGTCGGCGGAATAATAGCCGGGGTTGATCCCGCCCGCAGCCAGCCAGTAACGCAGCTCGAAATTATGGGTCGAGACCGGGAACACCATGCCCATGTTGAAGGCCCGCCCCTGATTGGCAAAGGCATTTAGCGCAGGGCGCAGGGCCTTGGCGGAAATCGGATGGATCGGGCGACCATCGGCATCGGATGGAATGGCCGGGCGCATCAACCCCCAGACCTCGTTTGACACGGTCGTGGCGTTGCCGTTCAGGTCCATCACGAAGGGCGTGACGATATGGGCCTTGGTGCCAAAGCCGATGGTGGCGGCCAGCGCCTGCCCGGACAGCATATGCGCACCCTGCAAATTGCCGTCGATCACCCCGTCAAGCAGAACCTTCCAGTTCGCCTGTGCTTCGAGCGTGACGAACAGGCCCTCATCCTCGAAATAGCCCTTCTCATAGGCGATGGCGAGCGGGGCCATATCGGTCAGCTTGATGAACCCAAGGGTCAGATCTTCGGTTTCGGGGAAACTGTCGGCGTGCAGCGCGGTTGCGCCGACCGCTGCAACAAGCGTGGCGGAAACAAGAAACTTGCGGATCATGGTCTATCCCCTGCTGTGGACCGGGTTGTGCGGTCCGGAAAATGAAAAAGCCGCCGACCAGAACACGCAAGGAATGCGCATAAGGGTCAGGCGGCTGTGCCCGGCAAGGTTCGGCTTTGAACCTTTGGTATCGCAGGAACGACTTCATCGCCGTTCCGGTCACCGACATGATGCGAGGCTTGCGCCCAAGGTCACAAGGGTTTCCAGCCAGACACCGCCCTTTTTTGCAGGCGCAGCATCGGAATGCCGGTTTTCTGGGCGCTATGGTCGGTCAGGGTCGAAAATCTGACCGTCGAAAAAAGCGTTCGGGGGCAGAATCATGGTTCCGCGTTCCGATGCCACGGCGGTTGGGTGATGAAGGCTGCCTTCGATCTTTTCCGATGCGCCGGGCAGGTCGGCCCCGGCGCTGCGCAGATGGGTGCGGTAAAGATCGGTGCGGCAGACCGCCTTGGCCGATGCGATGCTTGCGGCCATGTCCAGGCCATGATGCCGCGCCAGTTGCGCCCCGAACCATGCCATCTGTGACCGCCAGGGGAATGTGGCGGCACCATCGAAAAAGCGGATCACGTCGGGCACCCTGCGCAATTCGCCGCGCGGGGAAATCACCATCTCGCCGCGCAGGGCGCGATCCAGCAATTCGGCCGGGGCATTGGTGTATTCAGGCCGGGCCAATATCTCGGACGCGGTAATCCGGTTTTCCTGAAGGCCAAGCCATCTTGCCGCGCGCCAGACCGCGCGCATCAGGCGACCGGCCAGGGCATCGTGATTGCTTACCCAATCGTGGCGCACCGCGAGCACCTTTTCCGGGGCGGCGGCCCATATGGCACGGCCGGGCAGAAACAGCGCCCCGGCACCCTGTTCAACCGCAACCGACCCCCAGGGTTCGCCCACGCAAAACGCATCTACCTCTGCTGCCAGCAGGGCATCGGCCATGCGCGGCGGCGGGATGGTGCAAAGTTCATAATCCAGTGCCGCATCGCGCAACCAGTACCGGACCAGTTCGGCATGGGTCGAAAAAGGAAAAGGCACGCCAATGCGCAGCGGGCGCGCCATGGCCACCCGCGCCAGAAGCCGCGCGCCCAGAGCGGCGTCATCAAATCCGAAATCATGCCCGATGTCGCGCAGCCGGTCCGCCAGGGCGGTGGATACCCCCACCACATCGCCATTGATCGACATGACCTGCAAGATATCGAGCCGCGCCACCGCCCCCCCAAGGCCAAGCGCCATGGCAACGGGCACCGGCGCCAGCATCTGCGCGGCGTCAACCTGCCCCCAAAGCAGCATGTCGCGCAGGCTTGACCAGGACGGCGCGCAGCGCAGGTCAAGCGCCAGCCCCTCATCGGCGGCAAAGCCCATTTCATGCGCCACGGCCAGCGGCGCCATATCGAGCAGCGGCACGAAGCCTATGCGCAGGGGCCGAAGGTTCATGACAAAAGCCCCGCCGCCGTGACAAGGGCGCCCGCCACATCCGCAACCTTGCGGCCCTGATCCATGGCGGTTTTGCGCAACAGCGCATAGGCGTCGTCTTCGCCTATGCCGCGGGCTTTCATCAAAATGCCCTTGGCACGGTCGATCAGCTTGCGCTCTTCCAGCGCGCGGCGGGTTGTATCCAGTTCGGTCCGCATCCGCCGAAACATCCTGAACCGGGCAATGGCGGCATCCATCACCGCCGCCACCCGGTCGGGTTGCAGGCCGTCCACGACATAGGCCGAAACGCCCGCCTCGATCGCCTGTTGGGTCAGGTCGCGGCTCGTGCGGTCCACGAAAAACGCCACGGGCCGATCCAGCGGGCCGGATGCCAGGGCCATCTCTTCAAGGGTATCGCGCGAGGGGTTGGTCATGTCGATCAGCACGATATCGGGCGCGATGTCACGCAGACGCCGCGCCAGCCCGGTCACCTCGCCCAGCACGGTCACGTCATGGCCAAGCGGCGACAGGCTGTCGATGACCAGCCTGGCGCGGGCCTCATCGGGTTCGACAACGACGATCTGCAGTTTCATGGCGATCCGCGGTTTGCCCCAAAGGCCCCGGCCAGAGGGGTCCGGCCAAGGGCCCTGGATATGCCGGGCGGGCAGCATCCCGAAAGCCACTCAAACCGCCGCGCCCCGCCTTGCCCGGCCTTCGCCCGGTATTTGGGCGATTTCGCCGGATGGTGATCATTTTGGATGCGCCAGAGTGACGAATGCAGGCGCGTTTGCAACGCCCGCGGTTCCTGCTAGAAGCCCGTGACATCCGAACACAAGGCCCGCCCGCCCGATGACCGCGCCCGCATCCCCCGATCAAGACGGCATCCTTATCCGGGGCCTGTCTTTTGCGGTGGCGGGCAAAACCATCCTTTCCGGGCTTGACGCGCATCTGACCGAGGCGCGCATCGGCATCGTCGGGCGCAACGGATCGGGCAAGACCACGCTGTTGCGCCTGATCGCCGGGCTGATCAGCCCCACCAAGGGGCAGATGCGCATTTTCGGCATCGATCCGGCGCGGGACCGCAAGGCAGCCATCGGCACCGTCGGCCTGCTGTTTCAGAATCCCGATCACCAGATCATCTTTCCCACGGTCGAAGAAGAACTTGCCTTCGGCCTGCGCCAACAGGGCCGCACCGATGCCGAGGCGCGCGGCCTTGCCCGCGCGGTGCTGGCCCGCCATGGCCGCAGCCATTGGGCCGGGGCTTCGGTGCAGACGCTTTCGCAGGGGCAGCGGCATTATCTGTGCCTGTTGTCGGTGCTGGCGATGGGGCCTGCGGTGATCCTGCTGGACGAACCGTTCAGCGGCCTGGACCTGCCGACGCAGGCGCAACTGACCCGTGCGCTGGATGCCCTGCCGCAACAACTGGTGACGATCACCCATGATCCGGCCCTTGTCGAAGGCTATGACCGGGTCTTGTGGCTGGACAACGGGCGCCTGCGCGCCGATGGGCCCGCGGGCCCGGTGCTGGCCGCCTTTGGCGCCGAAATGCAACGATTGGGGGATCGCGATGCTGACGCTGACCTGCCCGATTGAAACCCGCTGGCACCCCGTTCCGGCCGGGGCGAAGCTCATCGGCCTTGCGGCGGCCACGCTGCTTGTCGTGGCGCTGAGAACGCCGCTGGCCGTGTCGGCGGGCCTTGTCGTAGCGGCCCTTGTCTATCTGGCCGAGGGCGTGGGTTTTGCCCGTCACGGGTTGCGCATGTTGCGCCCTCTTTGGCCGTTTGTCGCGGTGTTGGCGATCTGGCACGGGGTGACGGGGGCCCTGGCCGACGGCGTCGTGATCGGGGCAAGGATGCTGACGGCGGTGGCCCTGGCCAATCTGGTGACGATGACCACCCGGCTTGATGACATGATCGCCGTGGTGGAACGCGCCGCGCAGCCCCTGGCGCGCCTGGGGCTGGCCCCGCGCACGCTGGCGGTTGCCATCGCGCTGATGGTGCGCTTTACGCCGGTCTTGTTCGAGAAATACGGTCGGCTTGGCGATGCCTGGAAGGCCCGTTGTGCCCGGCGGGCCAACTGGCGGCTTGTCTTGCCGGGCCTGCTTGTGGCACTGGATGACGCTGATCATGTCGCCGAGGCCCTGCGCGCCCGCGGCGGCCTATAGGGGGGATACCAATGGAACGCAACGTAAGCCACATCGCACTTTTCGCCGCCCTGATCGCGGTGCTGGGCCTGGTGCCCAAGATCGACCTGATGTCGGGCGTGCCGATCACCGCGCAAACGCTTGGCATCATGCTGGCGGGAACCGTGCTTGGTGCGCGGCGGGGGGCGTTGGCGGTGCTGTTGTTCCTGCTGCTTGCGGCGCTTGGCCTGCCGATCCTGTCGGGCGGGCGTGGCGGGCTTGGGGCGTTCATGGGGCCATCGGTCGGGTTCCTCGTCGGTTTTCCGGTGGCGGCCTTTATCGCCGGGCTGATCGTGGAACGCTGGCGGGTGTCAATTGGCATCGCGGCCCTTGCCGGCAGCCTGATCGGCGGCATCGTGGTGCTTTACGCATTCGGCATCCCCGGCATGGCGCTGATCCTTGGCAAAACCCTGCCCGAGGCGGCGCTGCTTGCCACCCCGTTCCTGCCCGGTGATCTGCTCAAGGCGGTACTGGCGGCGCTGATCACGCGCGGTGTGATGGTGGTTCGCCCCGCTGCGCTGATGTCGCGCCCATGACGGGGACAGGCCCCTTCGCCACCCTTGCCGCCGCGCGCCGGTCGGTTCGCGGGTTCCGCCCCGATCCGGTGCCGCGTGCCGTGGTCGAACACCTGCTGGAGACCGCGCGCACCGCGCCTTCGGGGGCAAACCTGCAACCGGGCAAGTTCATCGCCCTGACCGGCGCACCGCTGCGAACCCTGATCGACGATCTTGCCGCCGCCATCGACACCAACCGCCCCGGCGTGAAGCAATACAGCTATTTTCCCGATCCGATGCCCCCGCACCTGAAGGCGCGGCAGCGCGCGGCGGGCTTTGCGCTTTATGCGGCGCTTGGGATCGACCGGCGCGATCTGGATGGGCGCCGCGCGCAATTTCGCCAGAACTATCGGTTTTTCGATGCCCCGGTCGGGATTGTCGTTACCATCGACCGCAGGATGGGCGCCGGATGCTATCTTGATCTTGGCATGGCCTTGCAAACCTTCCTGCTGGCCGCGACCGACGCGGGCCTTGCCGCCTGCGGCATCGGCGCGCTGGCCACTTACGGCGACGTGGTGCATCAAAGCCTTGCCCTGCCCCCCGACGATCTTGTGATCTGCGGCCTGGCCCTGGGCCACGAAGACACGGCCCATCCTGCCAACAAGACCCGTACCGACCGCGCGCCCCTCGCCGAATACGCCGAGTTTCGGGGCTTTGCATCCTGACCCCAGCGGTTCGGCGCGCAGCGCGTGGTCCCTCAGGCCTCCAGCACAAGGGCGCTGCCAATCCCGCCCGCCGCCGCGATGGCCGCCACCCCAAAGCCGCGTTTCAGATCGTGGAAAAGCCGCACCGCCAGAATGGCCCCCGAGGCACCTATGGGATGCCCGCGCGCCAGCCCGCCGCCGCCCTGATTGACAAGCATCGGGTCGATCCCCGCCGCCGTCACACAGGCGATGGCCTGCACGGCATAGGCCTCCATTATCTCGGCGGCTGCCAGATCGGAGGCCAGATCGGGGGGGCAGCGCGCCCAGGGCTTGCCTGATCGCCGCAACGGGCGCCAGGCCCGGCACCATCACATCGCCGCCCACCGTGGCCCCGCCCGCAATCCGCCGTGCACCCGTCACGCCCCGCGCGATCCGTTCCGACACCACCACGCAGAACGCCGCCGCATCGGCGGCAACCGCGGCATTGGCGGCGGTGATCGTGCCAACCAGCACCGGCGCCCGTGCGGCAAGACGCGGCGTCAGCGCGCGGGTGAACCCGTCGTGCCGCGCCGACAGGCCCGGCAAGGGCACAATTTCGGCCTGCAGGCGTTCCCGTGCCGCCAGGCCACGCGCGTGGCTTGCCACCGCCCAGGCATCCTGCGCGGCGCGCGTGATGCCCAGATCCCGCCCCATCGCATCGGCGGCCGTGGCCATGTCGGGGTCACGATCGGGCCAGGGCGTAAAGGCCGGCTGATCATAGGCCACGGGCGGGCCGCCCATTGGATCGGTGCGAAACCGCAGCGGGCGGCGCGAATAGCTTTCCACCCCGCCCGCCACCACCACCTCGGCCTGCCCGCTGACGATCAGCGCCCGCGCCAGCCACAGCGCATCCAGCCCACCCGCGCATTGCCGATCAAGGCTTAGCCCAGCCACCCCAAGCCCAGCCACCCCAAGCCCTGCCGCCAGCCCCGTCAGGCGCGCCGGATTGCCCCCGGCACCCAGCGCGTTTGACACGATCAGCTCATCCACCCGATCGGGCGGCACCCCCGCGTCGGCCAGACAGGCGGTGATTACCGGGGCTGCCAGCGCCTGGATCGACAGGGCGGCAAAGGCCCCGCCGCGCGGCATCACGGCGCTGCGCCGGGCGGCGATGATATAGGCGGTCATTCCAACCCCTGCGCGATCGCGCGCAGATCGGTCTTGCCCGACGCCAACACCGGCCATTCGGCGCGCAGGTGCACCCGTCGCGGCGCCTTGAGCGGCCCCATCGCCGCCCGGCACGCGGCGCGCACCTCTGCCGGATCGGCGCTGCCGCTGATCACAGCATGCAGCACATGGCCGCGCAGGCCATCGGGCCGGGGAATGACGGCGGCGCGCACGACCCCCGGCAGTGTCAGCAGGAACGCCTCTATCTCTTCGGGGAAGACATTATGATCGGCGATCGTCACCATCCGGTTTCCGCGCCCGGCAAGAAACAGGTTCCCCGCCTCGATCCGCCCGAATTCACCAACCGAGAGCCAGCCGTCGCGCCAGACCGAGGCGCCGGGTGCATCCCCAGCGTAGCCATCGAAAAGATAGGGGCTTTGCACCCATATCTCGCCGGTTTCACCGTCGGGAACCGCGCGCCCGCACCGGTCGCGCACCTGGATCGCAACGCCGGGATAGGTGCGGCCCACCGCCGCATCCGGCGTGTCTGGCCCGGCAAGTGCGATGAAACTGGTTTCCGCCGCGCCATAGAATTCCCGCACCCGCGCGCCGGGAAACAGCGCGGCAAGCCCTGCCCGCGTCACCGGGTCCAGCTTTGATCCGCCGACAAGCACATGCCGCAGGCCTGGCGCCGTGGCGCGCCCCGCCTCTATCATCAGGCGCAATTGCGCGGGCGTCGCATAAAGCACCGCCACCCCGCGCGCCGCGATCGCGGCAACCTGCCGGTCGGGGCGCAACCGGTCCAGCAGGTGCAGATCGGCCCCCAGATGCAGCGCCTCGATCGCGCCGTAAAGCGCCAGCGAATGCACCAGCCGCCCCAGAACCGCAACGCCGGTTCCCGGCCCGATGCCGAAAAGACCTGCGTTCACGTCAAAGCTGCGGACCCACGACGCCTGGCTGCGCCGGATGCGGCGCGACGCCCCGGTGCTGCCAGAGGTAAGCGTCTCGAACATCGGAACCGCGCCTGCCTGCGGCAGGTCGCTATCCGCATGACCCCCCGCGCCGATCCGAAAAGCCCGGCCATCCGCCGCCCGATCCAGCGCGCAGGCCAATGCAGCAGGCCCAAGCGTATCGTCGATCACCCCGGTTTCCGAGGGCACCGGCCGCAGCCCCACCAGCCCCGTGGCATCGAAAACCCGTGCCCGGACGTGCATTGAAAAGCGATCACCGCATCCCTTACGCGCAGAGGTGATCATCGCGGATGCGCCCTTTGCAACCTTGCCTGTATCCTTGAAAGCGCGTGACAGATCATCCCCCCCTTTGCCAAAGCCCTGCCCCATCACCGGCTCCCCCATATTGCGCGCCGGAATCGCGTTCGACAATGCCGCGTGGTTCCAGCGTGGTCAGCACCGGTATAGCATTGCCAGCGATTGACCAAGGTCGGCGGTGGATGTGCTGGACGCGGTCGTCCGGTCAACCAGTATTGGCGCGGCACAGCAGGCACCGCATATGGTCGCCGCTGCGGCGGTGGGAAAGGCGATCAGGCAAGGTCTGGCGATCAAGGCGGATCTCTGGCCGCCGGGCCCTGCATTCGCACACTGGACCCCGCCCATGCTTTCTGCAATCATCCCCACATCCAGCAAGGGGGGCGATCATGAGCACGAACAGCACCGGTATTTCCATCGTGGGCAGCGGCCACACGCAATTCGGCCGTCTTCAGGAAAACCTTGAAGATCTGATTGTCGCGGCCGCGCGCGAAGCGGTCACAGAGGCAGGCATCGCCCCCGCGGCCATCGACGCGGTGTTCCTGGGGCACTTCAATTCGGGCCTGGTGCCCGACGGCTTTGCCTCATCGCTGATCCATCAGGCCTATCCCGAGTTGCGGTTCAAACCTGCGACACGCTGCGAAAATGCCTGTGGTTCGGGCGCGGCGGCCATACATGCCGGGATGAACGCGATCCTGGCTGGCAAGGCAGACACGGTTCTGGTCGTCGGCGCTGAAAAGATGACCAGCCGGTCCACCCGCGACGTGACCACCGCCCTTGCCGGTGCCGGTTATCAGAACGATCCCGCCGAGGCGTCGCTGAGCTTTCCGCAGGTCTTCGCCGTGGCCGCACAGGAATACGCCGCCCGCTTCGGTGATCCGATGGAGGCAATGGCGCGCATTGCCGCCAAGAATCACGAAAACGCGATGTCGAACCCCCTGGCCCAAATGCACAAACGCATGGGGTTCGAGGCGTGCAACACCGTCTCTGACATCAATCCGCTGATCGCGCCGCCGCTGCGGCTGACCGATTGTTCGCTGATCACCGATGGCGCGGCGGCCATCGTGCTGACCAGAACCGAAAATGCCCACAGTTTCGCGCAAAGTGTGAATATCCGTTCGGCTTCCCATGTCAGCGATGTCCTGCCCATGTCCGGGCGCGATTTCCTGATGTTCGAAGGGCCGCAAAAGGCCCTGATGCAGGCGTTTTCGGATGCGGGCATCACCCTTGACGATCTTGATTTCGCCGAGGTGCACGATTGCTTTACCATCGCCGAATTGCTGATCTACGAGGCGATGGGCCTGACCGCGAAGGGCCGCGGTGCCGATGCGCTGGCCGAGGGTACGGTGTACCGCGATGGCGCGCTGCCGGTGAACCTGTCGGGCGGGCTCAAGGCCAAGGGGCATCCGGTGGGGGCCACCGGCGTGTCGATGCACGCGCTTTCCTATCGGCAACTGACCAACCGCGCGGGCGAGATGCAAAAACCCGGTGCCAACCTGGGCCTTGTGTTCAACATGGGCGGATCGGCTGTTGCCAACTATGCCAGTGTGCTTGAGGCGGGCACGGCGTGAGGTTGAGATGAATATCGCCCACTGGCTTTATCAGACCGCCCTTGCACGCCCCGCATCCCCGGCCCTGCGGTGCGGTGAGGTGCTGGAGGCAACCTATCACGAATTCGCCACCCGGGCTTTTGCCCTGTCGCAGCATCTGGTGACGGATTTCGCTCTGCGCTCTGGCGACAGGGTGGCGCTGTTTGCGAAAAACACCCCCCGATATCTCGAGACGCTTTACGCGATCTTGTGGGTGGGCGGCGTTGTCGTTCCGATCAATGCCAAGCTCCACCCGCGTGAGGCCGCCTGGATCGCGCAGGATGCAGGCGTTTCGGTGATCATCACCGACAGCGGTGCGGTTTTCGATCCGGCCGATCTGCCCGCGGATTGCCACGAATTGCCAATAACCGAAACCACCGGGCCGCTGCCCGACCGCGCAACCCCACCAGCCGCGTGCGTTCCCGAAGATCTGGCCTGGCTGTTCTACACATTGGGCACTACGGGGCGGCCCAAGGGTGTCATGCTTAGCCACCGTAATCTGATGATGATGAGCCTGGCTTACGCGATGGATGTCGATCAGGCGTTGGGTTCTGATCATGTACTTTATGCCGCGCCGCTGTCGCATGGGGCAGGGCTTTACAACTTTCCGCTGGTGCGCGCCGGGGCGTGCCATGTGTTCCCGGCCAGCGGCGGGTTTGACCCGGTGGAAATAGAAACTCTGGCCGGGAAGCTTGGCAATCTGGTGTTCTTTGCCGCGCCCACCATGATCAGACGGCTTGTCGATGTCGCCCGCGCTACCAGCTTTGACGGGGCGGGGATCAAGACCATCATCTACGGCGGCGGGCCTATGTATGCCACCGATCTCGACGCGGCGCTGACGCAGTTCGGCCCACGCTTCGTGCAGATTTACGGGCAGGGCGAATGCCCGATGACGATTACCGCCCTGCCACGCGATCTGGTCGCCGATACCACGCATCCCGACTGGCGCGCGCGGCGTGCTTCGGTCGGCTTTGCCCAGGTCGGCGTGCGGGTGCGTGTGGTGGATGGCGACATGAACGATGTGCCGCCCGACGCGGTGGGCGAGATCGTGGTAGCGGGCGATGTGGTGATGCAGGGTTACTGGAACCGCCCGGATGCCACGCGTGAGGCGATCACCGACGGCTGGCTGCGCACCGGCGATCTGGGGTCGCTGGATGCCGACGGGTTCCTGACCCTGACCGACCGGTCCAAGGATGTGATCATATCGGGCGGCACCAACATCTACCCCCGTGAGGTGGAGGAGGTGCTGCTGCGCCATCCGGCCGTGTCGGAAGTGTCGGTGATCGGCGCGCCAGATCCCGAATGGGGGGAACAGGTGGTGGCCTTTATCGTGCCCATGTCGGGGGTTGCGTGCGAGGTGGCGGCTCTCGAAAGCTGGTGCAGGGCCGAGATAGCCTCGTTCAAGAAACCCAAGCGTTACGAATTCGTGCCGGAACTGCCGAAGAACAGCTATGGTAAGGTTCTAAAAACAAATCTTCGGGAGAGTCTGAAATAGAGGGTTGAGCCATCCGGCCCTGCCCCGGACTGTTCGCCAAAAGGGAGAGAGATCATGAAACGCAGGAACTTTCTGAAAACCGGCGCCGCTGTAGCGGGCGCAGGCCTTGTGACGGGGCTGCCATCGTTAGTGTCGGCCAAGACGTCGTTGAAGTTCGACAGTTATGTGTCGGACAAGGCCGGGCCGTCATGGATTGACGAATGGTTTTTCAGCGAACTTGAAAAGCGCACCAACGGCGAGGTGGCGGTAAAGCGCTACTGGTCCGGCTCGCTTAACAAGGTCGGTGCGCATCTGGGTGCGGTGCGTGACGGCACCTCGGAAACCAGCCTGATTTCGCCGGGCTACTATCAGGCCGAACTGCCGGTGACGCGCGGACTGGAATGGTATTACCGCATGAACCGCGCCGATGCGCTGCAACAGGTCTGCCGCGATGTCTATGACAATTTCGAACCCCTGCGTCAGGAATGGGAAGGGCGGCACCGCTCCAAGGTGCTTTACTGGACCAACTGGAACTATGCGCCGATGATCCTGCGCGAGCCGATCGATTCGATCGACGGGCTGAAGGGCAAGCGCATCCGGGGTTACGGCGTCGCGACCGACGTGATCGAAAGCTTGGGCGGCACCGCAATGCCCATCGCCGCGCCAGAGGTCTATCAGGCGCTGGAACGTGGTGTGCTTGATGGCGTTTACGGCTTTGATTTTGTCACCGCTATTGCCTACAAGCTTCACGAAATCGCACCAAATTTCTACGATATCGGTGACGGCCCGCATGCACCCGCAGCCACGATCATGAACATTCAGGTCTGGAACGACTTGCCTGATGATGTGAAGAAGGTTGCCGAAGGCATCGTTGCCGATCTTTACGGCGGCAAGTTCAGCGAAATCTATCAGGGCGTTCTGACAACCTATGTGGACAAGGCCGTGGAAGAAGGTGTTACGCTCAGGACCATCTCTGTCGGGGACAAAGCCCGCGCCAAGGCCCTGGTGCAGCCCGCTCAGATAAACAAATGGCTGGACGGCCCGGCGAAACAGGCCGGAATCGACGGCGCGGCCATGCAGGCAGAAATCGAAAAGGCGATCGCCAAATATGATCCGAAGGGTACGTTGAAAACACCCTATGAAATCAGCCAGAGCGCATAGGCGCTGGCCGCGACCACCCCGATGGAGGCTTTGATGCACGCTGTCCGCCAGGCGCTGAAGATTGGGGCTGACGGGCTCGGGGTGGTCGCAATGGCTTTTCTGGCCTTGCTAATGTTGGGCACGACGGTAGATGTGACCACCCGCGCCATTACCGGTGATCCGGTTCCGGGCCTTTTCGAGATGTCGGAACTTTCAATGGTGATGGTGGTATTCTTTGGCGCGGGCTGGGCACAATTCAACGACAGCCACATAAGGGTAACGATGCTGCCCGATCGGCTGCACGGCTTCGCCAAAAGGCTGGTCACCGGCGTGGCGTGGGGATTGGGGGCGCTGACGCTGCTGATGCTGGCGATCCCGGCCACCCGCGAGGGGCTTTATTCGCTGTCCATCCTCGAATTCCGATGGGGCTATGTCGAGGTGCCGATCTGGTGGACCAAGCTGAGCGTGGCCATCGGCCTCTGGTTCGCCTTTGTCCAGATGGCGTTTCGAAGCCTTCTGGCCTTTCTGGGCGAGGATGAGGTGTTCGCTCCGCCGCAGGGTGGCGGCCCTGACGCGGTCGGCCACTGAACTTCGGCGAAGGGACACTATTCATGGATGCGGGCGCGGCCACAACCATCGCTGTCATACTGATTTTCGCGTTGATGGGGCTGGGCGCCCCGGTCTTTGCAGCTTTGGCGCTTGCGGGGGCGACGGGCATCATCATGGTCGAAAATTTTTCGTTCCTGATGACGGTTCTCAAATCCATCTCTTATTCGACGACTGCGAGCTATGCGTTGACGGTCATTCCGTTGTTCATTCTGATGGGGTCGTTCGCGCACCACGCGGAGGTCGGCAAAAAGCTGTTTGCGGTGGCGAACAAATGGGTGGGCCATCTGCCGGGCGGGCTGGCAATGGCCGCGATTCTGACCAGCGCGGGGTTTGCGGCCACATCCGGATCCAGCGTGGCCACGGCGGCGACTGTGGGTGCCGTGGCGCTGCCCGAAATGCGCAAGGCAGGCTATGATCGCGGGTTGGCGGCCGGTGCGGTGGCGGCGGGCGGTGTGCTGGGCGTTTTGATCCCGCCGAGTGTTCTGTTGATCTTTTACGCAGCCCTGACCGAGGTGTCGGCAGGCAAGATGCTGATCGCTGGGTTCGTTCCCGGCATTATCACGATGCTGGTGTTCATGGCCGGTATCCGCTTTCTCAGTCGCAAGGGGGCGACGCGTGATGCGGTGACGGCGCGCGCGTCGTGGGGCGTGCGGATACGCGCCACCGGCTCCGCCTGGCAGGTGTTCGTTCTGTTCATCGTGGTGCTGGGTGGTATCTATCTGGGTTTTGTCACACCTACCGAAGCGGGTGCGATCGGGGCATTTGTCGCGCTGATTCTGCTGCTTGTCAGCCATGCGGGGCGGATAGGTTTGGGGCCCAAACTGGTGGACAGTTTCCGCAGCACGATCAACACCACCGTCATGATCCTGTTCACGATGATTGGTGCCGGGATCTTCAGCTATTTCCTGACGCTCATCCAGGTGCCGCAGAAACTGGCGGAATATGTGTCGACAAGCGGCGTTGCGCCGCATGTGATCGTGGCGTTGTTCCTGCTGGTCTTCATACCGCTGGGTATGTTTCTTGATGCCTTTTCGATGATGGTGATTACCTTGCCCATCATGTTTCCCGCAGTCGAGGCATTGGGATTCGATCCGATCTGGTTCGGCATCCTGACTGTCAAGATGGTCGAGATCGGTCTGATCACGCCGCCGGTAGGTCTGAACGTCTATGTGATCGCTGGTATCGACCGGGATACACCACTGACAACCATCTTTCGTGGGGCCGGCTGGTTCGTGTTGATGGAATTATTCACTGTGGCCGTTCTGTTTACGTTTCCGGCCATTATCACCTCTTTACCCGACAGCATGGTCGGGAATTAGGTTGCTGCCGCTTGCCGCAGCTTGGCCTAAACGGTGAAGCGGGCGCGATCCATTTCACCAGGGACGAATGGACGGTCGCGCGCCGCTACATGAGCCTTGAAATCCTCGCGCGCGTGAATGACAAACCAAAGGTCAGGTTGCCCGCCGTGGCGTCCCGATCAGAACAGGGCCTTTCCGAAGGTCGGCGCTCTTGCACCACGCCGAGGGACACTGCCAATGATACCCTCTGCGACGTCGCGGTTCAGGGCATTGCGCCGACCGGGGCGGCAAAATGTACTGCGGACTTCATGCCCCTGCGCCTGCGCATGGACGACCTTCTCAACCATTTCCGAAACCTTCCGGCACTTCCAACCGCTCTGCTTGCAGCCTCAGGTCGCAAAAAGCTTGCCTTGATCTATTTTCTAACATGTGTTTGATTTTGGCCAACGCTACAGATGACATTCTGTTCGGGAGGAGAAGATATGACCAGCCAGAACCAACCTGCCATGACTGATCTGGCGGCGATCAGGGCAAACTATTCCCTGACAGCCGAGCAGCGCCAGATCGTCGACCATGTGGACCGCGTCGCGCGCGAGGTGCTGCACCCGTTGCAGGCGCGCATGGACGCAGAGGAATGGTGGCCCGACGATCTGTTCAGGCAGATGGGCGAGCTGGGCCTTCTGGGCATCACCGCGCCCGAGGATCTGGGCGGTTCGGGCCAGAACGAATTCACCCAGGCGCTGGTGTCCGAAGTGATTTCCAAATGGAACCCGGCCGTGGGCCTGTCGCACGCGGCGCATGACAACCTGTGCCTCAACAACCTGCTGCGCAACGGTTCGGAAGAGCAGCTGAAGAAATATGTGCCGGGCCTGTGTTCGGGTAAACTGGTCGGGGCCCTGGGCCTTACCGAACCCGGCGCGGGGTCGGATGCGCTGGGGTCCATGGCCACCACCGCCCGGCGCGACGGCGATGACTATGTCATCAACGGCTCGAAAATCTACATCACCAACGGGCCGATCGCCGATGTGATCCTGCTTTATGCCAAGACCGACAAATCCAAAGGCGCCAAGGGCATTTCGGCCTTTATCATCGAAACCGACAATCCCGGCTTCAAGGTGGCGCAGAAGCTTGACAAGATGGGTTTTCGCGGCTCGCCCACCGGCGAGTTGCTGTTCGAGGATTGCCGGGTTCCGGCCTCGGCGATGATGGGGGCCGAGAACAGCGGCGTTGCGGTGGTGATGAGCGGGCTTGATCTGGAACGCGCGATGGTCGCGTCGATCTGCGTCGGCATGGCCGAACGCGCGCTGGAACTGGCGCTCGACTATGCAAAGATCCGCGAGCAGTTCGGTCGGCCGATTTCCAGCTTCCAGATGGTGCAGTCAAAACTGGCCGAGATCTATACCGAGGTCGAAACCGCCCGCGCCTTTGGCTATC
>JACIYW010000047.1 GCA_014359745.1 Paracoccaceae bacterium | reverse complement strand
CCCTGATCCGGGCATGAAAGCGCCCGCCGGGCCGGGGGCCGGGCGGGCGTTTGAGGTGGCGGGCCGGATCGGGGCGGGCGGGTGTTCCGGGTTTCGGCGATCGGGCTGAACGCGCACCAAGGGGTCGGGTTCTTTCCGGGTCGGAAAGGGGAAAACCAATGTTGACTCTTTCACTCGGCAAAACTAATCAATTCCTTATTGATTGAATCGGAAATCGCGCGGCGTCGCCCTGGCTGCTGCGCGGAACCCCGACAGTTCGAAGGAATGCCGATGCTTGTTGCCTTTCTGATCATGCTGCGTGAAGGGATCGAGGTGGCGCTGATCATCGGGATCATCGCCAGCTATACCGTGCAGCGCGGTGATGCGCGGGCGTTGCCCGCGATATGGGCCGGGATGCTGGCCGCGGCGCTGGCATCGGCGGCGCTGGGGGCGCTGATCCTGATCAGCGGCGCGGAATTTCCGCAGCGGGCGCAGGAAGTATTCGAGGGGCTTGTTGCGGCGCTGGCGGTAGTGATCCTGATATCGATGGTGTTCTGGATGAAACGCGCCGGGCGATCGATGCGGCGCGCATTGCAGGGGCGGATCGATCTGGCGCTGGCCGGGCGGCAGGGTGGCGGCTGGTCCTGGGCGCTGGCGCTGATCGCGTTCCTGATCACCGGGCGCGAGGGGCTGGAGAGTGTGATGTTCCTGGTTGCCGTGGCGCAACAGGCGCAGGGTGCCGCGATGCCGGTTGGCGCGGCGCTGGGGCTTGTGGTGGCCGCAATGCTGGGGGTGATGATCTTTCGCTTTGGGGTGCGGATCAATCTGGCGCGGTTTTTCCGTTATACGGGTGTGTTCGTGATCCTTGTGGCGGCGGGGCTGGCGGCCAACGTGCTGCATGCCTTTCACGAGGCCGGGATCTGGAACGCGCTGCAACAGCGGGTGTTCGATCTTTCGGCCGTGCTGCCTGCGGACGGGCCGCTGGGCGTGCTGCTGGCCAGCCTGTTTGGCTATAACGACGCGCCGGTGCTGGGCGAGGTGATCGTCTATCTTGGGTTCCTGATCCCGGCGCTTTTCCTGTTTCTCAAACCCGCGCGGGGGCCCGAGGGCCGCGCGCTGTCGAAAACCTGATGCCTGTCGAGGAGATCAACATGATGCGCGCTTTCCCAAGGTTCCTGTCGCTGGCCCTGATCGGGCTTGCCCCTGCGACCGTGTTCGCATCCGGGCCGGTGCAGATAACCATCACCCGCAGCGGCTGCGAACCTTCCGAGGTGGCGGTGGCTGCCGGGAAACCGACCTTCGAGATCACCAACAAAAGCAACCGCGCGCTGGAATGGGAAATCCTGCACGGCGTGATGATCGTGGCGGAGCGTGAAAACATCCTGCCCGGTTTCACACAGAGGCTGAGCGCGCGGCTGGATGCGGGGGATTATGCCATGACATGCGGGCTGTTGTCGAACCCGCGCGGGGTTATCCGGGTGGTGGCGGAGCCGGGGGCTGTGGCCGGGCCGGTCGATCCGATGGACCTGGTCGGGCCGGTGGCCGAATACAAGCTTTTCGTGCAGGACGAGGCCGGGGCCTATGTTGCGCGGGTGGCCGATTTCGTGGCCGCCGTGAAGGCCGGGGACGTGGCCGGGGCCAAGGCGCTTTATTCCCCCGCCCGCGCCCCGTTCGAGCGGATCGAACCGATTGCCGAACTGTTCAGCGATCTGGATCAGTCGATGGACAGTCGCGAGGATGATTGGGAACATGGCGTGAAAGACCCCGGATTTACCGGCTTTCACCGCATCGAATACGCGCTTTGGGTGGATGAAAGCACCGAGGGCATGGGGCCGGTCGCCGACAGGCTGCTGGCCGATGCGCGCGACCTTGCCGACCGGATCAAGGGCCTGGCCGTGCCGCCTTCGGTCATGATCGCGGGGGCGGGCGCCCTGATCGAGGAAGTGGCGGCGACCAAGATCACCGGCGAGGAAGATCGCTATTCCCATACCGATCTCGCGGATTTCGAGGCCAATGTGGTGGGGGCGCGCAAGATCGTGGATCTGATCGCCCCGCTGGTGGAAACGCGCGATCCGGCGCTGCTGGCGGGGGTTGAGGCGAATTTTCAGGCGGTCGAGGCGGTGTTGGCCCGCTATCGCAAGGCCGATGGCAGCTTTGAGGGCTATGACATGCTTACCCGGCAAGACCGGCTGGCGATGCAGGGGCCGATCACCGCGCTGGCCGAGGATCTGGCAAGGGTGCCCGGCATCCTGGGCCTGGAGGTGTAAGGCGATGACTGCCAGCGGACCGTCGCGGCGCGCCGTGCTTCTGGGCCTTGGGTCGGCGGGTGGCGCGCTGGCGGGGATGGGCCGGGCGGCGCGGGGGGAACCCGCGGCTTTGGGCCCGGCGTCGATCGACTGGCGCGGGCCGCATCAGGCGGGGATCACCACGCCGCAGCCGGCCGCGGGGCTGGTCGTGGCCTTTGATCTGCTGGCGCCCGACCGCGCGGGGCTGGAGGCGCTGTTTCGCACCCTGACCGAACGGATCGCCCATCTGACCGGCGGCAGCGCGGTACCGCAGGCCGAAGATCCGCGCCTGCCGCCGCCGGACTCTGGCCTGATGGGCGCGGGGGTTGATGCCGATGCGCTGACGATCACCGTGGCGGTCGGGGCATCGCTGTTTGAGGATGCGCGCTATGGTCTGGCGGCGGCGCGCCCGGCGCGGCTGATGCAGATGGAGCGGTTTTCGAACGACGCCATTGACGCGGATCAGGCGCATGGCGATCTGCTGATCCAGTTTTGCGCCAACACCGATCTGTCGGTGATCTATGCGCTGCGCGCGATCGTGAAGGCGACCGGCCATCTGATGGTGCCGCGCTGGCAACTGGCCGGGTTCCTGCGCAGCGGCGGCCCTGGGACGCCGCGCAATCTGTTCGGGTTCAAGGATGGCACCGCCAACCCCGACCCGCGCGATGCCGCGCTGATGGATGCGCTGGTCTGGACGCCGCCGGGTGCGCCGGGCGAACCGGACTGGACCGCAGGCGGCAGCTATCAGGTGGTGCGCATCATTCGCCAATTCGTCGAACGCTGGGATCGGACGCCGCTGGGCGAACAGGAACGCATCTTTGGCCGCCACCGGCTTTCGGGCGCGCCGCTGGGCGGGCAGCGGGAATTCGACACGCCCGATTTCACGCATCCGGCGATGCCAGGGGATGCGCATATCCGGCTGGCCAACCCGCGCACACCGGGAACCGACGGGAACCGGATTTTGCGGCGCGGTTACAATTATGCGCGGGGGGTGACCAGATCGGGCCAGCTTGACATGGGATTGCTGTTCATCTGCTTTCAGGCCGATCTGGACCAGGGCTTTCGCACCGTGCAGGCGCGGCTGGATGGCGAACCGCTGGACGAATACGTCAAGCCCACGGGGGGCGGGTATTTCTTTGCCTTGCCCGGCGTGACCGGCGCGGGGCGGTTCCTTGGGGACGGGATGCTGGGGCTGGCATAGGGTGGGCGGCGATCAGTTGGCCAGGGCGATGAACCGTTCCGGTTTGTCGATCACCGGGGGCCCCCGTGGCCGGTCAGCGCGCAACTTTCACGTTGTGCTGGACCCCCAGCGCCGAGGCAAGCGCGGCAAGGCGCGCGGCGGCCACCTCTCCGTAAAGACCTTCGCAGTGGCGTTGCAAGACAAGTTCCAGCACCTTGCGGCGCGGGAAAAAGCGCAGTTCGGCCACATCGCCGGGTGCGTTCGGCGACAGCATCGCGCCAAAACGCAGCGCCTTGCCCAGAACCTCGGCATCCTGCACCTCACGCGGGGCGAGCATGCGGAACACGGGTTCCATCCGCGCGTCGTTGCGGTTGTTCTTGTAGCGATGCAGCAGCGCCAACCCCAGAAACGCCCGTTCGTGATGGTCCAGCCCCGACAGGTTGGCGCGGGTCACATTGTCGAAACAGGCCTCGGCCCGGTAATCGGGATGCGCGCGCCAGGTCACATCGTGGAGCAGGCAGGCGGCCTTTATGATCCGCAGGCGGGCCGGGCTGACATTGCGGTAAAGCGGAATCAGGAAATCATACAGCCGCCGCCCCGCCCCCGGCACCCGCGCGCTGGTCACTTCGGCGAAACGGCACGCCTCGATCAGCGGATCGCGGGCGCGCAGGCGCGGCGGCATCTGTTCGTAAAGCAGCCCCTCGCGCATACCATAGGACGAGACGTCTATTTCGGCCGGGCGAAAGGTGCGCACCAGTTGCCGCAGCACCTGTGCGGCCAGCGGCACAAGCGCCATCCGTTCGGCCGATACGCCGGATTTGCTGCGCAGCGTTGCCAGATCGTTTTCGCCGATCCATTTGACCGTGCTTAGAATCGCGTTGGTCGGCATGCGGTATTCATGCAGCACCCTTAGCGGGTAATTGCGCCGTTCCATATCCAGCCGCGCAATCGCCCGCCACGATCCGCCCACCAGATACAGCCGGTCGTGATGGGCGCCAAGTTGGGCGTGCATGTCTTCCAGTATCGCGCGGATATGCGTCTTGAGGCCCTTGCGACCGCCGCGCACCTTCTGCAAACGGAACGGACCCAGCGGCGCGGTGCAGCGCGCGCCCACCCCCCCGCCCACCCCGCCTTGCCCACCACCGCCAGTTCCAGCGACGATCCGCCGATATCGCACACCAGCCCTTCGGCTTCCGGCCAGCCCAGCAACACACCCTGCGCCGCCAGCCGCGCCTCTTCCGCGCCGTCGATGACCCACAGGTCAAGCCCGGTCTTTTCCTGCACCTCGTGCCGAAAGGCGTCGCCGTCGCGCGCCTCGCGCACCGCGGCGGTGGCGACAGCGGTCAGGGGCGCGATGCCCATCCCCTCGGCCAGAAGCGCGAAACGGTGCAGCGCGGCCAGCGCGCGCTTGCGCCCCTCGGGGTTCAGGAGGCCGGTTTCCGCCAGCCCCGCCCCCAGACCGCACAGGATCTTTTCGTTGTAGAAATAGGCGGGTGACCGGGCGGCGCCATCGAACACCACCAAGCGGACCGAATTTGACCCGACATCGACAATCCCCACCCGGCTGAGCGCGCGCGATTCGGGATCGTTGAACAGCGGCCGCCCGAACGGCCCCCAGTCATCAGCCCGAACAAGCGCGCCGTCAGGTGCGGTTTGGGTCATCTGTCCTCCGGGTCAGGTTTCGGGCAGACCATGCCGCCATAGGCCCGCCGCGTCAATCGCGCGAATGCGTCAGGCGCGGCACATCCTTGGCCCCCGCGGTTCCCCGGCCCGAAAGCGACGGGTTTTCCATGAAGAACCGATGACAGTTGAACAGCGCCCCGTCACCTTCGGGCAGGGTGCGCACAAAGCTGCCATCCGGATGCATCACCCAGCTTTGCGCCTCGTCGGCCAGATTGGCGGCCATGATCTGGCTCATGATCTGTTCTTTTACCGTGTCGTTGCGGCATTCCACCAGCGTTTCAACCCGGCGGTTCAGGTTGCGGCCCATCCAGTCGGCCGATGAGATATAGACACGCGCCCGTTTCGACGGCAGCCCGCCGCCATTGCCGAAACAGACGATGCGCGAATGTTCCAGAAACCGCCCGACGATGGATTTGACGCGGATATTCTCGCTTAACCCCACCACGCCGGGGCGCAGGCCGCAGATGCCGCGGATCACCAGATCGATGCGCACGCCCTGCTGGCTGGCCTCGTAAAGCGCGTCGATCACCTCGGGTTCGATCAGGGCGTTCATCTTGGCCCATATCTGCGCGGGGCGCCCGGCCTTCGCGTGGCCCGCCTCGGCGTGGATCATCTCTATCAGCCGGGGTTTCAGGGTAAGCGGCGAAATCGCCAGGTTTTCCAGCCCCTCGGGCTGGGCATAGCCGGACAGATAGTTGAACACCTTGGTGGCATCGCGCCCCAGCGCCGGGTCGCAGGTGAAAAGCGACAGGTCTGTATAGATGCGCGCGGTGATCGGGTGATAGTTGCCGGTGCCGTAATGGGTGTAGGTGACAAGGTTGTCATCCTCGCGCCGGACCACGGTGCTGATCTTGGCGTGGGTCTTGTAATGGATGAAGCCGTAAACCACATGCGCGCCCGCCCGTTCCAGGCGGCGCGATTGCTGGATGTTCGCGGCCTCGTCAAAGCGGGCCTTGAGTTCCACCAGCGCGGTCACGGATTTGCCGGCCTCGGCCGCCTCGCAGAGTGCTGCCACGATCGGGCTGTCGCGCGAGGTGCGGTAAAGGGTTTGCTTGATCGCCAGCACGTTGGGATCGCGCGCCGCCTGTTCCAGGTAACGCACCACCATGTCGAAGGTTTCATAGGGGTGGTGCAGCAGCATATCCTTTTGCCGGATCGCCGCGAACATGTCGCCGCCGTTATCCTTGACCCGTTCGGGGGTGCGCGGCGTGAAGGATGGCCAGAGCAGATCGCGGCGGCTGTCGAGCACCAGTTCCTTGAGGTCGGCAATGCCCAGAAGGCCGCGCACCTCGATCACCTCATCTTCGGTTACGCGCAATTCATGCATGATCAGGCGCCGCAGGTCGGCGGGGGCGCCCGCGGATATCTTGAGGCGGATCACCTCGCCCCGGCGGCGGCGCTTCAACGCTACCTCGAATTCGCGGACCAGATCCTCTGCCTCGTCCTCTACCTCAAGGTCGCTGTCGCGCAGCACCCGGAACGCACAGCTTCCCCGCGCCTCATAACCGGGAAACAGCGCGCCCAGATGCAGCATCAGCGTATCTTCCAGCGGCAGCACCCGCACCTGGCCATCGCCATTGTCGGGCAGGCGGATGAAACGGTCGATCTGCTGGGGGATCGGCAACAGCGCCTGCAAAGACCTGTGATCGCTGGTTCTTTCCAGTTGCAGGGCCAGGCAGAACCCGGTGTTGGGAATGAACGGGAACGGGTGGGCCGGATCGATCGCAAGCGGCGACAGCACCGGGAACACCTTGGACAGGAACTGTTCGCGCAGATGCACCCGGTCTTCGGCCGAAAGGTTCTGCGCGGTCAGCAGCACGATACCCGCCGCCTCTACCTCGGCCTTGAGCGATGACCAGGCATCGGTTTGCGCCTGCATCAGGTCGCGCGCGGCGGCGTTGATCAGCACCAGTTGTTCCGCCGGGCTAAGCCCATCGGCGGCGGGGGTCGTGTGGCCCGCGCGCGCCAGTTCGCGCAGGCCCGCCACGCGCACGGTATAGAATTCATCCAGGTTGGTGGCCGAGATCGACAGGAACCGCACCCGTTCCAAGAGCGGCACGCGGGGGTTGCGCGCCTCTTCCAGCACCCGCCAGTTGAAGTTGAGCCACGACAATTCGCGGTTCATGAAACGGCCGGGCCCGGCGATATCGATATCGGCGAGCGTTTGCGGGCGGGGAAGCGGGGCTTCAAGGAAATTCGCTGGGTTCATGGGCGCGTTATCAATCGATTATGTAACATGACAATGACATTCATTGCAGGCCAGCCGCAAGGGTGTCCAGCACCTCGGCGGCCAGCGCCCGGCTGATCGGGCCGCCCCGCGCCAGGGCGCGTTCATCAAGCACCGCAACCAGTTGGCGCGCAGACGCAAGCGAACGTTCCATGCGGCTGACCAGATAGGCGATCAGCAGCGGCGACACCGTTATCTGGCGATCGGTAAACAGCTTGACCAGCACCGCAGACAGCAGCGCATCGTCGGGGGCGTTCAGAATCGTGGCGGTGGTGGCCTGCATGCGGCTGGCCAGATCGCGCAGGCCGATCGGCCAGTGCCGCGCGCCCCGGCGCGCGGTCAGCAACAGGCGCCCGCCCCCGGCCAGCACATGGTTGTGCAGGTGCAAAAGCGCGTGATCCGCCGCGGGCACCGCGCTGTCGGCATCTTCGACCACGACGCGGGCGGCGCCGGGAAAGGCCGCGATATCAACGCCCTGCAAATCCCTGGCGGCAATGATCCGCGCGCCCGCCTCCGCCGCCCAGACCTGCGCCAGATGGGTCTTTCCCGCCCCCTCTGGCCCGACGATCAACAGCTTGCCCTGCGGCCAGGCGCGCCAGTCATCGACGCTGGCAAGCGCCAGCGCATTGGCCGGCGACACGAAGAAATCGGCGCGGCCCAGGGCCTCGGCGGTGGGCAGGGTGAGGGGGATCTGACCATCCCTCACGCCGCGTCATCCCCGGAATCGTCAAGGCCGCGATAAAGCCGCCCCGACAGGTACTGTGCCAGCGCAAAGCGCGCCAGAACCCCCAGGGTGGCGGCCAGCGGCACCGCGACCAGCATCCCCACGAACCCAAAGAGGGTGCCGAACGCCGACAGCGCGAACAAGAGCCAGACCGGGTGCAACCCGACCGACCCGCCGACCAGTTTCGGTGTCAGGATATTGCCTTCAATGAACTGCCCGGCGGCAAAGATCACGATGACCAGCCCGATCCAGAGGGGCGACCCCCAGAACTGAAACAACGCCAGCCCGATCGCAAGAACCCCGCCGACAATACTGCCGACATAGGGGATGAAGGAGATCAGCCCCGCCAACGCGCCAATGGCCAAGCCATATTGCAGACCTACCAGCATTAGTGACAGCGCATAGAAAAGCCCCAAGATAACGCATACCGAAACCTGCCCGCGCACGAATCCGGCCAGCGCCCTATCCACCTCGCGGGCAAGGTGGCGTATGGTTTCGCGGTGATCGACGGGCAGCCAGCCATCGATATTCGCGACCATCCGATCCCAGTCAAGCAGCAGATAGAAGGTCACGACCGGCACCACGACCACAAAGATGATGCCCGAAACCACGCTTTTGACCGAGGTCAGCAGGCCGTTGACCACCTCGGCGCCCTGCGATTTGATCGTTTCGCCCACCCCCGCAAGCGCATCGCGCACCGCGCTGCCCTCATCCAGAAGCCGGGGAAAGCGCGCGTCGACAAACACCTGAAATTGCTTGAAGATATCCGGGGCCGCGTTGAAAAGCTGCACGCCTTGCTGCACGATCAGCGGCACCACCAGAAGCGCCAGCAGCACGAATACCAGCACCGCAACAACCGAAATGACCACCGTGGCCATCACCCGGCTAAGGCCCAGCCGCTCCAGCCGGTCGGCGACCGGGTCGAGGAGATAGGCGATGGCGCCGCCAACGATGAACGGCAGGATAACGCCACCCAGCAACCATAGCGTTATCATCAGCACCACCGCGGCGATGCCCCAATAGGTGATCTGTTTTTGAACCGGCAATGCCATCGCGCCTATTCCCGAACCCTGTCAAAATGCCCGGCCCCCCGTTTCACGGGATTTGGGCCGTACATATCGCGTACATATAGTGTATGTCATTTGTACATACACCCGCGCGGCGGCGCGTTCCGGCCGGTCAGCCCTCGTTCCGCTTGCCGATGTGTTTGCGCAGCTTCGAGGGGCCGACCTTCTTGCGGTCCTTGAAGGGGTTCTGATCGGATTGAGAGCGCAGCGTCAGGCGCATCGGCGTGCCGGGCATGTCGAACGCCTCGCGCAGGCCGTTGATCAGATAGCGGCGATAGCTTTCGGGCAGCTTTTCGGGGTGCGAGCACATCAGAACGAAGCCCGGCGGGCGGGTTTTGACCTGCGTCATGTAGCGCAGTTTCAAGCGGCGGCCGCCCGGCGCGGGGGGTGGGTGCGCCTCTGTCATCACGGCGAGCCATTGGTTGAGGCGGGCGGTCGTGACCCGGCGGTTCCAGACGTCATGCGCGCGCACCACCGCGTCATGCAGCCGGTCAAGCCCCTTGCCCGTCAGCGCCGAGACCGCGACCAGCGGCGCGCCGCGCAGTTGCGGCAACAGGCGGGTGAATTCTTCTTGCAGGCGTTTCAACTTGGCCTGTTTTTCGGGTTCCAGATCCCATTTGTTGACGGCGATGACCACCGCGCGCCCTTCGGTTTCGGCGAAATCGGCGATGCGCAGATCCTGTTGTTCGAACGGGATATCGGCATCCAGAAGCACCACCACGACTTCGGCGAATTTCACCGCGCGCAGGCCATCCGAAACCGACAGCTTTTCCAGCTTTTCCTGCACCTTGGCGCGTTTGCGCATGCCGGCGGTGTCGAAAATGCGCACCGGGGTGCCATCCCAGACCGTGCGCAGCGATATCGCGTCGCGGGTGATCCCGGCCTCGGGGCCGGTCAGAAGCCGGTCTTCGCCGACGATCTTGTTGATCAGCGTCGATTTGCCGGCATTGGGCCGCCCGATCACCGCGATCTGCATCGGTTTGGCATCGGTGGGGGCGTGGCTGTCGGGGTCGGTTGTGTCGGCGTCTACCTCGACATCCACGTCGGGGCTGTCGTCGATCGCCTGGGCGTCGAAGGCATCGGCCAGCGGGCGCAGCATCTGATAGAGGTCTTCCATCCCCTCGCCATGTTCGGCGGACAGGGCCAGCGGTTCGCCCAGACCCAGCGCGTAGGCGTCGATCAGGCCGGATTCGGCGGCGCGGCCTTCGGCCTTGTTGACGCCAAGGATCACGTGCGCGTTCTTGCGGCGCAGAATCTCGGCAAAGACCTGATCGGCGGCCAGCACGCCCGCGCGCCCGTCAATCAGGAACAGGCACACGTCGGCCATATCGACGGCGCGTTCGGTCAGGCGCCGCATCCGGCCCTGAAGGCTGTCATCGGTGATTTCTTCCAGCCCGGCCGTGTCGATCACGGTGAATTTCAGATCGCCCAGCCGCGCCGCCCCCTCGCGCAGGTCGCGGGTGACGCCGGGCTGATCATCGACAAGCGCCAGACGTTTGCCGACCAGACGGTTGAACAGGGTGGACTTGCCCACGTTGGGCCTGCCGACAATGGCAAGGGTCAAGGTCATCGGTATCTCCTGGCGCGACCAGCACCAGAAGGCCGCGCAAAGGCCCCTTTACACCGCCCGCGTCCTAACGGAAAGCGGCAAGCTTGCCGTTCGCGGTGACGATGTAAAGCACCTGACCGGCCACCACCGGATTGGCGGCCGCACCGGCGGGCAGGGCCAGCTCCGAGATCAGCGCACCCGAATCGGGATCGAAAGACCGCAGCTTCCCATCCGCCGAGGCAACGATCAGCCGCCCGCCCGCCAGCACCGGGCCGAAATGGCCATAGACCGGGCCGCGACGGTCTTTTTTCCTGAACGGGTTCAGGCTGAAACCGGCGGGAATGAAATTCGGCAATTGCTGTGCCCAGACAACCGCGCCGGTTCTGGCGTCAAGGCGCACAAGCCGCCCCTCGTCCGAAATCAGGAAAACGGCGGTATCCACCGGCCAGACCGGGTTGTAGGCGGCTTCGGTCGCGGTCCAGATGCGTTCGCCATCGGCCAGGCGCAGCGCGACGACCCGCCCGCTTTGGCTGCCGACGAAAACGGTATCGCCCGCAATCACCGGATCGCCGGTGATCCCCGAGACGTTGGACCATGCCCGCCCGCGCCGCTTGCCCGCGACAGAGGTGCCCCAGATCCGCACCCCGGCGCGGCGCAGCGCCGCCGCCACCTCGCCCGAGGCGAAGGGAAAGATCACCAGCCGGTCGGTCACGGCGGGCGATGCGCCGCCCACCAGCGAGGAATCGGTGGGCGTGCCCGGCAGTTGCCAGCGCACCCGGCCGTTCTGCGTATCGATCGCCCAGGCGCTGGCGTCGCTTGCCACGACATAGACAGACCCGTCCAGAACCGTCGGCGGGGCGGTGACGGGCGCGTCGAATTCCTGTGTCCAGATCACCGTGCCGGTGGCCGGATCAAGCGCCGAGAGGGTGCGCAACGCCGTGGTGACGAAAAGCCTGCCGTCGCCAAAGGCCAGTCCCCCCCCCGACACATTGGCCGAAAGCCCCAGCGTTTGCGACAGATCGCGCGTCCACAAGACCGTGCCATCGGTTGAGACGGCGGTCACAAGAGTGTGCGCATCAAGTGTGAACACCCGCCCCCCGGCCACCACCGGGTCGGCGGTGATGCGGCGCTGGCGCGCATCGCCACGGCCGATATCCACCGACCAGATCTGCGACAGGGTCCGGGCCAGCGCGGGCTGGGTGATGCGATGGGACGGGCTGCCGTTGCGATGCGTCCAGTCGGCGTTGACCTGCGGCGCGGGCAGGGTCAGGGGCCGTGGCGGGGTGGGTTTGGTATCGGACGCGGCGCCCCGGTTGAGCGGGTCTTGCAGCACCTCGCGCAGGCCGACCCGCTCTCCCGTCAGGATTTCCTCACGCGGGGTGCAGGCGGCCAGTAACAGTATGGGCGCCAAGATCCAGATACTGCGCATCGCCATTCCTGCCATTGCTGTGCCCGCCCCCCGTATGGCGGCCCTTTGGGCGGCGTTTTCGCCGCCGCTGCCTCAACCCGATGTAATCTCGCCGCCAAGCGCCACAATCGCCTGAGAAACCCGTTGCTGCAAGGCCGCAGATATGTTGGGTTCCTTCAGGATATCGTGCAGGCGGGTTATTGCCGCGTCGCGGTTGCCCGCCTCGATATCGAGGAGCGCCAGTTGTTCCATGGCCATCGGGCGGTAGGCCTGACCGGGGGTTGCAAGCTGTTGCAGCGCGGCGCGGCGTTCATCGAGCGGCAGGTCGGTGCCGCCGATCACCACCCGCTTGAGGATGGCAAGCTGGCGATAGCTTTGCGGCAGGGAATTGTCGTCGGCGAGGGTGGCAAGTTCGGCCAGCGCGGCGGCGGTGTCGCCGGCCTGTTGCGCGGCGGTGGCGGCCAGGAACCCCGCGATGGCGGCGCGGTCGCCATCGGTGGCGAGGGCCGCAAGCGCATCGGCGCGGGCCCGCGCGTCTTCGGTGCCGAGGGCCGCGAGCAAGGCGTCGCCATAAGCGCGCGCATCTTCGCGGTTGCGGGCCTTGTTCCATTCGTTGATCGCGGCGCCGCCGACGGCGAGGACCACGATCAGCACCGGAATCCAGCCATAACGACGCATCAGGGCGAACATCTTGTCGCGGCGGACCTCTTCGGTCACTTCGTCGATGAAACTTTCTGGGTTGCTCACCCGGCCCTCCTGCGGTTTGGCCCCTCATAGCGCGAAGCGCGCGCGCTTGCCAACCCCCCTGCATGCCGGGCGAGGGCGGGGCTTTTCCCGTCATGCGGCGCTGGCGGGCGGGCGTGGGAGATGAGTATTTTTTTCGAGAGGATGAGAAAGGGCGTTTGTGCAGTCAGGGCGTTTGTGCAGTCATGGGGGCGGACCGGGTCGGGCGCGCCCGCGTCAGCGCCGTTGGCGATCCGCCGGATAGACGCCGAGCAGGTTCAGCGAGGTGGTGAAATAGCGCAGTTCATCAAGCGCAAGCTGCACGTTATGGTCGTCGGGGTGGCCTTCGATATCGGCGTAGAACTGTGTGGCGGTGAAGGAACCGCCGACCATGTAGCTTTCAAGTTTGGTCATGTTCACGCCGTTGGTGGCAAAGCCGCCCATCGCCTTGTAAAGCGCGGCGGGGATGTTGCGCACGCGGAACATGATACTGGTCATCATTCCGGCATCGCCGCGCCGGGTCAGATCGGCATCGCGCGACATGATCAGGAAACGGGTGGTGTTGTTCGATTTGTCCTCGATATGGCGGGCGAGCACGTCGAGCCCGTAGATTTCGCCCGCCAGTTCCGAGGCCAGCGCCGCCAGCGCGGGGTCGCCGATTTGCGCCACCTGCTGCGCCGAACCGGCGGTATCGGCCCCGATCACGGTTTCCAGCCCGTGTTCGCGCAGGAATTCGCGGCACTGGCCCAGAAGCACCGTATGGCTCATGGCGCGTTTTACATCGCGCAGGGGGGTGCCGGGCACGGCGAGCAGGTTGATATGCACCCGCACGAAGGCCTCGTCGATGATGTGCAGCCCGCTTTCGGGCAGCAGCGAGTGGATATCGGCCACCCGTCCATAGGTAGAATTTTCCACCGGCAGCATCGCCAGATCGGCCTCTTTGCGGCGCACGGCCTCTATCGCGTCCTCGAAGGTGCGGCAGGGCAGCGCCTCGAATCCCGGCCGGGCCTGGCGGCAGGCCTGATGCGAATAGGCCCCCGGTTCCCCCTGAAAAGCGATGCGACCGGTCATGGCGTTCCTTTCTTTACGTCATTTCTTGACCCAATGGGCATTTGGTCGCGGTAAGTATACCTTGAAACCGGAACGTGGAAGCGGATAGAAAGCCGCAACCTAACGCCTGATGGGATGCGACATGTTCGACACGATGACAGTTACCAAGACACTCGGCGCGCTTTGCGGGTCGCTTCTGGTGTTTCTGCTGGGGTCATGGGCGGCGGAATCGCTGTACCGCACCGGCGGCGGACATGGCGAAGGCGCAGAGCAAGCCTATGTGATCGACACCGGCACGGAAGAGGCCGCCGCGGTTGAGGACACCGGGCCGGACTTTGCCGAGGTTTACGCCTCTGCGGATCCTTCCAAGGGCGAAAAGGTGTTCAACCAGTGCCGCGCCTGTCACAAGCTGGAAGAAGGCGCGAACGCCACCGGGCCCAGCCTTTACGGCGTGGTTGGCCGGGGTGAGGGCGATATGCCGGGTTTCGCCTATTCCGAGGTGCTGGCCGCCAGCGATGAGACCTGGACGCCCGACCGTTTGAATGCCTTTCTGACCAGCCCCAAGGATTTTGCGCCGGGCACCAAGATGGGCTATGCCGGCCTGAAAAAGATCGAGGATCGCGCCAATCTGATTGCCTATCTGGAAACGATCGGCGAGTAAGGTTCGGGAACCATGAGCACCGCCTTCGGGCGGTGTTTTCACATGCGGCGGTCGCCGGGGGCGTCAGGGCCGCGCGCGCGGAAAATTGCGTGAAATCGCTGCATTGTCAGAACTGGCACCTTGAAGCCGTGACCACGGGTGGATTAGCCTGATCCGGGCCACCCGAACCAAGGAGCGATGCGGGCCGATGTTCAGACAGGGCAATCCACGGGCAGGAACGCAGGCAAAGGCGCTGGTGTTGACCGAGGGCGCGGCGCGGCACCGCCGGGTCATCCGGGCCATGTGCGCACTGATGATCCTGCTGTTGGCGCTGGTCCCGCGTGCCCATGCGCAGGACGGACAGGATATCACCGTTGCGCATGGTATCTCTACCTTCGGGGATCTGCGGTATCCGGCGGATTTCGAACATCTTGACTATGTGAACCCGCAGGCGCCCAAGGGCGGCGAAATGTCGGTCTGGGCCTTTGGCGGGTTCGATTCGATGAACCCCTATACGATCAAGGGCCGCGCCGGGGCGCTGGCGTCGATCTTTTTCGAATCGCTGATGGAAAGCACCGCCGACGAGATCGGCGCATCCTATTGCCTGGTCTGTTCCACGCTGGAATATCCCAAGGATCGATCCTGGGTGATCTTCAACATCCGCCCCGAGGCGCGGTTTGCCGACGGCACGCCGATCACCGCCGAGGATGTGGTGTTTTCCTATGACATCCTGCTGGAAAAGGGCCTGCCGGATTTTCGCGCGGTGTTGGGCCAGCAGGTGGAAACGGCCACGGTTCTGGGGCCTTTGCGGGTGCGGTACGATTTCAAGGCCGGGTTCCCGACCCGCGATCTTCCCGCCTTGGTGGGGGGGCTGCCGATCTTTTCCAAGGCGTTCTATGAGGCCAACAACCGCGATTTCGGCGAATCGAGCCTGGAGCCGCTGCTGGGGTCGGGGGCCTATGTGCTGGACCGCATGGACGTGGGCCAGACGCTGGTCTATCGCCGCAACCCCGACTGGTGGGGGCGGGATTTGCCGATGAATGTCGGGCGCTATAATTTCGAGCGGCTGCGGGTGGAATATTACGCCGATTACAACGCCGCTTTCGAGGGGTTCAAGGGTGGCAGTTATACGTTCCGCAACGAGGCGTCATCGATCCTCTGGGCCACCGGGTATGATTTTCCGGCGGTGGCGGCGGGGCAGGTATTGAAGCGCGAACTGCCCGACGGCAGTATCGCCACCGGGCAAAGCTTTGTCTTCAACCTGCGGCGGCCACAGTTTCAAGACCCGCGTGTGCGCGAGGCGATCGGGCTGATGTTCAATTTCGAATGGTCGAATGAAAAGCTGTTTTACGGGCTTTACGAGCGGATCAATTCGTTCTGGGAAAACACCGATCTGGCCGCGACCGGCCTGCCATCGCCCGAGGAAGAGGCGCTGTTGCGGCCGCTGGCCGATCTGTTGCCGTCCGGCGTGCTGGATCAGCCGCCGGTGATGGCGCCCACATCGGGGAAGCGGCAGCTTGACCGTGGCAACCTGCGCCGCGCCTCGAACCTTCTGGATGAGGCGGGGTGGCCGGTTGGCGATGACGGCATCCGGCGCAACGCGCAGGGCGAAAAGCTGCGGGTGGAATTTCTGAACGACAGCCAGACCTTTGACCGGGTGATCAACCCCTATGTGGAAAACCTGCGGGCGCTGGGCGTCGATGCGATGAACACGCGGGTGGACAATGCGCAGATGACCAACCGCGAGCGCAGCTATGATTTCGACATCATCACCGATTCGCTGGGGATGACGTATATTCCCGGATCGGAGTTGAAGCAGTATTTCGGATCGGAAACCGCCGATATATCGACGTTCAACAAGATGGGCCTGAAATCCGAGGCGGTGGACCGGCTGACCGACGCGGTTCTGTCCGCCGGATCGCGCGCGGAGCTGGTCACCGCCACCCATGCGCTTGACCGGGTGCTGCGGGCGCTGCGGTTCTGGGTGCCGCAATGGTACAAGGATGTGCACACCGTCGCCTATTACGACATGTATGAACACCCGGAAAACATGCCGCCCTTTGCGCTGGGCAACCTCGATTTCTGGTGGTTCAACGCCGACAAGGCCCAAGCGCTGCGCGCTGCGGGCGCGATCCGGTAGGCGGGGATGGGCGCCTATATCCTGCGGCGGCTGTTGTTGATCATCCCCACGTTGCTGGGGATCATGGTCATCAATTTTACCCTGACGCAATTCGTGCCCGGCGGGCCGGTGGAACAGATCATCGCGCGGCTGCAAGGCGGCGGCGACGTGTTTCAGACCATCGGCGGCGGCGGTGATGCGGGCGCCTTGGCTTCGGCGATGGCGGCGGATGACCGCTATCTGGGCGCGCGTGGCCTGCCGCCCGAATTCATCGCCGATCTGGAAAAGCAGTTCGGGTTCGACAAGCCGCCGCTGACGCGCTTTGCCAACATGATCTGGGATTACATGCGCCTTGATTTCGGGCAAAGCTATTTCCGGTCGATCAGCGTGATCGATCTGGTCAAGGAAAAGCTGCCGGTGTCGATATCGCTTGGGCTGTGGTCGACGCTGATCGCCTATCTGATTTCGATCCCGCTGGGCATCCGCAAGGCGGTGCGCGACGGATCGTCGTTCGATACCTGGACATCGGGGGCGATCATCGTCGGCTATGCCATTCCCGGCTTTCTGTTCGCGGTGCTGTTGCTGGTGCTGTTCGCGGGGGGGTCTTATTTTCGCTGGTTTCCGCTGCGCGGCCTGACATCGGACAATTTCGCCGAGCTGTCGGTGATCGGCAAGGTTCTGGATTATTTCTGGCACATCACCTTGCCGGTGCTCGCCTCGACCATATCGGCCTTTGCCACGCTGACGCTTTTGACCAAGAACAGCTTCATGGAAGAGATCAAGAAGCAATATGTGATCACCGCGCGGGCCAAGGGGCTGGCCGAAAACCGGGTGCTTTACGGCCATGTGTTTCGCAACGCCATGCTGATCGTGATCGCCGGGTTTCCGGCGGTGTTCGTTTCGGTGTTTTTCGGTGGATCGCTGATCATCGAGACGATCTTTTCGCTGGATGGTCTGGGGCGGCTGGGGTTCGAGGCGGCGGTGGCGCGCGATTATCCGGTGATCTTTGGCACGCTGTTCATCTTTGGGCTGATCGGGCTGGCGATGGGGCTGGTTTCGGACCTGATGTATGTCTGGATCGACCCGCGCATCGATTTCGAGACGCGGGAGACCTGAGCGATGGCCACCGCCACCCCCCAACCCGCCAGCCAACCGCGCCGCGTCACCACGCTGAACCAACGGCGCTGGCGCAATTTCAAGGCGAACCGGCGCGCGCTGTGGTCGCTGATCGTTTTCAGCATCCTGTTCGGCCTGTCGCTGTTTGCCGAGCTGCTGGCCAATGACAAGCCGCTTCTGATCAGCTATCGCGGTGAATATTACACCCCGTTCCGGCAGTTCTATCCCGAAACCGCCTTTGGCGGCGATTTCCGCACCGAAGCCGTTTACCGCGATATCGAGGTGCAATGCCTGATCCGCACCGGCGGCATCGCGGCCTGCCTTGATGCGCCCGAAGCGGTGCTTGAACAGGCCAAATCGGGCAGCGTTGACGGGGTGGCGGTGGTGCCCGGCTGGATCGTCTGGGCGCCGATCCCCTATTCCTTCAACACCGTGAACAATATTCAGGGGACCGCGCCCTCTCCCCCCAATGCCGAGCATCTGCTGGGCACCGACGATACCGCGCGCGATGTGGCGGCGCGGGTGATCTATGGCTTTCGCCTGTCGGTGGCGTTCGCGCTGGTGGTGACGTTCATCACCTCGGTGATCGGGATCGCGGCGGGGGCGGTGCAGGGCTATTTCGGCGGGCTGACCGACCTGATCTTTCAGCGGGTGATCGAGCTTTGGGGATCGACGCCAAGCCTGTTCATCATCATCATCGTGGCGGCGATCTGGCAGATGAATTTCTGGCTGCTGGTGGGGTTGATGGTGCTGTTTGGCTGGACCTCGCTGGTGGGGGTGGTGCGGGCCGAATTCCTGCGGGCGCGCAATTTCGAATATGTGCGCGCGGCGCGGGCGCTGGGGGTGTCGAACGCGGTGATCATGGTGCGCCATGTGCTGCCCAATGCCATGGTGGCCACGCTGACCTTTCTGCCGTTCATCATCACCGGCACTATCGGCAGCCTGGCCGCGCTGGATTTCCTGGGGTTCGGCCTGCCCGCTTCGGCGCCCTCATTGGGGGAACTGACCTTGCAGGCCAAGCAGAACCTGCAAGCGCCGTGGCTGGGGTTCACCGCCTTTTTCACCTTCGCGATCATGCTGTCGCTGATGGTGTTCATATTCGAGGGGGTGCGCGACGCCTTCGATCCGCGAAAGACCTTTTCATGAAGCCGGTGCTGGAGGTCAGGGATCTGTCGGTCAGTTTCCGGCAGGATGGCCGGGACGTGCGCGCGGTGCGCAATGTGTCGTTCACCGTCGGCAAGGGCGAAACCGTGGCGCTGGTGGGCGAAAGCGGGTCGGGCAAATCGGTGACGGCGCTGTCCACCGTGGCGCTGTTGCCCGAAAGTGCGACGGTGACGGGATCGGTGACCTATCTGGATCAGGAAATGGTCGGGGCCGATGTGGCGCGGCTGCGCAAGGTGCGTGGCAATGACATCAGTTTCATC
>JACIYW010000046.1 GCA_014359745.1 Paracoccaceae bacterium | reverse complement strand
TTGGGTTGCATCGACATCGCGTCGTAACCGGTTATCTCGCATAGCTTTTCAGAAAGGTCGGCGATCACCTCGGCATAGCCCTGCGCCTGATCGGCGGGCGCGTAGGGGTGCAGCGCCGAAAACTCCGGCCAGGTGATCGGCGCCATTTCGGCGGCGGCGTTCAGCTTCATCGTGCACGATCCCAGCGGGATCATCGCCCGGTCCAGCGCCAGATCGCGGTCCGAGAGGCGGCGCATGTAGCGCATCATCTCGGATTCGGCGCGGTTCATGTGAAAGACCGGATGGGTCAGATAATCGCTTTCGCGCAGCAGGCTTTCGGGAAAACCAAGGCCCACCTCGACCGGCGCGGGATCGGTGCTGCCAAAGGCCGCCAGCACGCGCGCGATCACATCCGCATTCGTGGTTTCATCCACCGATATGCCCACCCGGCGCGTGCCGATACGGCGCAGGTTGATGCCACGCTGTTCTGCCGCGGCCAGAATCCCCGCCTGCCCCACGCCGACCTCGACGGTGATCGTGTCGAAAAACGCATCGGGCGACACCACCGCGCCGGCCGCGCGCAGCGCCTTGGCCAGGCGCACGGCGTTGAAATGCACCCGCTCGGCGATGGCGCGCAGCCCCATCGGGCCATGAAACACCGCATAGAACGACGCCATCACCGCCAGAAGCGCCTGCGCGGTGCACACGTTCGAGGTGGCTTTCTCGCGCCGGATATGCTGTTCGCGGGTTTGCAGCGACAGCCGATAGGCCCGGTGCCCGCGCGCATCGACCGAAACACCCACGATCCGCCCCGGCATGGCGCGCTTGTACTCATCCCGGCACGACATGAAGGCCGCATGCGGCCCGCCATAGCCCAGCGGCACGCCAAAACGCTGCGCCGATCCCACCGCGATATCGGCCCCCATCGCGCCCGGTTCGCGCAGCATGGTCAGCGCCAGCAGATCCGTCGCCATGATCGCCACCGCCTTTTCGTCATGCAGGGCCGCGACAGCATCCGAAAAGTCGCGCACATGGCCATAGGTGCCGGGATACTGAAAGATCGCGCCAAAGACGGTGGCGGGATCGAGCGCCTCGACCGGCCCAACGGTGACGGATATTCCCAGAGGTTCGGCACGGGTGCGGATCACGGCGATATTCTGCGGGTGGCAGTTTTCATCCACGAAGAAACCGCGCGCTTTCGACTTCGCCACGCGCTCGGCCATGGTCATCGCCTCGGCGCAGGCCGTCGCCTCGTCAAGCAGCGAGGCGTTGGCGATGGGCAGGCCGGTCAGATCGGCGACCATGGTCTGGAAATTCAAAAGCGCCTCAAGCCGCCCCTGCGCGATTTCGGGCTGATAGGGGGTATAGGCGGTGTACCACGCCGGATTTTCCAGTATATTCCGCTGGATCGCGGGCGGTGTTACAGTGCCGTAATAGCCCTGACCGATCAGCGATATCAACACCCGGTTGCGTTTGGCGACCGCGCGCATCCGGTCAAGCAGCGCGTGTTCCGACAGGGGCGGCCATGCCAGCGGATCGGATTGGCGCAGGCTTTCGGGAACCGTCTCGTCAATCAATGCCTCAAGGCTGTCCAGCCCCATCGCCGCCAGCATCTCGGCCATTTCCGGCCTGGACGGGCCGATATGGCGACGGTTGGCAAAATCATAGGGATCATAGGTGGACGGGGTGAAGGTCATGGCAGAATCCTGATCAACGGGAGAGGTCTTTATGGGGCAGTGTGCGGCTTGGAGCGATCGGAAAGCAAGCCCCCCTCGCCACGCGCGGCACCCTCGACCCGTGTGATGTCGGCGCCGTGTTGCAGCGCCGCGCGCGCGCGCGCCAGCGCATCCACCCCCAGGCGGGCGGCCGCCTGCGCCGTCTCCATATCCCCGCAGCCGTCCCGCAGGGCCGAAAGCGCGCGTTGCAACCGTTCGGCCACCTCGACAGTGCCGGCCCCCTCGCGCGCCAGCGGGATGAACACATCCGCCAGCAGATCCTCGACAGACAGTCGTGGCACCTGCACCCGGTCAAACCGGATTTCCGGCGTCGTCGTCATCATCTCGGCCCGCACCCAGACCATCCGGTGCACCGTATCAATCACCCCGATCGCCGTACCCGGATCGTTGATGCCCGGCGACAATGCGCGTGAGGCGATCTCTCCCAGAACGATCATCCCGTAGCGCGGATCCCTCGCAAAGCTGCGCTCTGCCCCGATATCGAAGGCTTCGCAAAGCGCGTCCTCGTCTATCTGCACATCCTTGGGCACGACGATCAGCGCCCGGTCTGGCCAGACAAATGCGCCGGGCCGCGCCGCAACGCTGACCGTGGTATCGGCGGCCTCGGCCAGCGCCTGCAATCGCGCCATGTCGATGTTGCGGACATATCCGATCCGCGCCGGATGGCCGACGGGGCGGCCCTGGGGCTGGACCCCAGCGGACAGGGGAACGCCGCCAAGCCCCGGCGCGCGGCAATCCTCCAGTAGCGCGGCCTGCGCGGCATCCTCGACCCGCGAGATGTTGGACCCCATCCGCCCAAGCCGCGCGATCGAATCCGTCCAGCGCACGAAGGTACCGATAACCCAGACGAATATCGCGATGGTCATTGCGAAGAGCGCGCGCTGCCCCGTCGCCTCCAGCCCCGCTTCGCGGCTGGCCAGCACGCCGATGACCGCGAAAATGAACGCCCCCACGAAGCTGGATAGGGCCGATTGCGAGATGTCATCAGCCAGCACCAGCTTGAAGGTGCGCGGCGATGACCCGGTCGTCGCAGCGGAATAGGCCGACAGCATCGAGGCCACGGCAAAGGAGGCCACCGCCAGCATGGTGCTGGCAAGAACGGTCAGCAGCTTTTCGGTGGTTTCCGGGGACACCATGGGCAGGGCGTCGGGCAGCGGGATCAGAACATCCGACAGCCGCGCCAGCCCCACCAGCGCGACCGCCGCAACCCCGTAGATGGTCGGGCGCACCCAGAGGCGTTCGCGAAAACGCCCGAACAAGGATTGCAAGGTCATGCGATTCCCCCCCTGCCCCTACAATAGAGGTCAGCAAAAACGGCGCAATCACCGGCACAACATTTGGCGCCGCGCGGTTCGGTCAGGCACTGGGCCAGCAGGAACCAGGCGGTGAACCGCGCCAATAAAGGCGTTCATGTTCGTTTCGGTCACGGGGTCAGAAATGCGCCACCAACAATGTTATGCCGGCAATGTTATGCCGCCAATGTTCACCAACTGGCCGCAACCGCCCGAAACGGAAATAAAAAGCGGATTTGCCGATCAACGCACAGGGAAAGTGGTGCGGTCGAAAGGACTCGAACCTTCACGGGTGTTACCCCACAGCGACCTCAACGCTGCGCGTCTACCAATTCCGCCACGACCGCACATGACCGACTGCCGCCTCTTAGCCAACCGCCTTCCGGATGTGAAGAGGGAAAACGTGCCCCATCAGAAATCGGTCCTGCGGGCCCGGCCAACGCCTGCCCCCCCCGGCAACAGCGCCATGGTCATCGTGGCGGTTGAAATCCGCCTGACCTTCCTGTCATTGTCTTCTGATCAATCCGGGATGAACCGAATGCCGCTGCTGCAAGAATGTCTGCTTCCCATACTCGAACCGGGCCGGGGAACGGCTTTTGTCGAATGGCACGCCGCACCCGGTCTGGTTCCCTACCCCGACGCGCTGGCGGCGATGGAGGAACGCGCGGGCCTGATTGCCCGAGGTGCCGCGCCCGAGGCGATCTGGCTGGTCGAACATCCCCCCCTTTATACCGCCGGCACCAGCGCACGGCGCGCCGACCTGACCGACCCCGACCGTTTCCCGGTGTTCACCGCCGGGCGGGGCGGGCAATACACCTATCATGGGCCTGGGCAGCGGGTGGTCTATGTGATGCTGGACCTCAACCAAAGGGGCCGCGACGTGCGCCGGTTCGTCGCCACGCTGGAGGATTGGGTGATCGCGGCCCTTGCCACCTTCAACATCAGCGCCGGGGTGCGCGACGGGCGCGTCGGTGTCTGGGTGGCGCGCCCCGACAAACCGCCCCTGCCCGACGGCACCCCGCATGACGACAAGATCGCCGCGATCGGCGTCAAGCTGCGCCGCTGGGTCAGCTTTCACGGGCTGTCGATCAACGTGGAACCCGACCTTGGCCATTTTGACGGCATCGTACCCTGCGGCATCCGCGATCATGGTGTCACCAGCCTGGTCGATCTGGGGTTGCCGGTGGCGATGCAGGATCTCGACAGCGCGCTGCGCCAGACCTTCGCACCCGTCTTTGCCGCCCGTGGCATGGCGGGCGGCGATCTGCGGGGCTGACCGCCACCTGCGGCACATCCGCCCATCTTGACCTGTGTCAATTTTTCACGCCCCGGTGTGTGATCCGTGATTGCCCCCCGCCCGCGCTGACACTAAAACATGAGATGCAAATCCCGCCGTGCGCCCTGCACGAGACGGGCCTAAACAAGGGAATGGGAGCAATCCATGGCCGATGCAGCCATCCATGGTCACGACACCGACCATGACAAGCGCGGGTTTTTCACGCGCTGGTTCATGTCAACCAACCACAAGGATATCGGGATCCTGTACATCTTTACCGCCGGTGCGGTGGGGCTGATATCGGTCGCGTTTACCGTTTACATGCGCATGGAACTGATGAACCCCGGTGTTCAGTACATGTGCCTGGAAGGGGCGCGCATGACCGCGCAGGCGGTTGGGGATTGTACGCCGAACGGGCATTTGTGGAACGTCATCGTTACCGCGCACGGTATCCTGATGATGTTCTTCGTGGTGATCCCCGCGCTTTTCGGCGGATTTGGCAACTATTTCATGCCGTTGCACATCGGCGCGCCCGACATGGCGTTCCCGCGGATGAACAACCTTTCCTACTGGATGTATGTCGCGGGCACCTCGCTGGCCGTGGCCTCGGTGTTGACGCCGGGCGGTGACGGGCAGCTTGGGTCTGGGGTTGGCTGGGTGCTGTATCCGCCCTTGTCCACCAATGAACCGGGCATGTCGATGGATCTGGCGATTTTCGCCGTGCACCTTTCGGGGGCATCGTCGATCCTGGGCGCGATCAACATGATCACCACCTTCCTGAACATGCGCGCGCCGGGCATGACGCTGCACAAGGTGCCGCTGTTTGCCTGGTCGATCTTTGTCACCGCCTGGATGATTCTGCTGGCGCTGCCGGTTCTGGCCGGCGCCATCACCATGCTGCTGACCGACCGCAACTTCGGCACGACGTTCTTTCAGCCTGCGGGCGGCGGCGATCCGATCCTTTACCAGCACATCCTGTGGTTTTTCGGCCACCCGGAAGTCTATATCATCATCATTCCGGGTTTCGGTATCATCAGCCATGTCATCTCGACCTTTTCGCGCAAGCCGATCTTTGGCTATCTGCCGATGGTCTATGCGATGGTCGCCATCGGGGTGCTGGGCTTCGTGGTCTGGGCGCACCACATGTACACCGTGGGGATGAGCCTGCGTCAGCAAAGCTATTTCATGCTGGCCACGATGTTCATCGCGGTGCCAACCGGTATCAAGGTGTTCAGCTGGATCGCCACCATGTGGGGCGGGTCGGTTGAATTCAAGACACCGATGCTTTGGGCGTTCGGGTTCCTGTTCCTGTTCACCGTGGGCGGCGTGACCGGCGTTGTGCTGTCGCAGGCAGCGGTGGACCGGGCCTATCACGAAACCTATTATGTGATCGCCCACTTCCACTATGTGATGAGCCTGGGCGCGGTGTTCTGCATCTTTGCCGGGGTCTATTACTGGATCGGCAAGATGTCGGGGCGGCAATACCCGGAATGGGCGGGCAAGCTGCACTTCTGGATGATGTTCATCGGCGCGAACCTGACGTTCTTCCCGCAGCATTTCCTGGGCCGTCAGGGCATGCCGCGCCGCTATATCGACTACCCCGAGGCGTTCGCCTATTGGAACTACGTGTCGTCTCTTGGCGCGTTCCTGTCGTTCGCCTCGTTCATCTTCTTCATCGGCGTGGTGTTCTATACCCTGCGCTATGGCAAGAAGATCACCGAAAACAATTACTGGAACGAATACGCCGACACCCTGGAATGGACGCTGCCGTCGCCGCCGCCCGAACACACGTTCGAAACGCTGCCCAAACGGTCCGACTGGGACAAGGGCCACGCGCACTGAACCCGCATGAGACCAGTAAAATCAAAAATGCCCCGGTCAGCGCCGGGGCATTTTTCTTTGGGGCGCGAACAGGTTCAGCGCCGGATCACTGTCGATCAAGTCTGTCGTTGAACCATGACACCAACTGATCGAATTCCATCACCCCCGCAGCGACATCAACAACAAGATCATCTATTCGTTCGTCGTCTGGAATGTTCAGATAATAGCCGCTGCGATCAATCAATATCTCCACCAACAGCCACGCCGTGCGCTTGTTGCCATCCACGAAACCATGATTTCCGACCATGCTGTGCAGAACAGCCGCCGCTTTTCTGGAGATGGGCCGGTGATAGCCCGAATACGGGCGCGCCAAAGCAGACTGGATCAGATGCAGGCTGCTGACGCCGCGACGGCCACCGTACCGCATGGCCTCGTCATGCGCCGTCAGCGCGTCGCCGAGCGTAAGCCGATAATGCGGCCTAGCGATCGGCCAGCCGCTTCAACGCCGAACTGCGCTTTTCCGAAGCCTCCTTGACCGCAGAAAATGATTTCGGGCGCGCCTTCGCCACGCCATTATCCGTGATGACTTCAACAAAGCGCCCTGAGGTTGGATCTCGTTTGATCCACCCCCCCCCTTTTACAGGGGTTATTTGATGTTGCTTTTTCATATCAGGATCACCGCTTCCATCTTAGGCCATTCCACTTTCCACACGACCTTTGCGCATATCCAATATGTTCCGTCACAGCATATTTCTCAAGTCCGCAAAGTGCAGCCTTGCGGATCTCGTACTTTCCACGCAATTCCGGAACCACGGCTTACCCCATTTACCCCCGCAATATCCGCGCTATGATGTCCGCCTGCCCCCAATCCCGGAAGCCCAAACATGCCATATGAATGGATCACCGAACCGCCGACGTCGCAGCAGTCCGGCGAGGAGGGGCGCATCGCCCGGTTACACCTCTGGCCCTATCGGTCCCTGCCAAAACGCGGTTTCGTGACCTTCATCGCCATCACCGCCGCCCTGATCGCGCTGCCGCTCCTGTTTGTGCTTGGCTCGCCGGTGCTTTGGGGGCTGTTGCCATTTGTGGTGCTGGCGGTTGCGGGCCTGTGGTGGGGGTTGCAGCGCAATTACCGCGACGCCGAAATCGTCGAGGATCTGTGCCTGACCCCCGAAAAGATCACCCTGACCCGCCACGGCCCGCGCGGCCGCAGGCAGGACTGGCAGGCGAACCCCTACTGGGTGCGGCTGACCGTGCACAAGACCGGCGGGCCGGTGCCGCAGTACCTGACCCTGAAAGGCAACGGGCGCGAGGTGGAACTGGGCGCCTTCCTGACCGAGGCCGAACGCCTGACCCTGGCCGATGAACTGAACGCCGCCCTGGCGGGGGGCGCGCCCCGTTCAGGCAATGGGCACTGACGGTTTTTGCAGTTTCAACGGCTCTGTCCGCGCGAGCCGCAGCACATGCGCCATATAGGGCAGCGTGGTTTCCTCGGACCGGGTCGCGGCGTAAAGCCGTTTGGTGATGCCGCCCGCCGTCAGGGGCCGGGTGACATAATCGGCGGAATAGCGCACCTCGCGCACCACCCAGTCGGGCAACACCGCAACCCCCCGGTTCGACGCGACCAACAGCAGGATGACGGCCGTCAGTTCCACCTGCCGGATCGATGCCGGTTCCACCTTGGCCGGGCTCAGCAGTTCGGTGAACACATCAAGGCGCGAACGGTCCACCGGATAGGTAATCAGCGTCTGGTCGCGAAAATCCTCGGCCGTCACAAAGGCTTTCTGCGCCAGCGGATGCCGGGATGAGGCGACAAACACCGGTTCATAATCGAACAGCGGCGTGAAATCGATGCCGGGCAGTTTTTCGGGGTCGGAAGACACCACCAGATCGACCTCTTCGCGCATCAGGGCGGGCAGCGCGCCAAAGGCGAGGCCGGGGCGGATATCCACATCGACATCGGGCCAGGCCTTGCGAAACAGTTCCAGCACCGGAAACAGCCACTCGAAACACGCATGACATTCGATCGCGATATGCAGCCGCCCCGACCGGCCCGAGATAAGGCCCTTCAGATCGGCCTCCAGCGCCTCGACCTCGGGCAGGATGCGATTGGCCAGCGCCAGCAGCTTTTGCCCGGCAACCGACAGACGCAGCGGTTTTGACCGGCGCACGAACAATTCCACCCCGGCCTGATCTTCCAGCCCCTTGACCTGATGCGACAGCGCCGATTGGGTGATGTGCAACTGTTCGGCGGCGCGCGCCAGCCCGCCGGCCTCGTGGATGGCCTTGATCGTGCGAAGATGGCGGAATTCAAGGTGCATTCGCGGTTTCGCTCATGTTGATGATGAAGATTATGAATTTGTCTCACGGTTTGGCGCATGTCACAAGGGCATGAAAACAGGAGTATGTCATGGCACCGCGCGTATCGTTCGAGTTTTTCCCGCCCAAAACGCTGGATGCGTCATTCCGGCTGTGGGAAACCGTGCGGGTTCTGGCGCCGCTGCGGCCAAGTTTCGTGTCCGTCACCTATGGCGCGGGCGGCACCACCCGCAAACTGACGCATGAGGCGGTGGAAACCATCGGCACCCATTACGGGCTGAACGTGGCCGCGCATCTGACCTGCGTTGAAGCGACCCGCGCCGAAACGATGGAGATTGCCGCCGCCTACAAGGCCGCGGGCGTGCGCGAGATTGTGGCGCTGCGCGGCGATGCCCCGCAGGGGGCGGGCAAGTTTATCCCCCATCCCGATGGCTTTGCCGATAGTTGCGAACTGATATCGGCGCTGGCCGACACCGGCGATTTCGATATCCGCGTCGGTGCCTATCCCGATCCGCACCCCGATGCGCGCGGACCCGGCGCGGATGTGGACTGGCTCAAGCGCAAGATCGACGCCGGCGCCACCTCGGCCATCACCCAGTTTTTCTTTGAGGCCGACACGTTCTTTCGGTTCCGCGATGCCTGCGTGAAGGCCGGGATCGACGCGCCGATCATTCCCGGCATCCTGCCGATTGAAAACTGGGGCGGGGTGCGCAAGTTCGCGCAACACTGCGGCGCATATATCCCCGCCTGGCTGGATGATGCCTTTGCCGCCGCCACCCGCGACGGGCGCGACAAGATTCTGGGCACGGCCCTGTGCACCGAACTGTGCAACACCCTGGTCGAGGGCGGCGTCGGGGATCTGCATTTCTACACCCTCAACCGCCCGCAACTGACCCGCGATGTCTGTCACGCGCTGGGTGTGGTGCCGGAAACGGCGCTGGAAAAGGTCGCCTGAGCGGCGCACCCGCGCGCCATCGGCCTGCATTCGCCCAAAGCCCGGCCAAACCACAGGCGAGCCATTGCATGGCGGCGCCTGTCGGCCCTTTTCTTGCAAACGTTCTGCGGATACACTTCGCCCTGATCGGATGACAGGACCGGCTTGGGTCGGCGTCATCTGGCAAGGTGCGGCACAGAATACGCGCGAAAGGGGCACGGATGGCAGGTAAGGTGTTTGGGCGGTTGGCCTTGCTGGCCGGGGCAATGGCCCTTGCTGGCTGCGAGGGGGGCTTTGCCCTGCCCGGAACCGGCGACAAGGAGGCAACCGAAGCGCCGGTGGCGCAGACATCCGTCAGGCTGGTAGAGCGCGATGTCGAGGCGCCAGAGGTGTTTCAGGTTACCGAACAGGGCCTTTGGGATGGACGGCCGTCACTGGGCGGGGTCTGGGTGGCCTATGCAGAGGTGAAGGAACCTGAACGGGTGATCATCCGCAACCCTGGCAACGGAAAGTTCGTGATCGGCGCGCTGTTCCGGCGCGAGCGCGAGATGCCGGGGCCCGCGCTTCAGGTCTCATCCGATGCCGCCGCGGCCCTTGGCTTGCTGGCCGGGGCACCTGCCCGCCTGAACGTCACGGCGCTGCGCAGCGAAGAGGTGCCGGTGGCGCCACCGGCACCCGATACGCCTGCCCCAACGCCTGCCGCGCCCGCCCCGGCGGCAACGGCCAGGCCGGTTGCCGAAGTAACCGGCACAGCCGCAGCCGCCATCACCGCAGCCGAGGCGAAAACCGCGCCCCCCCCCGCCGCGGCCCCCGCGACCCAGCCCGAACCGGCGCAGAAACCGGCAACCCGGCCCGCGCCAACCAATGCGCGCCCCTACCTGCAAATCGGCATCTTCAGCGTCGAGGCGAATGCAGAACGCGCCGCCGGGATGCTGCGCAAGCAGGGGGTCGTGCCGCTGATCCGCACACAGGAAAGCCAGGGAAAACCGTTCTGGCGCGTGATCGTGGGCCCGGCAAACCGCAGCGCAGATCGCGATATCCTGCTGGAGAAAGTGCGCGGCCTTGGCTTTCAGGATGCCTATTTCGTCAGGAACTGACATCGGGCTACCTGCGACACGCCGCTTACGAAAAGGGATGTGAGGCCATGAAACACATATTCGCAATCCTTGGCACGGTGATCATGATGGGGGCGATGGTGATGGGGGCCGCCCCCGCCCCCGCCCAGGATCTGGTGACCAGCGCCCCCAACGCCTATGTGGTGGATATCACCACCGGCACGGTGCTGCTGTCCAAGAATGCCGACGTGGCGCTGCCGCCCGCCTCCATGTCAAAGCTGATGACGATCAACATGCTGTTCGAGGCATTGCGCGACGGGCGCGTGACGATGGACACGCGCTTTGGCGTCTCGTCGCATGCGAAATCCATGGCCGGGTCGTCGATGTTTCTGGATGAGCGCGACACCCCCACCGTCGAGGATCTGATCCAGGGCATCGTGGTTCTGTCGGGCAATGATGCCGCGGTGGTGGTGGCCGAAGGTCTGGCCGGTTCCGAGGCGGCGTTTGCGGCGCGCATGAACGCCCGCGCCCCCGAGATCGGCCTGACAAACAGCCATTTCGTCAACGCATCGGGTTGGCCCGACCCCGAACACCGGATGAGCCTGCACGACCTCGCAACGCTTGCCACGCGGCTGGTCACGCAATTCCCCGAATATTACCACTATTTTGCCCAAACCGAATTTCCCTTTGACGGGCGCGCGCCCAAGAACCGGTTCAACCGGAACCCGCTGCTGACCATGGGGGTTGGCGCCGACGGGCTGAAGACCGGGCACACCGAGGCGGCGGGGTACGGGCTGGTGGGATCGGCGGTGTCGGGCGACCGGCGCATCGTGTTCGTGATAAGCGGCATGCCAAGCGAGGCGGCGCGCATCGAGGAAGGGCGCCGCCTTGTGAACTGGGCGTTCCGGCAATTTGTCAAGAAAACCGCCGCCAAGGCCGGCGCCCCCGTTGCCGACGCGCCGGTCTGGCTTGGATCGGCGCCAAGCGTTCCGCTTGTCGTGGAAACCGACGCAGAGGTGCTGATCCCGCTCGGTGCCCAGGACAAGGTGACAGTGACGGCGTCCTATCAAAGCCCGGTATCGGCGCCGGTCAGGGCCGGGCAGGTGCTGGGCGAACTTGTCGTGACCGTGCCCGACATGGCGGAGCAGCGCATTCCGCTGGTTGCCGCCCTGGATGTTGGCAAAGGCGGCTTTGGCGTGCGTTTGCGCACCGCCGCCCAGCACCTGATGCGGCAGGCGGTTGACAAGGTTACCAGTTTCTGATGCCCCGGCCTGTGTCGCCGGTGCACGCGCGGCCGGGGGCCGGGCTGTTCGTGTCGCTTGAAGGCATCGATGGGTCGGGAAAATCCACACAGGCAGGGCGGCTGGCACAGGCGCTTGTCGCCGCCGGGCACGACGTGATCCAAACCCGCGAACCGGGCGGATCCCCCGGCGCCGAAGACATCCGCCGCCTGCTGGTGTCGGGCGCGCCGGATCGCTGGTCGGCGGAAACCGAGATATTGCTGTTTACCGCCGCGCGTCGGGATCATCTGGAAAAGACCATCCTGCCCGGCCTGGCGCGCGGGGCGGTGGTGATCACCGATCGCTTCGCCGATTCCACCCGCGTTTATCAGGGCTGCGCGCGGGCCGATCTGCGCCAGACCGTCGACGCGCTGCACGACCGGCTGATCGGGCGCGACCCCGACCTGACCCTGATCATCGACATGGACCCGCACACGGCACTGACCCGTGGTCTGGCCCGACAAAGCGGCGAAGACCGGTTCGAGGAACGCGGCCTGGCCTTTCAGACGGCGCTGCGCGACGGGTTCCTGGCGCTGGCCCGCGCCAACCCGCAGCGCTGCCGCGTCATCGACGGAATGCGCGCCGAGGCGGCGGTTGCCGCCGATATTCTGGCCGCGATCACCCCGTTTCTGCCGCAGGGATCACCCGCATGACCGCCGCCGACACCTTCGAATCCGATCGCATCGACGGCGCCCCCCACCCGCGCGAAACCCCCATCCTGTTCGGTCAGGGCCGGGCCGAGGCCGCGTTTCTGGACGCGGTGAACAGTGACAGGCTGCACCACGGCTGGCTGCTGACCGGGCCACGCGGTATCGGCAAGGCCACCCTTGCCTGGCGGATCGCGCGGTTTCTGCTGGCCACGCCCAAGGATGGCGGCGGGCTTTTTGCCGGGCCTGCGCCCGACACCCTGGATGTTTCGCCCGATCATCCGGTCGTGCGGCGGATGGCCGCGCAATCCGAAGGGCGGCTTTTCGTGCTGCGACGCCCCTGGGATGACAAGGCCAAGCGGTTCAAACAGGATATCACCGTTGACGAGGCGCGGCGGCTCAAGGGATTTTTTGGCCTTTCGGCCGCCGATGGCGAACGCCGGGTGGTGATTGTCGATGCCGCCGATGACATGAACACCAACGCCGCCAACGCGCTTTTGAAAGTGCTGGAAGAACCGCCGCGCGATGTGGTGCTGCTGCTGGTCAGCCACCAGCCTGCGCGACTGTTGCCGACCATAAGGTCGCGCTGCCGGGTGCTGCGCTGCGATCCGCTGGGGCCGGGCGATCTGGGCCGGGCGCTGGCCCCGTTCGATCTGGACATACCGGATATGGCCGCGCTGAGCCAACTGGCCGATGGATCGGTCGGATCGGCGCTGCACCTTGCCCGGATGGACGGGGTGGCGACCTATGCCGCCCTTGTCGGGCTGTTGGGATCAACCCCGATGGACCGGCCCGCCGCCCTTGCCCTGGCCGACGCGGCCGGGGCGCGCGGTGCCGAGGCGCGGTTCGATCTGCTGGTGCGGCTGGTCGATACCCTGCTGGCGCGGCTGGCGCGGGCCGGCGTTGCGGGCGCGCCCGAACCGGGCATCGTCGCGGGTGAGGCGGCGCTCTTGACGCGCCTGTCGCCCGATCAATACGCCGCGCAGCATTGGGCCGGGACGCAGCAACGCCTGGGCCAGCGTATTCGCGCCGGGCGGGCGGTGAACCTTGACCCCGCCACGCTTGTGCTTGATATGCTTCTTGCAATCGGTGCAGATGCCGCCCGGCAAGGAGCAAGATGACCACAGCCCCACCCCCAACCCTCACCGACAGCCATTGTCACCTGGATTTCCCGGATTTCGACACTGACCTGCCCGAGGTGGTCGCCCGCGCCCGCGCAAGCGGCGTCGCGCGGATGGTCACGATCTGCACGCGCATGGCCGGTCTTGACCGGGTGCGCCAGATCGCCGAGGAAAACGACGGGGTCTTCTTTGCCGCCGGCACCCACCCGATGCGCGCGGCCGAGGAACCGATGATCGAAGTGGCCGATCTGGTGGAACTGGCGGCCCATCCCAAATTCGTCGGCATTGGCGAGACGGGGCTGGATTACCACTACACCGCCGAAAGTGCCGCCCTGCAACAACACAGCCTGCGCCTGCATATCGATGCGGCGCGGCAAACCGGCCTGCCGCTGATCATCCATTCCCGCGACGCGGATGACGACATGGCGCGCATCCTGACCGAAGAACACCGCGCCGGGCCCTTTGGGTGCGTGATGCACTGCTTTTCATCGGGTCCGGCGCTGGCCAGGGCCGCGCTGGACCTGGGGTTCTACCTGTCGATGTCGGGGATCACCGCCTTCCCGCGATCAAATGATCTGCGCGCGATATTCGCCGCCGCCCCGGTTGACCGGATTCTGGTTGAAACCGACTCGCCCTATCTGGCCCCCCCACCCCATCGCGGCAGGCGCAATGAACCGGCCCATGCGGCGCTGACAGCGCGCGCCGCCGCCGAAACCTTCGGCATGGATCCCGCCGCATTCGCCCGCCAGACCGAGGAAAATTTCAACCGGCTGTTCGTCAAGGCAGCCCGGTGGCACAAGGGGGCATCATGGGGGGCATGATGGGGGGCATGATGGCCGAATTGCGGTTTACCATTCTGGGATGCGGTTCTTCGGGCGGGGTGCCGCGCATCGGCGGCAATTGGGGCGATTGCGATCCCGACAACCCGAAAAACCACCGTCGCCGCTGTTCACTGCTGGTTGAGCGGGTCGAGGCAGGCAAGATTACCCGCGTGCTGATCGACACCTCGCCCGATATGCGCGCGCAACTGCTGGATGCGGGTATCGGCACGCTGGATGCGGTGGTCTTTACCCATTCACATGCCGATCATACCCATGGCCTCGATGATCTGCGCCAGATCGTTTTCAACCAGCGCAATCGCCTGCCGGTCTGGGCCGATGCCCCCACGCAAGAGGCGCTGTTTTCGCGCTTTGGCTATGCGTTCGTGCAACCCGAAGGGTCGCCCTATCCCCCCATCCTCGACATGCACGCGATCCGGGGCGATATCGTGATTACCGGGGCGGGGGGCGCGATTCGCCTGACCCCGTTCGAGGTGGATCACGGATCGATGAACGCGCTTGGCTTTCGGATCGGCGGGCTTGCCTATCTGCCGGATGTGGTGGCGATCCCCGATGATGTCTGGCCGGTGCTTGACGGGCTGGATATCTGGGTGCTGGATGCGCTGCGGCGCACGCCGCACCCAACCCATGCGCATCTTGCGCTGGCGCTTGAATGGATCGCGCGGGCACGGCCAAAGCGCGCTGTGCTGACCAATATGCATATCGATCTGGATTACGATGTCGTCGCGGCCGAAACCGCCGATCACATCACCCCCGCGCATGACGGGATGATCCTGACCCTGCCAGCCTGATGGCAGCCTTGCTGGACACTATCCTGCCGGTGTTTCTGGTGCTCGGGTTTGGATATGTCGCGGTCTGGAAGGGCCTGTTCACCCAGAATGGCGTGGACGGGCTTATGAGCTTCACCCAGAATTTCGCCTTCCCGTGCCTGCTGTTTCGCGCCCTGGCGACGCTGGACCTTGGGCAGGATTTCCATCTGCCGCTTTTGTTCAGCTTTTACGCCGGGGCGCTTTCGGGATTTGTGGTCGGGCTGTTGGGTGCAAGGCTGATCTTTGGCCGCCCCTGGGAAGACAGCGTGGCGATCGGGTTTGTCGGGCTGTTTTCCAACAGCCTGATGCTGGGCCTGCCGATCACCGAACGCGCCTTTGGCCCGGATGCGCTGTCGGCCAATTATGCGATCATCGCGTTGCACGCGCCGTTTTGCTATCTGGTGGGCTTCACCACGATGGAGGCGGTCAGGGGGCGCGGCGGCGCCAAGCTGGATACGCTGTTGCAGGTGGTGCGGTCGATGTTTCGCAACGCGCTGGTGGTCGGCATCGCCCTTGGGCTTGTGGTCAATCTGGCAGGGGTGACGATCCCCATGATACTGGATGATGCGCTGGCGCTTGTGGCGCGCGCCGGGTTGCCGGCGGCGCTGTTCGCGCTGGGTGGGGTTCTGGTTCAGTACCGCCCCGAGGGCGATTTGCGCATCATCGCCTTCATCTGTGCCGTGTCGCTGGTGATGCATCCGGCGATTGTCTGGGGCCTGGGTATGGTGACCGACCTTGATCAGGCCCGGTTCCGATCGGCGGTGATCACCGCGGCGATGGCCCCCGGTGTCAACGCCTATGTGTTTGCCAATATCTACGGGGTGGCAAAACGGGTGGCCGCATCGGCGGTGCTGCTTGGCACGGCCGTCTGTATGCTGACGGCCTGGTTCTGGCTGGCCGTGCTGCCCTGAGCGGGGCGGTTCAGACCGGCAGCACGATCTCGGCGCGCAACCCACCCAGACGACCTTGCCCAAGGCGCAGAACGCCGCCATGCGCGCGCGCGATGTCGGCGGTGATCGCAAGGCCCAGCCCGACCCCCCCGCCCCGGTTCGGATCGCGCGCCGCATCCAGCCGGGTGAAGGGGCGCACGGCCTCTTCGCGGCGATCAGCGGGGATGCCGGGGCCGTCATCCTCGACGATCAGGCGCAGCGCGGCGCGATCCTGCTGCACCCGCACCTCGGCCCGGCTGCCGTGGCGCATGGCGTTGCCGATCAGGTTTTCCAGCGCCCGCGTGATCGCCTGCCGGTTCAGCATCACCGGCCGCTCTATCGCAGGCCCGGCCATCAGGGTCACCGCCTGCCCGGCCCGGCGGGCATTTTCCACCACATCGGCCAGCAGACCGTTCAGATCCACCGGTTCTGGATCACCCTCGGCGCCGCCACGGGCAAATTCCAGAAAACCGTCCAGCATCCGTTCCATGTCGCGCAGATCACGCAGCATCATCTGCACCTCGGGGCCGTCGTCGAACATCGACAGTTCCAGCCGCAGCCGGGTCAGCGGCGTGCGCAGATCATGGCTGACGCCCGACAACATCAGCGTGCGCTGTTCGATCTGCCGCTCTATCCTTGCGCGCATGTCCAGAAAGGCGCGCCCGGCCGCGCGCACCTCGCGCGCGCCGCGCACCCGGTAGGGAATGTGCCGCCCGCGCCCGAATGCCTCGGACGCCTCGGCAAGTTCGGTGATCGGGCGTACCTGAATGCGCAGAAAGTAAAACGCGATCAGCGTCATCAGAAGGCCGGTGACGATCATCAGCACCAGCAACTGATGCGGGTTGGTCGCAGACAGCCGACGTCGTTCCAGACGCACCGCCATCGGCCCGTGATCGGTGGCCAGCGTCACCGTGACATCGCCCGACGACCCGTCAAGCACCACGCCCGACACCCCCGGCAGGCCCGCGCGCAGGGTGCTGATCACCGTTCGCCCCGCCAGATCCACCCATTCGCGCCGGTCGCCCTGCCCGGTCGGGGCCGGCAGCGTGATCGCCAGCCCAAGCGGCGCGGCCAGCGCCGCCGCGACATCCGCCGCCTGTTGCGCGGTTGCCGTATTGACGCGGTCGCGCACAAAACTGACCTCGCGCACCACCGAGGCGGTCAACTGCTGCGTGACTCTTTCGAAATGGCGCTGGATAAAGACCACCGAGACCACAAGCTGAATCGTCACGATCGGCACGATAAGGATAAGCGCCCACCGGCCGTAAAGACCGCGCGGCACCAGGGGCTTGAACAGACGTTTGATCATGGCGCAACCTAGCCCCGCCCCAGCGAATAGGAAAGCAGAGATGACAGCACCCTCCACACACTTCGATCCCGTCCCCGGCCTCGCCGAACAGATCGCACCGGGCCTGCGGCGGGTGCTGGCGCCCAATCCGTCGCCGATGACGTTCCGGGGCACCAACACCTATCTGCTGGGATCGGGGGCGGTGACGGTGATCGACCCCGGCCCGCAGGATGATCGGCATCTGGCGGCGATCCATGCGGCACTTGGCCCCGATGAACGCATCGTGCAGATCCTGGTAACCCATGCGCATAGCGACCACGCCCCCCTTGCGCGCCCTCTCGCCGCCCAGACCGGCGCGCCGGTGCTGGCCTATGGCGACGCCCGCGCCGGGCGCCGCGCGCAGCCGGTCGATACCGACATCGGCGGTGGCGAGGGGGTGGACAGCGATTTCACCCCCGACCAGACCCTGGCCGATGGCGCCGTGATCGACACAAGCGCCGGGCCGGTGATGGCGCTGTGGACGCCGGGGCATTTCGGCAACCACCTCAGCTTTGCCTGGCGGGGTGCGCTGTTCAGCGGGGATCTGGTGATGGGATGGGCCAGTTCGCTGATATCGCCGCCCGATGGCGACCTTGGCGACTATATGCGCAGCCTCGCCCGGCTGGCCGCGCGCGCGGATCAGGTGTATTACCCCGGCCACGGCGCGCCGGTCACCGACCCCGCGGCGCGCGTGGCAGACCTTGCGCACCACCGCCGCGCCAGAGAAGCCGAGATCGTGGCGGCCCTGTCGCAAGGCCCCGCCGATATCGCGGCGCTGACGCGCAGCATCTATCACGACACCCCCGCCGCCCTGCACCGCGCCGCCGCGCGCAACGTGCTGGCCCATCTGATCGATCTGACCAGCAGAGGTCTGGTATCAAAGGAAAATCCGGCAACATCCAGCCCGGACCAGCCGCCCATCTACCACCTGCACCCCACCCCCTGACCTTCCCCCGATGCGGTCCCGCCAACCCACGCCAACCTGCCCCCGCCACCCCACAAGTTTTTCACCGCAGCCTCTGGACGTCCCCAAACACCCTTGCTATACGGCGCCCATGGTCCGGCGTAGCTCAGCGGTAGAGCAGTTGACTGTTAATCAATTGGTCGTAGGTTCGATCCCTACCGCCGGAGCCAAGATAAGCCCTTTAAGGTCAACGCCTTAAAGGGTTTTTCTTTTCCCAGATTTTCTCGCGTAAGGCTGCAAAGTAAGGCTCGCGTAAGGCTCGGTGCCTATTCTTCGACCGGCTCGTCCCAGCCGAACCGCAGCGGCAAACCCCTAGAATCAAACGCAAATCCCAGCACCGCCCAAGGCAGCGGGAAAAACAGGCTCGGTCGAGCCTGTCCAAGGGTCAATCGTCGTCGCCGTCATCGTCTTCGCCCGCGTCATCGTCGTCCGCGAACATATCCAACTGGTCCCCGGCCACGACAGCCTTACCCGGGGCCTTACGTTCCTCGGGCGTGGGCGTGGGCAGATCGGCGGCGGCGAAGCAGGGACCGGCCACGACCTTGTCGAGCGCGGCTTCAAGCTCCGGCTCCATCGCAAGTGTCGCTTCCAGCACCCAGAGCAGTTCCAGCAATTCGTCGCTCATCCGCGCGGTCCAGCGTTCGGGGCGGATTTCATCGAGCGGCGAGGATTTCTTGCCCGCCCGCTTCTTCATCCGGTAGCCCAGCCAAGACTGCACGACCTTCAGGCCCGATACCTCGAACTCCCAGACCTCGCGCGCGACCGGGCCGAACCGGCCATCCCCCACGACGATCTCGCGCTTGGCCTCGTCATAGGCGTATTCGACCGGGTAATGCGCCGGATCGGCGGACACGCCCTTTATCGTGGTGGCCTTGCCCTGCGGCACCTCATCGCCGCGATCCTTGCCCCGGAACCGTTCGGCATAGGTATGCAGCCAGATCAGCTTGCGCCCCAGCGCCGCCACCTCGGCAAAGGTCTTGCCGTCCTTGGTCAGCGGGACGCGCGGGCCGGGGGTCTCAAGCTCATTCCAGAAGCGCCGGGTATAGGACTGCCCGCCCAGCAGGGCATAGACATAGGCCGCGAGGTCTTCGGCATCCGGCGTGGTGCCGTATTCCGCGCCAAGGGCGTCGAGCAGACCGGCAGTCACGTTCGGTTCGGTTCCCGCGGCGTCCCGATAGAGGGGGATATTATCCTTTGCTCCTCGCCCGCAAAAACTGTCAATGTCCGGGTAAGAACCAGACGCCACTAGGCCCGCGCCGTGGCCAAGTGTTTTGGTCAACAAACCTGTCAGATATAGC
>JACIYW010000045.1 GCA_014359745.1 Paracoccaceae bacterium | reverse complement strand
GACCGGCGTGTGGATGTCGGAATGCGCGTCAAGCCACAGCACGAACAGCGGCCGCCCCAACCGCGCGGCATGTCCCGCCGCCGCATAGGTGCTACCCAGCGACAGGCTGTGATCGCCCCCCAGAAGCACCGGCACGCCGGTTGTGAGCGCCGCCTCTGCGGCTGCGGCAATCATCTGCGCCCAAGCCAGCGTTTCGCCCAGGTGGTGCACGACGGGATTGAGGTGGGGGATGTCGGGCGCGGGCGCGGGGGTGATATCGCCCTGATCCTCGACGAGATGGCCCAGATCGCGCAATGTGGTGGCCAGGCCCGCGGTGCGCAAGGCGGCCGGGCCCATCAGGCACCCGGCACGGCGCTGGCCGGTATCGACCGGCGCGCCGATCAGGACAAAGGTTCGGGGGGCAGTGGTCATGGCGCGGCTCCTTGCTCTTTGGCGTATCAGACCCCGGAACGGCTGGCGAAAGAACCCGTCATTTGGCATAGGTGCGGGAAATCTGTCGCAACGGCGAAGCAGGAAGCCGCTATGACCCCTGAGGATCAACGCCAAAGTGCCGCGCGGGCCGCTGTGCCGGGGCCATCGGGGCGCCGGGCAGGGTGCCGGGCAGGGTGGGGCGCATGATCATTTCACCCGGTCGGCGCTATGTTTTCGTGCATATCCCCAAGACAGGCGGCACCGCGCTGTCGCTGGCGTTGGAGGCGCGGGCGATGCGCGACGATATCCTGATCGGCGACACGCCCAAGGCCCGCGCGCGCAAGCGGCGTCTGGCGGGGCTGACGGCGGCGGGGCGGTTGTGGAAACATTCGACCCTTGCCGATATCGACGGGGTGTTGGCGCCCGATGTGCTGGCCGGATGTCTGGTGTTCACGCTGGTGCGCAACCCCTGGGACCGCATGGTCAGCTATTACCACTGGCTGCGCGTCCAGCGGTTCGATCACCCGGCGGTACATCTGGCAAAATCCATGAACTTCAGCAGCTTCCTGCACGATCCGATGACCAGAGCCGCATTTCTCAACGCCCCGTTCGAGGCCTATACCCGCGCCCCCGATGGCGCCCAGCGCGCCGATCTTTTCGTGCGGCTGGAACAGTTCGAGGCCGATATCGCCCCGCTGGAGGCGCATCTGGGCTTTGCCCTGACCCCGCTTGCGCGGGTCAACACATCGGCGCGGCACCCTGACTATCGCAGCTATTATTCCGATGCCGATGCGCTTTACCTTGGCCGGATATGCGCGGCGGATGTGCTGCGCTTTGGATACCGGTTCTGATCGGGCAGGTGGGGTGGTCGGTTTTTCGACACGATTCGTCAAAAAATCTTTCTTCCCGGGCGCTGTGCCAGAATCTCGCCACAGCAGTGACCTATTATAACCTCGAGAGGGCGCAACCCTTGGTTTGCACCTTGCGACACACACGCAATTCATGGGGGAGTTGGATGCTCTTTTATCCCAAAGGCCGCGTCAGGGCCGATGCGACGGGCCACAACCGGCCAGCGCCCGCACCCATGGATCCCGCACCCATGGGTATCGCCGAGGCCGCGGTGATGTCCGAACCGCTGGCCACCGGCCTTTTGGCCTCGACCCGGATCGCGACGGCGCGCGGCTGGGTTCCGGCGTCACGGTTGCGGGCCGGGGATCAGGTGCTTACCTTTGACAGCGGCTGCCAGCCGCTGCGCGGGGTTGACAGGGGGGGGCCTGATATCGACCCAAGCGATGCCCGCGCGACTGATCAGGGGCTCAATGCGGCTGTCGCGCAGGTGTCGGTGCCAAGCGGCGCGCTTGAGAACCGCTCTCCGCTGATGCTGATGCCGGGGCAGGTGGTGCTTCTGGAAAGTGACATCGCCGAAGCGATGTTCGGCGATCCGTTCGCGCTGGTGCCCGCGGCGGCCCTTGTCGACTGGCGCGGGATAGAGGCGGTCGTGTCGCCCGCCGCCCCCATCCTGCACCTGCGCCTTGACCGCGACGAGATCGTTTATGCCAACGGTTCAACACTGTTGCTATGCCCGGCAGTGCCCGGAACGCCCCCCGGCGCTGGCGATGGTCCCGCTCCCGGCCACCCGCTTCCCATGCACGCCGCGCGCCAGTTTGTCGCCCGCCTCATCGATCAGGAAACCGTGCCCGAGGTGCCCGGCACCCCCGCCGACAGCCCGGTCTGAGGTTGCCTGTCGCCGCCTTACCTGCGACACTCCGACCCGAAACCAAATGGGAGAGAGTGATGAGCCTGACAGTTTCCCACCGAATCGGCGATATCGACGTGACGATCCTGACCGACGGCGCGGCGACCTTTGACGCCGACCTGTTTTCTCCGGCAGAGCCCGGCCATATCGCCGCCCTGCTGAAATCGGCCGGGGAAAGCGCGATCCGCACGAATTTCAATGCTTCGGTCATCCGCACCGGCGGCAAGGTGGTGCTTGTCGATACCGGGCCGCGGGATCTGTTCGGGCCGGAATGCGGCAACCTGCCGGCCGCGCTGGCCGAGGCCGGGGTTGATCCCGCCGAGGTGCAGACGCTTTTCCTGACCCATCTGCATCCCGATCACGCGGCCGGCGCGGTTGACAAGGACGGGCGCGCGATCTTTGCCAACGCGGAACTGGTGCTGATGGAGGATGACCGCACATACTGGGCCGATGATGCCCGGTTCAGCGGCGCCGACGACACGACGAAATCCTGGCAAGAGCTTGCCAAGGCCGTTCTGGCGGCTTACGGCGACCGGCTTCGGCCGGTTTCGGGCGCGGCACAGATCGCGCCGGGCATGACCGCCCTGCCCCTGCCGGGGCACACGCCCGGCCATGCCGGCTATCGGCTGGTGTCGGGGGATGCGCAGATGGTGCATGTTGGCGATATCGTTCACGCGCAGGCGCTGCAACTGGCCGACCCCGAGATTTCGGTGGCGTTCGACCTCGACGGGGACATGGCCCGCGCGGCCCGCAAGCGCCTGCTGGACGAGGTTGCGACCGATGGCATCCTGTGCACCGGCGGTCATTTCATCCAGCCCAAGCTGGCGCGGATCGAACGCGATGGCGCGGGCTACCGGGCCGTCGATCCGACCCGCTGAACGGAACCGCGATGACCAGAGCTGCGATTTCCCCGCGCGGGGCGCGATGACCCCCGGCGCGCGGGTGGCCGCCGCGATCGAGGTGCTCGATGCGGTTCTGGCCGGGGCCTCTGCCGAACAGGTGCTGACAAACTGGGCGCGCAAAAGCCGCTTTGCCGGTTCGGGCGACCGCGCCGGGGTGCGCGATCTGGTCTTTGATGCGCTGCGGCACCGGCGATCCTATGGCGCCCTGGGGCAGGGCACCGATGGTCGGGCGCTGATGCTGGGGGCGTTGCGGGCACGAAATACCGCCCCCGGCCCGCTGTTTTCAGGTATTGGCCACGCGCCCGCGCCGCTGACCGGGGCTGAAACCGCCCAGTTTGAACGCCCCGTCGAGATGCCCGAGGCCGTGGCCCTCGACTGCCCCGATTGGCTGGAGGATGCGCTGCGGGGCAGTCTTGGCGCTGATTTCAAGGCGGTCATGCAGGCCCTGCAACAGCGCGCGCCGGTGTTCGTGCGGGCCAATCTGGCGCGCACCACCCGCGCCGGGGCGCAGGCGGCGCTGTTGGCAGAGGGGATCGGTACGCGCCCGGTTGACTGGGTGAATAGCGCGCTGGAAGTCATTGAAAACGCCAGAAAGGTTCAGGCGTCTGCGGCGTTTCGCAGCGGTCTGGTGGATCTGCAGGATGCCGCCTCGCAGGCGGTGGTTGCGGCGCTGCCGATCACCGGGGGCAGGGTGCTTGATTATTGTGCGGGCGGCGGCGGCAAGACCCTGGCGCTGGCGGCGCAAGATCCGCGCGCGCGGTTCTTTGCCCATGATGCCAACCCCGGCCGGATGCGCGATCTGCCCGCGCGGGCGGCCCGCGCCGGGGTTGAGGTGACGTTGCTTGCCCCCGGCAAGGTGTCGGGGGCGCCGTTCGATCTGGTTGTGCTTGATGTTCCGTGTTCGGGCAGCGGCAGTTGGCGGCGCGCGCCGCAGGGCAAATGGGATCTGACGCCGGGGCGGCTGCGGGAACTGGTGGCGGTGCAGGCGAAGATACTGGACCAGGCCGTTGAATTCGTGTCGGAAAATGGCACTCTGGCCTATATCACCTGTTCGCTTCTGGATGCCGAGAACGTGGAACAGGCCCAGGCATTTGTGGCCCGCCACCCCGGTTGGGCGCTGTCGTCAAGCCGTCGGTTGACGCCGCTTGATGGTGGCGACGGGTTTTTTCTTGCACTTTTCAAGAGAATTTAGCTAAGTAATTTCTCTGCCGTGGGTTGAGTTTGCGGGCTGATTAAGGGCCGATTAAGGTTTTTTGCGCCGAATGGCACATATGATTCGTGCAGGAGTAAGCGGGTGACCCATCCGAATGTGACACTGTCCCCGGTAACGCGCGGCGCGCTGCTGGTGGCCCCCCGGCTTTGGGCGGTGGTGGTGGCGGTGGTCATGTTCGGGGCCGCGGCGGTGATGGTGCCCGATCCGGTGGCCAGGCTGGTTCTTGCGGGGATGGGCGGAACGCTGGCCTGTCTGGCGCTGATGATCCGGGCGCTTGTGATCTGGTACCAGCACCGTCAGGCCCGGTTCGAAGAACGGATCGCCGATTTCGTGGCCCATGATGCCGCACCCAGTTTCACCACCGATAGCGACGGCCAGATCAGCTATCGCAACCGCGCGGCGCAGGAACGCTTTGGCGCGCAGGGGGCGTTGACGCTGGTGCGCACGCTGGGCGATCTTTTCGCCAACCCGTCCGCGGTGCTCTACCGCCTCCAGACACGGGCCGCGGCCGCGGGCGCCGCGCGCGAGGATCTGGTGACGCGGCGCGGCCATGTCCGGCTGGCCGTGCACAGGATCGGGGAAAGCGCATTCCTGTGGCGCCTTGAAGAGATGATGGAACGCCAGACAGGCGGCCGGGGCGCCGACGCGCACAGCCTGCCGATGCTGACGATTTCGGATGGCGGCACGATTCTGTTCATGAACGAGGCGATGCGCCGCCTGATCGGCGGGCGGGTGCGCACGCTGGATCGGATATTCACCGATCTGCCGGTACGATCGGGCGAGGAAATGACGATTTCGGCGCATGACGGCCCGGTGCGCGCCCTTGTCGTCGAGGTGAAAGGATCGGGGCGGCGCAGTGAGATTTACCTGCTGCCCGCATCCGATGTGATCCGCCCCGCCGAAGAGGCCACGGATTTCGAAACCCTGCCCGTTGCCCTGCTGCGGCTGGCCGCCGATGGCGCGGTTCTGGCCGCCAACCGATCCGCGCGGGATCTTCTGGAACATTCGGGCGATGACAATGCGCGCCTTTCGGATCTGGTCGAGGGGCTGGGCCGCCCCGTCGATGACTGGCTCATGGATGCCATGGCCGGCCGCACCCTGAACCGGCCCGAGGTCTTGCGCGCCACCCGGCCGGAATCCGAGGTCTATGTGCAGATCTCGCTGCGCCGCGTCGTGGAACACGGACGGCCCGGACTTATCGCGGTTCTCAACGATGCCACTGAATTCAAGACCCTGGAAGCGCAGTTCGTCCAAAGCCAGAAGATGCAGGCAATCGGGCAACTGGCCGGCGGTGTTGCGCATGATTTCAACAATCTGCTCACCGCCATCTCGGGGCATTGCGATCTGCTGCTGCTGCGTCATGGCACCGGCGATCAGGATTACGCCGATCTGGTGCAGATCCATCAGAACGCCAATCGCGCCGCCAGCCTGGTCGGGCAGCTTCTGGCGTTTTCGCGCAAGCAAACCCTGATGCCGCAAACCCTTGATCTGCGCGATACGCTGTCCGATCTGACCCATCTGCTCAACCGCCTGGTGGGCGAACAGGTCACGTTGACGCTAAGCCATGCCTCTGATCTGGGCATGATCCGCGCCGACAAACGGCAGTTGGAACAGGTGATCATGAACCTTGTCGTCAATGGCCGCGACGCCATGCCTGATGGCGGCAGCATCGTGATCGAGACCGAAAACCTGACCCTGGCCGAAGACATGCAGCGCGAAAGGGCCACCGTGCCCGCGGGGGATTACGTTATCGTGCGGGTCACCGACAAGGGCACCGGCATCCCCCCGGAACGGATGGAAAAGATATTCGAACCGTTCTTCACCACCAAGCGCACCGGCGAGGGCACCGGCCTTGGCCTGTCCACCGCTTACGGCATCATCAAACAGACCGGCGGGTTCATTTTCGCCGATAGCGAGCCGGGCAAAGGCAGCACGTTCAGCCTGTATTTCCCTGTAACAAGCGGCGTCGCCGAGACGGCTCAGATCCTGGCAAAGGGGGACGCCATCGGCCCCACGGAACCAAATGGCGGTGTGATCCTGCTGGTCGAGGATGAGGCGCCGGTCCGTGCCTTTGCCTCGCGCGCGCTTCGGTTGCGCGGCTTTACGGTGCTTGAGGCCGAGAATGCCGAACAGGCGCTCAAGACCCTCGAGGATCCGGATCTGAACGTCGATGTGTTCGTCACCGATGTGATCATGCCGGGGATGGATGGCCCAAGCTGGGTGCGGGAGGCGCAGCGACAGCGCCCCAATACCCGTGTCATCTTCACCTCGGGATATGCCGAAGACAGCTTTTCCGCGGCCCGCGCCAGAATCAGCAATTCGGTGTTCCTGCCAAAGCCGTTTTCACTGACCGAACTTACCGCGACCGTGCAGAAACAGTTGCACTGAGGCGGGCGGCGGATCAGTCGACACGTCCGGTCGGGGTGATCCCTGCGTAAAGCCTGAAATCCTCGGCGCAATATGTCTGGATGCGCGCGCGCGTCTCGTCGGGCAGATCAAGAACCCCCGGAGGAGAGACATTGACCACCGGCAACTCGATCACGCAATTCAGCCGGTCTTCCAGGAAGGTAACGAAACTACCGATGTCTTCATAGCGAAACAGCCGGTCCACCCCCAGCCCGTTCTTGCCTTGCAAAAACCGGGCCTGGGAACCGATATCGGCAAACTCCGCCCGCGGCCTGGCCATGTAACCGGTCAGAAAACCGTTGAAATCCAGGTGGTGCGTGCTTTGCGGGGTGTCGCGGATGTCATCGCGTTGGCGAAACCTGTACCAGCTTCCCAGCCAGGCCAACGGCTCTCGCATCAGCGCCACAACGGTAAAGGACGCGCCGGCGCTGCGTTCCAGATAGGGCTTGAGGAACCGTTCATACCGGTAGGCCGGCGTATGTTTGAGCGCCGGCGGACGCGCCACAGACATGCAGGCCAGCGATTCAAGCGCAATCTCTATGGCCGTCGATCCGGTTTTCGGCGTGGCCAGAACCACAAGGCGTTCTTCCCAGAAAATCAGCATGCGTCCCCCCCGACTGACAATTGATGGCCGTCGTAAACCACTCCTTAACATTTTCAATAAAAAGTGGGGGTTATCGAAATAAGGATTGAAATGTTCCCGTTTTGATCACATAAGGAACCAGAACAGGATGTGAACAAGGCACTGATTGCCGCCCGTTACCGAACGTGGGATAAGGATGCACGATATGGCGACTGCGAACCTTCTCGACCTGAACGGAAAGCGTGACATGGACAAGCAAAAAGCGCTCGACAGCGCATTGGCGCAGATTGAGCGGCAATTCGGCAAAGGCTCTATCATGCGGCTTGGCGGGGACAACCCCGTGGCCGAGATCGAGGCGGTTTCAACCGGCTCGCTCGGGCTTGATATCGCGCTTGGGATCGGGGGGTTGCCGCGCGGGCGGGTCATCGAAATCTACGGCCCGGAAAGTTCGGGCAAGACCACGCTGACCTTGCATGTCGTGGCCGAGGCGCAAAAACTGGGCGGGGTCTGCGCCTTTGTCGATGCCGAACACGCGCTTGATCCGCTTTATGCGCGCAAACTGGGCGTCAACCTGGATGAGCTGTTGATCTCGCAGCCCGACACCGGCGAACAGGGGCTGGAAATCGTCGACACCCTGGTGCGATCAGGTGCCGTCAGCCTTGTCGTGGTGGATTCGGTCGCGGCCCTGACCCCCAAATCCGAACTGGAAGGCGATATGGGCGATTCCAGCGTGGGCGTTCATGCCCGCCTGATGAGCCAGGCGATGCGCAAGCTGACCGGTTCGATCTCGCGGTCCAACTGCATGGTGATCTTCATCAACCAGATCCGCATGAAGATCGGGGTGATGTTCGGCAGCCCGGAAACGACGACCGGCGGCAATGCGCTGAAATTCTATGCCTCGGTGCGCCTTGATATCCGGCGGATCGGCGCCATCAAGGATCGTGACGAGGTGGTGGGCAACAGCACCCGCGTCAAGGTGGTCAAGAACAAGGTGGCCCCGCCCTTCAAGCAGGTGGAATTCGACATCATGTATGGCGAAGGCATTTCCAAGACCGGCGAACTGCTTGACCTTGGGGTCAAGGCCGGTGTCGTGGAAAAATCCGGGGCCTGGTATTCCTATGGGGATGAACGCATCGGCCAGGGCCGGGAAAATGCCAAGATCTACCTCAAGGAAAACCCCGCCACCGCGCGCGAGATCGAAGACAAGATCCGCGCCGCGCATGGGCTGGATTTCCATATGTCCGAAGAGGGCGGCGAAGATGTGATGGAGGCCTGAGGCGCAGTGCCAGTCAAGGCAGGGCCCATCTGGACAGCATCTGGACAGGGCCTTTCCGTGCGGCTAGACCGGCGAGACAATCGCACCGCCTGTGAAAGACCCCAAAGATGCCCAGCCTTAATGACATCCGCGCCAGTTTTCTGAACTATTTCGCCGACAACGGGCACGCGGTGGTCGAAAGCTCTCCGCTTGTGCCGCGCAATGATCCGACGCTGATGTTCACCAACGCCGGGATGGTGCAGTTCAAGAACGTCTTTACCGGCGTCGAACACCGCGACTATGTGCGCGCGGCCTCCAGCCAGAAATGTGTGCGCGCCGGTGGCAAGCACAATGATCTGGACAATGTCGGCTATACCGCGCGTCATCATACGTTCTTTGAAATGCTGGGAAACTTCAGCTTTGGCGATTATTTCAAGGAAGAGGCGATCCCTTTCGCCTGGAACCTGATCACGCGGGAATTCGGGATCGATCCAAAGCGCCTGCTGGTGACGGTCTATCACACCGATGACGCGGCGGCCGATATCTGGAAAAAGGCGGCCGGCCTGCCCGATGAACGCATCATCCGCATCCCCACCGATGACAACTTCTGGTCGATGGGGCCCACCGGCCCCTGCGGCCCCTGCACCGAGATTTTCTATGATCACGGCGATCACATCCCCGGCGGCCCCCCAGGCAGCCCGGATGAGGATGGCGACCGGTTCATCGAGATATGGAACCTTGTGTTCATGCAGTTCGAACAGCATGCCGATGGCCGCCGCGAAAACCTGCCGCGCCCCTCGATCGACACCGGCATGGGGCTGGAACGCATCGGGGCACTGCTGCAAGGTAAGCATGACAATTACGACACCGACCTGTTGCGCAGCCTGATAGAGGCATCGGCCCATGCCACCAGCACCGATCCAGATGGCTCCGGGCGTATCCATCACCGGGTGATTGCCGATCACCTGCGCTCCACCTCTTTCCTGATTGCCGATGGGGTCATGCCGTCGAATGAGGGGCGCGGATATGTGCTGCGCCGGATCATGCGCCGCGCCATGCGCCATGCGCATCAATTGGGCGCGCAGGATCCGGTGATGCACCGTCTGGTGGCCACTTTGGTTCGCCAGATGGGGGCGGCTTTCCCCGAACTTGGTCGCGCGCAACCAATGATCGAGGAAACGCTGCGGCTGGAAGAAACCCGGTTTCGTCAGACGTTGGATCGGGGCCTACGTCTGCTTGATGATGAATTGGCGCGCATACCCGAAGGGGCACCATTGCCCGGTCAGGCGGCGTTCCGGCTGTATGATACCTATGGTTTCCCGCTGGACCTGACGCAGGACGCGCTGCGCGAACAGGGGCGATCCGTCGATATCGCCGGGTTCGAGGCGGCGATGGCCGAACAGAAGACCCGCGCGCGGGCGGCCTGGTCCGGGTCTGGCGAAACCGCGGATGCGGCGATCTGGTTCGACCTGGCAGAGGCGCATGGCGCCACCGAATTCCTGGGCTATGACACCGAACAGGCCGAAGGGCAGGTTCTGGCGCTGGTCCGTGACGGGGCGGCGGTGGCCAGCGCCAAGGCGGGCGAATCCGTGCAGATCGTGGTCAACCAGACGCCCTTCTATGCGGAATCGGGTGGGCAGGTGGGCGACCAGGGCAGGATCAAGACCGCCGACGGCACGGCACGCATCACTGACACGCGCAAATCGCAGGGCGTTTTCATCCACGTCGCCGAGGTGACATCGGGCAGGATCACCACGGGCGAAGGCGCCGAACTGGTGGTTGACGGGGCGCGCCGCACCGCGATTCGCGCCAATCATTCGGCCACGCACCTGCTGCATGAGGCGCTGCGCCGCGCGCTTGGCGATCATGTGGCGCAGCGGGGCAGCCTGAACGCCGCCGACCGGCTGCGCTTTGATTTCAGCCATGGTCAGGCGCTCAGCCCCGATCAGTTGCGCAAGGTCGAGGACGAGGTGAACGCCTTCATCCGCCAGAACGCCCCGGTTGAAACCCGGATCATGACGCCCGACGCCGCGCGCGCCCTGGGGGCGCAGGCGCTTTTTGGCGAGAAATACGGTGATGAGGTTCGGGTGGTGTCGATGGGCCGCCTGCCCGGATCCCAGAAAGGCGCGGATGGTGCGACCTATTCGCTGGAACTGTGCGGCGGCACGCATGTGGCGCGCACCGGTGACATCGGGGTCTTTGCGCTGCTGGGCGACAGTGCGTCATCCGCCGGGGTGCGGCGGATAGAGGCGCTGACCGGCGCCGCAGCGCTGGCGCATCTGAACGCGCAGGCGGGGCGGCTGGCCGAAGTTGCCGGCCTGCTCAAGGCGCGGGCGGATGAGGTGGGGCCACGGGTGCGCGCGCTGCTGGATGAACGGCGGGCGCTGGAAAACGAGGTGGCGCAATTGCGCCGCGATATGGCGATGGGCGGCGGTTCCGGGGCCGCGCCAGAGGTGCGGCAGATCGGAAACCTGGGCTTTATCGCGCAGGTTCTGAACGGGCTGTCGGGCAAGGATCTGCCGCCGCTGATCGATGCGCTGAAAGCCCAGGTCGGATCGGGCGCTGTTTTGCTGATCGCAGAGGCGGGCGGCAAGGTTTCGGTGGCCGCGGGCGTGACCGGGGATCTGACGGATTGGTTGTCGGCGGTCGATATCGTGCGCGCCGCGGTGGTGCCTTTGGGCGGCAAGGGCGGCGGCGGGCGGCCCGATATGGCGCAGGGCGGCGCCGCAACCGTGGAAAATGCCGATGCGGCAATTGCGGCGGCCGAGGCAGTGATCGCCGGATAGGATAGGGCAGGCGGGTTACTGTTCGCCCCTTACCTTGGTATCCACCAGCCAACCGCCGGGGCCTGCGATATGGTCGGGCAACAACAGGATCATCGCCTGGCGCAACAGCAAACAAATAAACAGGCTGGTCACCAACGCATCAAAGGACAGGCTGAACAGGCTTTGCATGGGGGTCTCCGGTCCGCGTCGCTTGGCGCCACCTTTCGTGGCCGGGCCTGTCTGGCAAGAAACCGTGTCGGCGGGGCGGTCCGAATGTGACGAACCCGGCACTTTTCAAAGGGGTTTCGGCGGCACGCCAAAAGGGTTGGCCCCCGCACCATCGGCATGGTGCGGGCGAAAGCCAGGATCGGGATGAAAAACCTTGCCTGCAATGAGGAGGATCAGGAATTGATCCGGGGGATCAATTCCCGGACGAATGCGCCGCCGGAACCCGTGCCCGGCATGACGCAGGAAGCAAAAGTGAGGTCGAAATGCGGCGAATGCCCGTTGCAGATCCTGCGCGCCCACAGCGCACCCGACCGGTCCGTGGTATCGTGCGCACCTCAGGACGCCGACATCGCCTGGATCAGCAGAAATCAGTGAAAAATCGAGGTGCCCACGGCAAAATTTCCCCGCCAAAGCACTGGTGAACTGCCCCGATGTCAACGGGAGTGGCGGCCGTCCCAGCGGCCACCGTCGTGACCATCCCGGCCGCCGCCGTGGCGGTTGTACCGGCTGTCGCCGCGGTGACCGCGGTCAAAGCGGCCGCCGCGTCGGTCGCCGCGATCATAGCGGTCGTGGCCGTAGGAATACGATCTGCGCGAACTGTGGTAGCCACGGCGATCGTGGTTCCCGTCATTGTTGTCGATGATGATGGCAAGGGCCGCGATACCGGCAAGCGCCGCGATCAGGCCCGTGTCATCGGCGCGCGCGGGGGCAGGGGCCGTGATAACTGCGAGCGCGATTGCGCCCGAAGCGCCGATCACCGACAGCCTTTTGAAAAGGGTCATTGTGTCCTCCTGTGGGTCTGTCGGGCATGGGATGCCGTGCGACAGATTTATGATATCAATATAGGGCCGGATGACGGTGGTTCGAGCCCCACCCCGATGACGTTATGTTTCGTCACCGGGGGACGGTCGATGTTCAGTGGTTGCGGGTGCGGGCGCGGTCGTGCCGGTCATCGCGACGCGAGAGGTCGTGGCGGTCGTCGTGGCGACCCTTGGGCGCATCGCGAAAGCGGTCGTTCCGAAAGCGGTCGTTCCGGAAGCGGTCGTTCCGGAAGTGATCGTTCGGGGCGTAGCGGCTTCTGCCGCGGTCGAAACGATGATCATCGCGGCGCACCTGGGCTGCGCGGTTGTGGCCGTAAGCATCGCGGCGGTGAATGCTGCTGTGGCCGTAGGGGCGCGGGGCGGCGTGGTAATAGGCCCTGTCGCCACGTTTGTTGGAATTCGAGATCGCGTTACCGACGATATAGACGCCGGTCACCCCGACAAGAACCTTGACCAGATCATCGCTGTCGGCGCGGGCGGGGGCGGCGGCAAGGCCGGCAAGCGCCACGGCGGCGGCAAGGGTGGTGGTGGTCAACCGTTTGATAAGGGATTTCGGGGTCATGGTGTGGTCCTTTCGGTGGGGTCGTTCGGTGGTTTCTGCGGGGTCTTCCCGTCAGGTGATGACCCACAACTGGCCCGGCACCCGGTGCTAGGCAATATCGGCGCGATGTTATCGGATAACAGCGCGGCAACCGACGGAAGTTATTGAATAACCGGGCCGCAATGGGCAGGATGGCCCCATGATGAAACATAGCACCCCCCTTGCCGGAACCGCCCTTGCCGCAGCATTTGTCGCGGTGATGGCGCTGCCTGCCCATGCCGCCTGCTATGCCGATTACAAGGCCAAGCAGGATCGCCCGTTGCGCCTGCATTACGGGGTGATGCAGATATCCGATGGCGCCTGTGGCAATGGCCGCGCGGCGGCGGCGGAAATCGGCCCGAGGCTGTCACGCGCCGGGTGGACATTGCTGACGGTGCTGGGCACCTTCGGCCCGGATGGTCTGGCAGGAAGGAAGGCAAGTGCGGGAGAGTTCTACCTCCGCTTCTGAGGCGCTGCGCGCGGGCAACCGGGCGGTGGTGTTCGGGGTGCTGGCGGTTGTCGCGATTCTGCTGATCGCGGCGGTGCTGCTGTTCATCAACCTGCCCGATGCCAATGCGTTCAACGATCGGGTGGAGCGGATCTTTGTCGAGAGCGACGCGCTGACCGCGCGGGGAGAGATCAGGCTGCTGGAGATTCTGGCGCAGTCGGGCACGGCGTTTTCCGAGGTTCTGACGTCTTACCGGATGGTGATCTTCGTGTTGCTGGTGTTTGCCTCGGCGCTCTTGCTGGCGGCGCTGGCGCTTCTGGTGATGATCGTGGCGCTGAACCGGCGGATGTCGGCCATCCAGCAATCGGGGATCGAGATATCATCGCTGCTGATCAACCGGGCCGAGGGCAAGGTGTACCTCAACAACATGGAATTCGCGCTGACCGGGGCCGCGATAGAGACGCTGGCGGTGCTGGGCGAGGCGCGGATGGATGATGACGTGCTGACCGGCGCCGAGATCGAGGCGGTGATATCGGGCCGCAACGCCGCCGATTGCGACGAGGCGGCGGGGGCCACAAGGATCAAGCGGCTGCGCGATGCGCTGGGCAACCAGTTGGTCAGCGAGCTGTTGATCCGCAACATCGCGCGCAAGGGCTATGTGCTGGCCATCGACAAGGGCGTGATCCGCATCGAATAGGGTGGTGGGGTTCAGGGGATCGGGTTCATGCGCCTGACCGGCGCGCGCGTGGCTGGGACGGGATTTGAGTATTTTTTTCGAGAGGATGGGAAAGAGGGTTTTTGCGGTGAAGGGCCGGGGCTGGTTGGGCGCGGCGCGCGTCAATCGGGGTCTTCCAGCCTGGTGCGCAATTCGCGCAGCACCGGCAGCGCCATGCGCACCCGTTCGGGCGCGAGCGAGCGCAGCGCATTGACCAGAACCGGGGTGATGGCCTGCAAGGCGGCATTGCGCGCCGCCCGCCCCGAGGGGCTGATCGAGACGAATTTGCGCCGCGCATCATCCCAGTCGGGGCGGATATGGACGTGGCCGGCCCATTCCAGTTTGGTCAGGGTGTTGGTCATCGCGCCGCGCGTCACATGAAAGGATTTCGCCAGTTGCGCGGGGGTGCGTTCCTCGGTCAGGCGGGAAAGGTGGTTGAGCACCCCGAAATGCGACAGTTCCATCCCGCGCGGCAGCACCTTCGAGAGGCGGTTGCGGGCAAGCTGATCGGCCATGAACAATTCGCTGAACAATGCCGCCGCCAGATCGTCCTCGCGGTCGTTGGCGGTGCCGGGCATCGGTCAGCCCCGTGTGCGGGGGGCGGAAAAGCGCCGGTCGTGATCGAGAGAGGGCACGCGCGCGCGCGCATCGGCCACGGCGGCGCGGTCAAGTTCGATCACACAGACGCCCGGTTCGGTGCCGCCATCGCACAGAACCTCGCCCCAGGGGGAAATGGCCATGCTGTGGCCATGGGTGGTGCGGGGGCGGCCCGATGCGGTGGCATGGGTGCCGGTTTGCGCGGGAGCGAGCACATAGCACCCGGTTTCGATGGCGCGGGCGCGCAGCAGTGTTTCCCAATGCGCGGCACCGGTGACCGGGCTGAAGGCCGAGGGGATCGTCAGCACCTCTGCCCCCGCTTGCGCCATGGCGCGGTAAAGCTGGGGAAAGCGCAGATCGTAGCAGATGCTCAGCCCCAGGCGGGCAAAGGGCGTATCGGCCAGCACCGCCTGGTCACCGGGGCGAAAGCCGGCCGATTCGCGGTAGGTTTCGCTGGATGACACCGCGACATCGAACATGTGGATCTTGTCATAGCGGGCGCGGATGATCCCGTCGGGGCCGATCAGGAACGAGCGGTTGGCAAAGCGGCCCTGGGCATCATCGGTTTTCAGCGCCAGCGAGCCGATCAGAAGCCAGATGTGCAGACGTGCGGCCACGGCGCGCAGGCCGGCCAGGGTGATATCCTGATCCTCGGGTTGCAGCACCTGGTTCTGGCGGGTGCGGCTGGTCGAGATGCAGTTGGTCACCTCGGGGGTCAGGATGAACCCCGCCCCCTGCGCCGCGGCCGCCTCGATCAGCCGGGTGGTGCGCGGCAGGTTGGCCGCCGGATCGTCCGAAGAGGTCAGTTGCACAAGGCCCGCGCGCATGCCTAGCCCGCCAGCATCTGGTCAAGCTTGCCCGCGCGTTCCAGCGTCATCAGCTCATCGCAGCCGCCGACATGGGTCTGGCCGATGAAGATCTGCGGCACGGTGTGGCGGCCATTGGCCCGCGCCATCATCTTTTGCTTCAGCCCCGCATCGCGCGAGACGTCGATTTCGGAAAAATTCACGCCTTTTTTCTTGAGCAGCCGCTTGGCGGCAGAGCAGAATCCGCAAGAGGGCGATGTGTAGATTTCGACTGTGTTCATTCTGGCAATCCTTGTCAGCCCCGATCCTGTGCGGGACTATACGGATTTAGGCATCCTTCGCAACGCGCGCCAGTGCCAGAATGCAAACGCTTGTCGCGCCGGCGCGCAAACATGCCTCGGTTCCGGCCGCGAGGGTCGCGCCAGAGGTCATCACGTCATCGATCAGCAGAACCTGACGACCCTGCATGCGGGCACCGCGCCGGGGGTGGGGATGGATCACCCCGTCAAGGTTGGCGAATCGCGCGTCACGGTTGCGCCCGTCCTGGGTTTTGGTGCGGCGGGCGCGCAGCAGAAGATCGGGGTGACATTCCAGCCCGGTTTCGCGCGCCAGCGCATGGGCCAGCAGCGCCGCCTGGTTGTAGCGCCGTCGCAAAAGCCGCGTCCAGTGCAGCGGAACCGGCACGATCAGCATGCCGGGCGTCAGGATGGGGTTGGCCGCGCGCGCCATCCAGGCGGCGGCGGGGCGGGCCAGATCCTGGCGGTCGCCGTGTTTGAGCGCCAGCACGATTCGGCGCGCATTGCCGCCGTAAAGAAGCGCCGCGCGCCCCCGCGCCCAGGGCCGCGCGATGGTCAGGCAATCGTCGCATTCGGCGATTTCGCCGTCATCATCGCCGGGCAGGGGGGTGCCGCAGCGGTCGCAGACCATGCCACCGATAAAGGTCGTATCGCGCCAGCATGACGCGCAGAGGCCGAAATCGCTGATCACCGATGCCTCGCAGGTCAGGCAGCGCGGCGGATAGATCAGCCGCAACGCCGCCTGCAACCTTTCCATTCCCATACTGCCCCCCTACATTGCCGCCATGACCGATACGACCCGCCCGCCCGCGATGACCGACCGCACCGCCCTTGCCCGCAACCGCGCACGGGCGGGTGGGGCGATGGCGGGGGGGGCGATGTTTCTGCACGAACGCGCCGCCGATGAGATCAAGGAAAGGCTCAGCGAGGTTAACAGAAGGTTTACGGCGCCTGCCGTCGTGACCGGATTTGCGGATTTCTGGGCAAATGTTCTGCCCGGCGCGGTTGTGGTGCCCGACACGCCCACCTTGGCGCTGCAGCCCGACGCGCATGATCTGGTGATTCACGCCCTGGCGCTGCACTGGGCCGATGATCCGGTGGGGCAATTGGTGCAGTGCCGCCATGCGCTGCGCCCGGACGGGTTGTTTCTGGGGGTGCTGTTTGGCGGGCAGACGCTGGCGGAATTGCGCGCGGCGCTGGCCGAGGCAGAGGTGGCGCTGACCGGCGGCTTGTCGCCGCGGGTGCTGCCGATGGCAGAGATCCGCGATCTGGGCGGGCTGATGCAGCGGGCGGGGTTCGCGCTGCCGGTGGCCGATGGCACGGCCTGCGCGGTTGACTATGCCTCGGCCTGGCATCTGATGCGCGATCTGCGCGCGATGGGCGAGGGTAACGCGCTGGCGGCCCGCCACCGCCGCCCGGCCCCGCGCGCCCTGTTTGCCGAGGCCGCGCGCCGCTATGCCGGGGCCTTTCCCGCGCCCGGCGGCCGGGTGCGCGCGGGGTTCGAGATGATCTTTCTGACCGGCTGGGCCCCCGCCCCCGACCAGCCGCAGCCGCTGCGCCCCGGATCGGCGGCGCAGCGGCTTGCCGATGCGCTGGGCGCGCGCGAACACCCGCTTGCGGGAACGTGACGCCCCGCCTGTTTGACCCCGCGTCAAGAGCGGCTATGTAACGCCTTCCAAGGCCCGACTCCTGCCAAACCCCACCAAGGACATGACATGCCCGATACCCCCGCCACCCCGGACCACCCCGCCGCATGTCAGGCCCATGCGCCAAAGGATCACCCGGCGCTGCCGCGCGAAAAGATCGGGGTGCTGGTGGCCAATCTGGGCACGCCCGACAATTACGATTACTGGTCGATGCGGCGCTATCTGTCGGAATTCCTGTCGGACCGGCGGGTGATCGATTACAGCCCGTGGAAATGGCAGCCGCTGTTGCAACTGGTGATCCTGTCGAAACGGCCCTTCACCTCGGGGGCGAATTACAAATCGATCTGGAACCACGCGGCGGGGGAAAGCCCGCTGATGACCATCACCCGCAGCCAGACCGACAAGCTGCGCGCGGCGCTGACGGCGGCGCATGGCGATGGCGTGATGGTCGATTTCTGCATGCGCTATGGCAACCCGTCCACCGCGTCGAAACTGCGCGCGATGGTCGCGGCAGGGTGCCGCAAGATATTGTTTTTTCCGCTTTATCCGCAATATGCCGGTGCCACCACCGCCACCGCGAATGATCAGTTCTTCCGGGCGCTGATGGCCGAAAAATGGCAGCCCGCCACCCGCACCGTGCCGCCCTATTTCGATCATCCCGCCTATATCGAGGCGCTGGCGCAATCGGTGGAACGCGCCTATGCGGGGCTGGACCGGCGGCCTGATCTGTTGATCACATCCTATCACGGGGTGCCGCGGCGCTATCTGATGGGGGGCGATCCCTATCATTGCCAATGCCAGAAAACCACGCGGCTGTTGCGCGAACGGCTGGGCTGGGATGCGTCAGAGGTGGTCACAACCTTTCAGTCGCGGTTCGGCCCCGAGGAATGGCTCAAACCCTATACGGTCGAAGAGGTGGCGCGGCTGGCCGGGCTGGGCAAGAAACGCATCGCCATTATCGCCCCCGCCTTTTCCGCCGATTGCATCGAGACGCTGGAAGAGATCAAGGAAGAGATCCGCGAAAGTTTCGAACATGCGGGCGGCGAAAGTTTCACCTATATTCCCTGCCTCAACGATGACGACGCCCATATCAAGGCGCTGAGCGCGGTGATCGCGGAAAATCTGGCGGGATGGGTTGGATAGGGGGATTTGCACGCGCCGACCGCCCGAATGCCGATCCTGCCACTGATGCTAGGGTCATTGAATATCCCCCAAGGGCTGCCTAGAGTGCGGCAGCATCCGTCCATCACGGCAGGTTTCCCATGCAATGCGTTTTCGTTCAGTTCCGCTGCACCCCCGGCAAGACCTATGAGGTGGCGCAGGCCATTTACGATCGCGAACTGGTGTCGGAGCTTTTTTCGACCTCGGGCGAGTTTGACCTGATCGCCAAGATCTATATCCCCGATGCCGAGGATGTCGGGCATTACCTGGCCGAACGGCTGTTCGATGTGCCCGATATCCAGCGCACGCTGACCACGATGACATTCAAGGCGTTCTGACAATGGCTCAGACCATCGTCATCACCGGGGCAAGCGCCGGGATCGGGCGGGCGACGGCGCTGGCGTTTCTGGGGGCAGGGTGGAACGTCGGGCTGATGGCGCGGCGCGCGGGGGCGCTAACCGAGGTGGCCGCGGGGCACGGGGCGCGGGCGCTGGTGCTGCCGGGCGATATCGCCGATGCGGATGCGGTCGCGGCGGCGTTTGCGCAGGTTGTGGCACGCTTTGGCCGGGTGGATGTGCTCTTCAACAATGCCGGCGTCTTCCCCCCGGCGGGGCTGATCGACGAGATATCGCTGGAGGATTGGCGCCTGGCGCTGGATGTGAACCTGACGGGGATGTTTCTGGCGGCGCGCGCGGCCTTTGGCCAGATGCGCAGGCAGGCGCCGATGGGCGGGCGGATCATCAACAACGGATCGATTTCCGCGCATGTGCCGCGGCCGGGGTCGGTGACCTATACGGCCACCAAACACGCGGTGACGGGCTTGACGAAAACCCTGTCGCTGGACGGGCGCCCCTTTGATATCGCCTGCGGGCAGATCGACATCGGCAATGCCCGCACCGAATTGCTCGAGGGGCATCTTGCCCGGCAAAAGGCCGAAGACCCGTCGTTGCAGATGCCGCCCATGATCGAGGTGGGGCTGGTGGCCGATGCGGTTCTGAACATGGCGCGGATGCCGCTTTCGGCCAATGTCCAGTTCATGACGCTGATGGCCACCAAGATGCCCTTTATCGGGCGCGGTTAGCGGGCACACACCAACGCCGCGCCCTTGGGGCGGAGTCTGGTCAGCCGGTGTCATTCGACTGACCGGCGTGCACGGGACGGTGCCGTAGATTGAGTATTTTTTTTCGAGAGGATGGAACGAGCGTTTTCTTTTGCGCTCGTGCTGTTGG
>JACIYW010000044.1 GCA_014359745.1 Paracoccaceae bacterium | reverse complement strand
ACGGCATCTGTCGCATCTGGGTGGTCCCGCGCACAGGTTGCAACAGGTCAGTTGCCGGGTGCAAGGCCTTCGGGGTGACCGACCGCGACAAAATGCAGTGTGTCGGGGTTGATAAGCCGCCGGGCGACGCGGGTAATGTCATTCAGGGTGACGGCGTTGATTTCCTGGTTGCGGGTGGTCAGATAGCTGGCCGGCAGGCCCTGCGACTGCATTCCTGCAAGGATGCCCGCAATGCGGGCGTTGCCATCGAAGCGCAGCGGATAGGCCCCGGTCAGATAGGTCTTGGCCGCGTCGAGTTCCGCCTGGGTCACGCCATCCGATGCAAGGCGCCGCCATTCGGCGCGGATCACGTCAATCGTCTGGCCCGCAGTTGCATTCGCGGTGGCAACCTGTCCCACCAGCACCTCGGCGTGATCCTTGGGGATCAGATAGGCCGAAATACCATAGGTCAGCCCGCGCTTTTCGCGCACCTCGGTCATCAGGCGGGCGCTGAAACCGCTGCCGCCCAGAATCTCGGTCATCACGAAGGCCGGGAAGAAATCGGGATCGTCGCGGGCAATCCCCTGCTGGCCAAAGGTGATCACGGTTTGCGGGGTGTCGAAGGGCACCACGGTAACGCCGCCGCCCATCCTGACATCGACATGGGCGGGAAGGGGCGCGCCCGATTGCGGCAGGCCAGCCACGATGCGATCCACCATTGGCCCGACCTCGGCCGCGGAAATGTCGCCGACCACGGAAACCACCAGCCGGTCAAGCGCCAGCGCGCCCCGGTGTGCGGCGATCATGTCGTCGCGGGTCAGCGCCGTCACGCTTTCGATCGTGCCGCTGCCCGGCGCGCCATAGGGATGGTCGCCATAGGCCAGCGCGCGGAAGGTGCGCCCCGCAATCGCCGACGGATCCTGCGCATCGGCGCGCAGCCCCGACAGCACCTGGCCGCGCACCCGGTCCACCGCATCCGCGTCAAACCGCGGCGCGCTGAGCGCGAGATGCAGCAGGTCAACCGCCTGGTCGCGGTTTTCGGTCAGAAACCGCGCCGAAACCGAGACGGCATCGTCGCCCGCGTCAAAGCCAAAGCTGGCGGCAAGGGTTTCGCGGGCTTCGGCAAAGGCGCGGGCGTCAAGATCGCCGGCGCCTTCTTCCAGAAGGCCGGTCATCATGTTGACGGCGCCGCGTTTGTCGGGCGCGTCAAGGCTGGTGCCGCCCTGAAACATCATTTCCAGCGCGACGAAAGGGATCTGGTGTTCTTCGACAAGCCAGACATCGATGCCGCCGGGGCTGGTGATCTGTTGCACATCGACGGCGGCGCGCACCGGCAGGGCCAAGAGGATCAGCGCGGCGGCGGTACTGACAAGGCGGATCATCCGTTGGTTTCCTTTGCGGCCTTGGCATTTGCCGGGATCACCGTCGCATCGGGCGGCGCCGCAGGTGACAGAAGGCCGGTGACGGCGTTGCGCCGGTCAAGCACCGCGCGCCCGGCGGCGATCACGTCATCCTGCGTGACGGCCTGCAAGGTGGCGGGCCAATCCTGCACATCCTGAATGGTCAGCCCCGAGGCCAGCGCCGATCCATAGCGCTGCACCTGCCCTTGCATGCTGTCGCGGTCATAGATTTCGGCGGCGCGCATCCGGGTCTTGATGCGGGCGAACTGATCGTCGTCGATGCCGTTTTGCAGGAATTCGGCGATTGTGGCATCCATCGCCGCCTCGGCATCGGTCAGCGACACGCCATCGGCGGGGATGATCATCAGGCCGAAGGTCGATGGGTCGAGCGAGATGCTGTCGTAAAACGCCGTGGTGTAAACGGCGATGTTGGAGTCGAATTGCAGCTTGCGCCCCAGAACAGAGGTGGCGCCGTTGCCGCCCAGAACCTCGGCCAGCACCTCTAGTGTCGCCGCCTGCGCCTGATCGCCGCTGCGGCGGGTCGGGGCAAGATAGCTGCGGATCACATAGGGTTGGCCGATGCGCGCGTCCTGCATCGACAGGCGGCGTTCGGCCAGTTGCGGCGGTTCCTGCGGGCGGATGCGCGGCGCAAGATCGGGGGTGGGGGCAAGTTTGCCATAGGTTTCCTCGGCCAACTCACGCACCTGTTCGGGATCGACATCGCCGCCCACGATCAGGATGGCGTTGTTGGGCGCGTAATAGCGGCGGTAGAAGGCGAGGGCGTCGGCGTGGCTCAGCCCCTCCATCTCTTGCCGCCAGCCGATCACCGGGGTGCCGTAGGGATGGTTGAGGTATTGCGCCGCCTGAAGCTGTTCGCGAAACAGCGCCGAGGGATCGCTGTCGGTGCGCTGGTTGCGTTCTTCAAGGATGACCTGGCGTTCGGTCGTCACATCCTGTTGCGACATGTGCAGGTTGCGCATGCGGTCGGCCTCCATCTTCATCATCAGATCGAGGCGGTCGGCGGCGACGCGCTGAAAATAGGCCGTGTAATCATAGCTGGTAAAGGCGTTGTCGCTGCCGCCATTGGCCTTGACGATCTCGGAAAATTCGCCCGAGGCAACGGTATCGGTGCCTTTGAACATAAGATGTTCCAGAAAATGCGCGATGCCGGATTTTCCCGGCGCTTCATCGGCGGCGCCGACCTTGTACCAGACCATATGCACCACGACGGGGGCGCGGTGGTCTTCGATCACCACCGCTTCCAGCCCGTTTTCCAGGGTGAAGGTGGTCACGTCCTGCGCGGTGACCGGCAGGGCGGCCAGGACCGTGACGACAAGCATCGCAAAGAAACGTCGGATCATCGCAAACCTCTTTCTTCAAGGGTCAAGCTACGCCGGGCCGCGCATCCTTCAAGCCCCCAAACGATCTTGTGACCCGTGCCGGGGCGGCTGTTCACCGCGGGACGGGGGCGGCGGGCGCCGGAACCGCCGTGCCGCCCGGCACAGCCAGCGGCTGCACCGTCGGCGTGCGGGCGCCGATGGCACGAGCGCCGTAAAGCGTTGCCGCCTGATTCAGCGACTGATCGGCGTAGGCGTCGAAATAGTCTTTGTTGCTCAGGCCGCGCCGCCGCCAGAAGCCGCGCCGTTCGTTGCGAAACGCCTGATCGTTTTGGGCCAGATCGGTGCGGATGCCTTCGGCCACGCCGAACCGGCCGGTGTGGGCCAAAAGCGCGGTGTCGGCCGCTGCCGGGCCGCCGTTCAGGACCGCGGGATTGCCGCCAAGTGCCGCGATGGCATCGGCCCTTGGGGTGGGGTCGGTCAGGTTCGCGCCGCCCGGTGTCGGTTCGGGCAGTGCGGTCAGATCCGCGGGTTGTTGCAGCGGCTTGGTGGGCAAAAGCGCGAATTCATCGGGCCCGTCATTGCGCCCTGCCAGGGTCAGCGGGCGGTTTGTGGTCTTGTCGGCGCAGGCCGACAGGGCAAGCAGCGCGGCAAGAACGCCAAAGATCATTCGCCTGCCAGTTCGCATCGTCATCGCCCCATTCCAGTCCGGTAGAACCGTGCTTAGCGCATCATGGCCGACACGTCACGGGGTCTTGTGCCGCCCCGAAAACACCACAAGCCCGAATGCGCCGACAAAAATCGCCACATCGGCCAGATTGAAGGAAAACGGGTTGTGGAACCCGCAGCACGACATGTTCAGAAAATCGGCCACCGCGCCATAGATAACCCGGTCGATCACATTGCCAAGCGCCCCGCCAATCAACAGCCCCGCCGAGATGCGCACCATCGCGCCCGGCGCCTCGCGCCGCACCCACATCCAGACCCAGACGGATATCGCCAGCGCCAGCGCGATCAGAACCCAGCGCATCACATCGGCATCATGTGCAAAGAGGCCAAAGTTGACCCCCCGGTTCCACGCCATGCGAAAGTTGAGAAAGGGCGGCAGAACGTCGATCGCCAGCCGCGTATCCAGCCGCAGCAGATGCACGACCGCAACTTTCGCCACCTGGTCGGCAACGAGCGTCAACGCGGCAATCGCGGCGGTCAGGCGCATTCCCATGCCTTAGTGCCGGAAATGCCGCTGGCCGGTAAAGACCATCGCCAGCCCCGCCGCATCGGCGGCCTCGATCACCTCGGCATCGCGCATCGATCCGCCGGGCTGGATGACCGCCGTGGCCCCGGCTTCGGCGGCGGCGATCAGCCCGTCGGCAAAGGGAAAGAACGCGTCCGACGCCACGACCGACCCCTGGGTCAGCGGCGCGGGCAGGCCCAGCACCTCGGCCATGTCCTGCGATTTGCGCGCGGCGATGCGGGTGCTGTCGACCCGGCTCATCTGGCCCGCGCCGATGCCCACCGTGGCCCCGGCCCGCGCATAGATGATCGCGTTCGATTTGACATGTTTGGCCACCCGCCAGGCAAACAGCAGATCCGCCAGTTCGGCATCGTTGGGCGCGCGTTTCGTCACCAGTTTCAGATCGTTGCGCGAGATGCGGCCATAGTCGCGATCCTGCACAAGGAAGCCGCCCGACACCTGCCGGAAGGTCAGCCCCGGTTCCGTCGGGTTGGCAAGCGAGGGCGTGGTCAGCAGCCGCAGGTTCTTTTTCGCGGCAAAGATGCTGATCGCGTCGGCATCCGCGCCGGGGGCGATCACGACTTCGGTAAAGATCCCGGCGATCGCGGCGGCGGTTTCACCGTCAAGCGGCTGGTTCAGCGCCACGATCCCGCCAAAGGCCGAGGTGCGATCGCAGTCGAAGGCGCGGCGGTAGGCCTCGACCATCGTGGCGCCGGTGGCCACGCCGCAGGGGTTGGCGTGTTTGACGATCGCGCAGGCGGCGCCGTCGCGGGGCAGGAATTCCGACACCAGTTCAAACGCTGCATCGGTGTCGTTGATATTGTTGTAAGACAGTTCCTTGCCCTGATGCTGGGTGGCGGTGGCCACGCCGGGGCGGTTCGATCCGTCGGTATAGAAGGCCGCCGTCTGATGCGGGTTCTCGCCATAGCGCAGGGTTTGCGCAAGGGTGCCCGCAAAGGCGCGGCGGCGCGGGGTGGCGATGTTCAGCGCCCCCGCCATCCAGCCAGACACCGCCGCGTCATAGGCGGCGGTCCGCGCAAAGGCCACCTGCGCCAGTTTCTGGCGGAGCGCATAGGTCGTGGCGCCATCATGGGCGTCAAGTTCGGCCAGAAACGGGCCGTAATCCTGGGGATCGACCACCACGGCCACGAATTTGTGGTTCTTGGCCCCCGCGCGGATCATCGCCGGGCCGCCGATATCGATATTCTCGACGCAATCGCGATAGGTGCCGCCGGCGGCCACGGTGTTCTCGAACGGATAAAGGTTGACCACCAGCAGATCTATGGGCTGGATGCCGTGCGCGGCCATTGCCGCAAGATGTTCATCATCGTCGCGCAGCGCCAGCAGGCCGCCGTGCACCATCGGGTGCAGGGTTTTCACCCGGCCGTCCATCATTTCGGGAAAGCCGGTCACGTCGGCCACATCGCGCACGGTCAGGCCCGCGTTGCGCAGCCCCGCCGCAGTGCCCCCGGTAGAGATCAGTTCGACACCGCGCGCGGCAAGGCCCCTGGCGAAATCGGTCAGCCCGGTCTTGTCTGATACGGAAATCAGCGCCCGGCCTATCGGCACACGTTTCATCATGGCTGTCCTCATTCAGTTCAGGTCCGCTGAAGCGGGTCGTCGGATTCGGTGTCGCGCAGGTAATCGGGAGTCTCGCGCGCTTTTGCAAGGGTCCAACTGACCTGCCCGGCATAGTCGGCCACCCGTGACGTCAGCACGATCTGTTCGGCGGCGCGCGGTTTCAGGCGGTCGCGCTGGAAATAGACCGACGGTTCCAGCGTCAGCGCGGCGCTGCCGTCATGGCGAAACACCCAGATCTCGCCGCTGCGCAGCGCCATCGACACGGCCGAGCCGCCCAGATCAACCGTCGCATCCACATCGGGATGCAGATGAAAGCGCACCGTATAGGGGATGCCCCGAAGTTGCGCGCGATCCTGCGCGCGGTCAAAGCTGCGGCGTTCGGCATCGTCCATCGCGCCCAGCGTATCCTCGCCCGACAGGCAACGGCCGTTGGCCGAAAGGTGCAGCCGCCGCATCACCGTCAGGCCGTGGCTGGCGGCATATCCGTCATGGCCCACCAGAAGGCGCATACCGTCGGTATCGGCGGCCTGTTGCGGCGAAACGGTGACGGGCGCGTCAACCAGCGCCTCGAACGCGGGGCGAACCCAGCCGCCGCGCGCGGCCAGCCGCGCCGAAGATACCCCCTCGATCACCGGGGCCGAATGGCAGGCGGTGGCGCGGGCGGCGCGGCGCCATTTCGCTGCAAAACCCGCGCCCGACCCGCAACTGACGATCAGCGGCCGCCGCCCCGATGTCAGTTCGAACCCAAGGGTAGAGGCATGGGCATTGTGCGACAGCGCGGGTGGCGGCGGCGCGCTGGCATCGACGATCACGCTGGTGCGCCCGCCATGCAGCCGCGCAAAGCCCATGGCCAGCCCTGGCACGGCGCCGGGAATCGGGCCGGGGATCGGGCCGGGCCTTACCCCCGATGCCGCAAGCGCCTGATCCAGACGCCCCGGCGCCCCGCGCCCGCCGCCGTGAAACCGCGCCAGCGCCCCATCGGCATGGCGCAGGCTGCGCAGCGTTGGCGCGATGCGTTCAATGGCCGCCAGCAGGCCCGGATGCATCGGTCTTTGTGCCTCGGTCAGGGCCAGGCTGACCCAGGTCAAAAGGGTGAAGATATCCAGCAACTCCTCGGGGTTGCGGGTGCCGATGCCGCCTGCCGCATCGATCTGGCGGTCACATTCGCGTTCCAGGGCTGCCACCGCCCCGGCGACGTGGCGTTCCATCCCCGACAGGGCAAGGCCCGCATAGACAAGGCCTGTCAGCGCCTCGAACCGGGGCAGGCCGGGGGTGGCGGATTTCCAGCGTTTCGACAGAAAGATCGTCTGCCGTGCCAGCGACCGGAAAAACCGATCCGAGGCGGCGCGGTCCTGCCCGTGCAACAGCATGATCGCGTGATGCAAAAGCCGGATCAGCCGCCGACCGGTCAGATCGGCGGTCCAGCCCGGCCCGCGCCCGGTGCCGAAGCGGTCGATCCAGCCCCAAGTCCAGCGCTGGGCGATGTGGCGGGTGGGCGCATCGGCGACGGCGGCCAGATCGTCAAGCCAGGTGAAACCATGCGCCTCGGCCTCGAACATCGGGCCGGGCATGTCGATATCCCACAGATCGCGGCCCTGCGATGCAACCAGATGGCCCGCGAACTGGATATTGCCCGCCGCAAGCTGACGGCCACGCGCGAACTGGCCGATGCTGCGCGGTTCGGGCTGTGACCGGATGCCGGTGGCCGGGCGGGCCAGCGCGGCCAGCCGGGCGTGAACACGGTTCATCAGTTGCGCGCGACGCGCGGGCCATTCGGCGAAACTGGACACGCCTGCCGATCCTCGCCTGTCAGAGGGTTGCCGTGGGGCTTTTGCCCGGTGATTGGGGCGCACCATAAGGGGGCTGGCCGCCGGTGTCACCGGGCAAATCGGCGTCTTTAGGTGTGCCCCGATCAGGCGGCGCGCAGGGCGGCGATGAAAAACCCGTCCATCCCGCCGCGATCGGGCCAGTAATCGGGGCGCAGGCGCAGGCCATTGGCGCCGATCCAGGCGGGATCGACGCCGGGCAGGGCCAGGGCGCTTGCGTCAACGCGCAGGCCGGGATGGCGGTGGAGGGCGGCCTCGATCTGCGCCTCGCCCTCGGCATGCAACAGGCTGCATGTGCAATAGACCAGCCGCCCGCCCGGCCGCAGGTGCCACAGGGCGCGGTCGATCAGGGCGGCTTGCAGGGGGATCAGGCTGTGCAGTTCCGACCCGTCCTTGACGAAGGGCAGATCGGGATGGCGGCGGATGGTGCCGGTGGCGGTGCAGGGCGCATCCAGAAGCACCGCGTCGAATGTCGCGGGGGCACCGCCCCAGGTCAGCGCGTCGGCGGTGACCACCTCGGCGGCAAGGCCGGTGCGGGCAAGGTTCTCATGCAGGCGGATCAGGCGCTTGTCAGAGATATCGACCGCCACCACCCGCGCGCCCGCATCGGCCAGTTGCAGCGTCTTGCCGCCGGGGGCTGCGCAAAGATCCAGCACCCGGTCGCCCGGCTGCGGGGCAAGGGCGGGCACGGCAAGGGCGGTGGCGGCATCCTGCACCCACCATTGCCCCTCGGCATAGCCCGGCAGCCGGGAAATCTGGCCCGGATGCGGCAGACGCAGCGATCCGGTGGGCAGGATCGTGGCGTTCAACGCCCCGGCAGGATCAGAGCCCCGGCGCGGGGTGATATCAAGGGGGGCACCGGCGCCATGCGCGGCCTCGATCGCCTGCACGACCGCGCCGCCATGTTCGGCCACCAGCGGTTTGCGCAGCCATGCGGGCAGTTTCTGCGCGGCAAGGGCAGCCCAGGCATCGGGCGCAAGCGCCACACCCTTGCGCAGGACCGCGTTCACCAGGCCGGTGAACGCCTCGCCGCCCTTTTCCATCCGCGCCAGCGCCACGGCGCTGTGCACCGCGCCATGCGGGGCGGCGCCATCGACAAACACCTCGACCAGCGCCAGCCGCAGGATGTTGTGAATGCCGGTGGGCGGCGCGCGGCGCAGATGCGGGCCAAGCACCCGGTCGGCCCGGCCGATGTTGCGCAGAACCCCGGCCGCCAGCCGCGCGGCGCGGGCGCGTTCATCGGGCGGCAGGACGGCCAGCGGCCCCTTGGCATCGTCGCGCAGATCCGACAGCATCCGCCCCTCGCCCATAACGGCTGCAAGCAGCGACAGGGCCGCGCGGCGCGGTGCCAATCCCGAAATGGTGTTCACGCCTGCGCCCCGCTTGCCGATCCTGCCCGGCGGGGTATAATACCTTGCACCCACAGACAAGGAGCACGCGATGACCACGGATCTGCCAGAAGCCGCCAAACGCGCCCTTGCCGAGGCCGAGGAGCGCCGCCGCAAGGCTGCGGCAATCGCCCCGCCCAAGGAACTTGGCGGCCGTGACGGGCTTGACCCGGTGCGCTATGGCGACTGGGAAAAAAAGGGTATCGCGATAGATTTCTAGCGCGTGCCGCGCTCAACCAAGCCCGCACAGAAAACGCGCCTCTCATCCTCTCGAAAAAAATACTCGAAATTCCAAGCCCACCATGCGCGCCGGTCAAGGGGATGCCCCCGACGGTCTGCAATTCCTGCCGTCAGCGCAGGCGCAGATCGGCGTGATCGCCCTTGCCCTGATCTGCGATGAACCGCAGGGTATCGCCGTTCTTCAGAACCGCCTGGCAATTCGGCCCTCCCAGATCATCCGATCCGACATAAAGCTCCCGGCAGAAATACTGCCCGTTCCATTCCCAGGCACCGGTCACCTTGCGGCCAAAGGCGCGCCCGGAAATATCGCCCGTGGGAGAGACGCTGAGCCGGATACCAAATCGGGTCAGATCCTTGCCCGACACCAGGTTCACGAAATCCTGTTGACGGGTCACGGGTGTGAAAGTTTCGGCCAATGCCGTGGCGGGCAGCAGGCAGCACAGGGCCAGGGCGGGCGCAAGAATGGGTGTCATCACGATACTCCGACAAAACGGGTTTGATCGTGATTACGCGCGACCGGGCCGGTCGGATCATCCGGGGCGGATTTCAGTCTATTGGATTCATTAACTTGATCGGCGCGCCCGTGGCGGACGCGTGGAAATGAGTATTTGTATCGAGAGGATGGGAAAGAGCCCTTTCTAGTGCCATCAATCTGCGGATCTGATTGGGGGCAACGCGCGCTAAAGCCCCAGCACATCGGTCATGTCATAGGCGCCCGGCGCGCGCCCGATGCCCCACAGGGCGGCGCGCAGGGCGCCGCGCGCGAATATGCCCCGGTCGGTGGCGACATGGCGCAGGATCAGCCGTTCGCCTTCGCCGGCGAAGATCACATCGTGTTCGCCGACGATATCGCCGCCGCGGATCGCGGAAAACCCGATATGGCCGCGGGCGCGCGCCCCGGTGATGCCGTCGCGCGGGGCGTCGCGCACATCCGACAGGGCCACGCCGCGCCCATGCGCCGCGGCCTCGCCCAGCATCAGGGCGGTGCCTGATGGGGCATCGACCTTGTGGCGGTGGTGCGCCTCGACCACCTCGATATCGAAATCGGCATCGAGGGCGGCGGCCACCTTGCGGGTCAGGCCCAAAAGCAGGTTGACGCCCAGGCTCATATTGCCGGCGCGCACGATGACGGTGTGTTGCGCGGCCTGATCGAGGGCGGCGATATCGGCATCCGAAAAGCCGGTGGTGCCGATCACATGCACCGCACCCGCCGCCGCCGCCGCCCGCGCGAAGGCCAGCGTTGCGGCGGGCGCGGTGAAATCGACGATCGCGGCGGCCCCGTCAAGGGCCGCGCCCGCATCGTCGGTGACGGTAACGCCAAGGGCCGCGCCGCCCATCGCGGCGCCAAGATCCCGGCCAACCCAATCGTGGCCCGCGCGTTCCACAGCGCCCGAAACGCGGGCGCGCCCGCTTTGGGTGATGGTGCGGATCAGCATCTGCCCCATCCGCCCCGATGCGCCCGTTATCACGATCCCCGGCAAATCCGTCATCGCCCCAGTTCCCTTCGCAGATTTTCGGCAAGGCTTAGCCGCTTTGCCTGCCCTTGGCAAAGGCCGCAGTTGCAGGGGGCGCGGCGATCTTCTAAACGGTCGGGCATGGCACAGCGTTTTCAAACCTCTTCCGGCCCCTCGCAACGACAGCTTCGCGTGGGCGAACTGATCCGCCGCACCCTTTCGGATGTGCTGGCGCGGGGCGATATTCACGACCCCGACCTTAACCGCATGTCGATCACCGTGGGCGAGGTGCGCACCGCGCCCGATCTGAAGATCGCCACCGCCTTTGTGCTGCCGCTGGGGGGCAAGGATGCGGCGCTGGCGCTGGCGTGCCTGCGCCGCAACAAGGGCGAATTGCGCCGCGCCGTTTCCAAGGCGCTGACGCTGAAATTCGCGCCCGATCTGCGCTTTGAACTGGATGAGACGTTTGATCGCATGGATGAAACCCGCCGGTTGCTGAGCGACGACGTGGTGCAACGCGACGTGACGGCGGTCGATGACACGCCGCCGGACGATGCCTGACGGGCGCGCATCGGACGGGCGCGCATCGGTAGTCGTCGCGCGCGCGGCACTTGCCGCGATTTTTACGTTTGCCATGGCAACCGGCTGGAACGCCGCCGCGCGCGCCCAAGAGCCCGGCGCCGGTTGCACGACCATGACCCATGACGGCCAGGGCTATGCGATCTGCGACGTGACGGCACAGGACGACGTGCGGATGTGGCTGCGCGGCGCGGATGGGGCGGTCCTGGGAACCTTCAACCGGCTGGTGGCGGAACTGGCCAAAAGCGGCGAGCGGCTGATCTTTGCGATGAATGCGGGCATGTATCATCCCGACCGCGCGCCAGTCGGGCTTTATGTCGAAGACGGGCATGCCGATGGGCGGCTGATCACTTCGGCGGGGCCGGGGAACTTTGGCTTGCTGCCGAACGGGGTTTTCTGCATCCGTGCCGACGGTTTCGCGGTGATCGAAAGCCGCCGCTTTGCCGATACCGCGCCTGCGTGCCGCTATGCCACGCAATCGGGGCCGATGCTGGTGATCGAGGGCGATCTGCACCCGCGGTTCCTGCCCGACTCCGACTCTCGGTATCGGCGCAACGGGGTGGGGGTGTCGGCCGATGGCAGGCGGGCGGTGTTCGCGATTTCAGACGGCGCGGTGACGTTTCACGAATTTGCCCGGCTGTTTCGCGATGGTCTGGGCCTGCCGAACGCGCTTTATTTCGATGGCAGCATCTCGCGGCTTCATGCGCCCGGCTTGGGGCGCGATGACATCGGCCTGCCGGTCGGGCCGATGGTGGGCCTTGTTGGCCGTTGACCTTGGGCCGCCGGGTAGGATAGCAGCCGACCCCTGATCACAGGCGGAGGGTAGAATGGCACGCAGGCAAAAAGGCCGCAAGGTTTCGGGCTGGCTGGTGGTAGACAAACCGGCGGGTGTGACATCGACGACGGTCGTCAACCGGCTGCGCCGGGCTTTTGACGCGCAAAAGGCGGGGCATGCGGGCACGCTGGATCCGACGGCGACGGGGCTGCTGGCGGTGGCGTTCGGCGATGCGACCAAGACCATTCCCTATGTGACCGACGCGCTCAAGGCGTATCGGTTCACGGTGCGGCTGGGGCAGGCGACCAATACCGACGATACCGAGGGCGAGGTCATCGCCACATCGGATCTGCGCCCGACCGACGATCAGATCGATGCGGCGCTTGGCCGGTTCCGGGGCGATATAGAACAGATCCCGCCGCAGTTTTCCGCCGTGAAGATCGACGGTGAACGCGCCTATGCCCGTGCCCGCGATGGCGAGGTGATGGAGATCGCCGCCCGCCCGCTGTTTGTCGAGCGGCTGGAACTGGTGGATCGGCCCGATGCCGACCATGCGGTGCTGGAAATGGTCTGCGGCAAGGGCGGTTATGTGCGGTCGATCGCGCGCGACCTTGGCCGGGCGCTGGGCTGCCATGGCCATGTGGTGGCGTTGCGGCGGCTGTGGTCGGGGCCGTTCGATGTGGAAAACGGCGTGACGCCCGAGGCGGTCGAGGCGCTGGAAGACATGGCGGCGCGCGATGCGCTGTTGCTGCCGATGCAGGCCGGGCTTGCCGATCTGCCCGAGGCGCGGATGACACCCGAAGGGGCCGCGCATCTGCGCAACGGCAACCCCGGCGCGGTGGCGGCAACCGATGCGGCCTTTGGCGACGAGGCATGGGCAAGCTACAAGGGGCGGGCGGTGGCGGTGGGCACCTATATGGCCGGGGCGCTGCATCCCAACCGGGTTTTCGGGGGCTGAGCGGGCAGATGGGCAGTGACCACGGTGGCATGGATGCGGGCGCGCGGCACGATCCGGGCGGAAAGGTGCGGCTGGCGCTGCCCGAAGGGGTGATCGGGGGCGCGGAGTTTTCCGCCTGCGGCCGTTACCGGCGGGCGCTGAGCCGCGACTGGACCCCCCCCGGCCAGCCGCCGCGCACCATTCTTTTCGTGGGGCAGAACCCGTCGGTTGCGGATGTCGAGGTGTCAGACCCGACCTGCCATCGCGAACTGACCTTTGCGCGCGCCTGGGGTTTTACCCGCTATCTGAAGGCGAATGTGCTGGATTGGCGGGCGACATCGCCCAAGGATGTGCCGCATGACCCGGCGCTGGCCTGCACAGCGGAAAACCTTGCGGCGGTTCTGGCCATGGCCGCCGAAAGCGAACGGGTCGTGCTGGCCTATGGCCGCCTTCACAAGCGGTTTCAGCCGGCGGTTGCCCGAATGCTGGCGGCCATCGCGCAAAGCGGGCGGCCCCTGTTCTGCCTTGGGTTCAATGCCGACGGATCGCCAAAGCATCCGCTTTACCTGCGGCAGGATACCGAACTGGTGCGATTCGCGCCCAGGTGATCGGTGGTAACGGCCTTGACGGGTGAGGCGGATCAGCGCGCGGGCAGGTTCACCACGGCGGCGCCGGTTACAACGGGCGCGCCGGTGAAAAGCTGTTCGCCATCGCGAATCACCATCAGCCCATTGTCGAGCATTTTGACGAAATAACCCTGGATCGACATGTAATTGCCGATCGATATCGTTCTGATCATCTGAACCCTCCCCCAAAGGTTGTACGAATGGTAGCATAAAGACACGTTTCAGTGGAACAACTATTATTGTGCCATTGTCGCCGCACCCGGACCAAAAAAGCGCACCGTCCGCGCCGTTCACGCACCGCTTTGACGCGGCGCCCCGCAATTACGGGTTGACTGTTCTGATTGCGGGCGGTCTAAAAAGACATGTCCAAATCGGCAGGTTTAGATCTTGTACTTCATAAGCTTGGCCTCGCGGCGCCTACCGGCTATGCGATTGGCCTGCACATACGCTTTGCCGCCCCGCTGATGACGTTCCAGACCTACGATCCGCGCTGGATCGAACGCTATACCGAACAGGGCTACGGGCTGCGGGATCCGCTGATCGGCTGGGGGATGAGCCAGACCGGCACCTGTCGCTGGGGCGAGATTGGCGTACCCGACACCTTCGGCGTCATGACCGAGGCGCGCGAATTCGGGCTTGTATTTGGTGTTGCGGTCGCCTGCGGGCCGATATCGTCACGCAGCATCGCGGGCATCAGCCGGGCAGACCGGGAATTTACCCAGGGGGAAATGGATACCCTTTCCGGGCTGGTGCAAAGACTACATGACGTCACAGAACCACCGGCCCATCTGACCCAGGCCCAGCAAGACGCGCTGCGCCTGATTGCGAATGGCGACCGGCATGCGGCGGCAGCAGCGAAACTTGGCATTTCGGAAAGTGCGCTGAAGGCGCGCCTGAATTCCGCCAAGGACAGATTGATGGCGCGCACCACGGCTGAAGCCATTCAGCGGGCCAAGGAATACCGCCTCCTGTAAGCGCGCGACCTCCGCAAGGTTCAAGAGTTTTACTTCAACCAAGCAGGAGGCTACCATGCAGACGACCACTCTTTCTTTCGAAAACATGCACAACCATGGCGAGTTGTTCGCAAACGTCTTTCGCGCCCGGCGCCAGACGTTCATCGTGCAGAACAAATGGGATCTGCCCGAGGCGGACGGGATGGAATATGACCAGTACGACACCCCCGCCAGCCGCTGGGTGGCCGTGCACGAACTGGGCCGGGTTCTGGCCGGTGTGCGGCTTACGCCGACCACGGCGCGGTGCGGTATCTATACCTATATGATCAAGGATGCGCAGCGGGGGCTGTTGGACACGATCCCGCAGGATCTGCTTTATGAAGAGGCGCCGGTGGCTGACCATGTGTGGGAATCCTCGCGCATCTTCGTGTCGCACGATGTTCCGGCCAGGAAACGCAACCGGGTGCAGATGCATCTGATTTCCGAGATGACCAGATCGGCCCGCGAATTGGGCGCATCCAGCGTTCTGGGGCTTATCCCTGAAAACGGGCCGCGCTGGGGGCGCCGGGTTGGGCTGGATATCGACGTGATCGGGCGGGTGATGCAGATCGGCGATACACGCAATGTCTGTATCCGCATCAATCTGGCGGACAAACTGCACTAAGCGGGGCTTTGCCAATCTGGTGCCGGGGCGGTTGATCGCCGCCCCGGCAGCGGGCATATCCATGGTGTCCTGTGCGCAAGGGGTTTCCATGAGACATCTGATCGGTTTTTTCATTGCGCTGGTGCTGGCCACGGCCGCGCCGGCCCAAACCACCGTGCCTGAATCGCAGGCGCAAATCGCGCTGAGTTTCGCGCCGGTCGTGCGCGCGGCCGCGCCTGCGGTGGTGAACGTCTTTGTCACCCGCGTGGTGCCGGGCCGGGCCAGCCCGTTCATGGATGATCCGTTCTTCAGCCAGTTTTTCGGCGATCTGGGCGCGCGGGCGCCCAAGGTGCAGCGGTCGCTGGGATCGGGGGTGATCGTTTCGGCAGAAGGGATCGTGGTTTCCAACTATCACGTCGTGGGGGACGCCACCGATATCCGCGTGGTGCTGCATGACCGCCGCGAATTCGATGCGAAGGTGCTTCTGGCCGACAAGGGCGCGGATCTTGCGGTGCTGAAGCTGGAAGGCGCCGACGATCTGCCATCTTTGTCGCTGCGCGATTCGGATGAGGTGGAGGTGGGCGAACTGGTGCTGGCCATCGGCAACCCGTTCGGCATCGGGCAGACGGTGTCGGGCGGCATCGTTTCGGGGCTTGCCCGGTCGGGCCTGTCGGTGGGCGATGACCGCGGCTATTTCATCCAGACCGATGCGGCGATCAATCCGGGCAACTCCGGCGGGGCGCTGGTGGATCTGTCGGGTCGGCTGGTGGGGATCAATACCGCGATCCTGTCGCGGTCGGGCGGGTCGAACGGCATCGGTTTTGCGATTCCGGCCAATCTGGTGCGGCAGTTCGTGCAGCAGGCCGAAAACGGCAATGACCGGTTCATGCGGCCATGGGCCGGGGTGGCGGGGCAGACGGTGGATGGATCGCTGGCGCAGGGCTTTGGCCTGCCGGTGCCCGCCGGGGTTGTCCTGTCGGAGATGCATCCGCAAAGCCCGTTTGCGCGGGCGGGGCTGGCGGTGGGCGATATCGTCACCACGATCGACGGGGCCGAGGTGAACAGCCCGCAAGAGATGCTGTTTCGCATGACGGTGGCCGGGATCGGATCGCGGGTGACGGCGGGCTATCTGCGCGATGGCGCCGCGCGGCAGGCCGATGTCGCGCTGATCGCCCCGCCCGAGGTTCCGGCGCGCGACCGGATCGAGATCGGGCGCACCAGCGTCCTGCGCGGTCTGGTGGCCGAAAACATCAACCCCGCGGTGATCGCCGAACTTGATCTGCCGACCGGCGCACAGGGCGTTGTTGTCGTTTCGGTCAGCGATCTGGCCGGGCGGGTGGGATTGCGGGCGGGCGATATCCTTGTTCACATCAACGGAATGGCAATCGGCACCACGGACGATCTGCGCCGGGCGGCCAAGAGCCGCTCGCGCAACTGGCAGATCGATCTGATCCGGGACGGCCAGCAAACCGCGTTGCGGTTTCGCGTCTGACCGGCTTTGCGCGGGGCGCAGACCCGCGTAGAAGGGGCCATGGCCGATCTTTTCGACTCCCCCGACAGTGCATCCCTGCCCGGCCCCCGGCCGCTGGCCGACCGGCTGCGCCCCAAGGCGCTGTCGGATGTGATCGGGCAGCAAAAGGTGCTGTCGCCCGAAGGGCCGCTGGGGGCGATGCTGGCGGCGGGGTCGCTGTCGTCGCTGATCCTGTGGGGGCCGCCGGGGGTGGGCAAGACCACCATCGCGCGGCTGCTGGCCGACGCCACCGATATGGCTTTCGTGCAGATCAGCGCGATTTTCACCGGCGTCGCCGAATTGAAAAAGGTGTTCGAGGGCGCGCGGCTGCGCCGTCAGAACGGGCGCGGCACCTTGCTGTTCGTGGACGAGATTCATCGGTTCAACAAGGCGCAACAGGACGGGTTTCTGCCGCATATGGAAGATGGCACGATCCTGCTGGTGGGGGCCACCACCGAAAACCCGTCGTTCGAGTTGAACGCGGCCTTGATGAGCCGGGCACAGGTGATCGTGCTGGAACGGCTGACGCTGGCCGATCTGGAACGCCTTGCGCAGCGTGCGGAAAAGGATCAGGGCCGCGCCCTGCCCCTGAGCGGCGAGGGGCGCGCGGCGCTTCTGGAAATGGCCGATGGCGACGGGCGCGCGCTGCTCAATCTGATCGAACAGGTCTTGTCGTGGAACGTAGCCGCGCCGCTTGGCCCCGATGCGCTCGCCACGCGCCTTGCCCGCCGCGCAGCACTTTATGACAAATCCGGCGAGGCGCATTACAACCTGATTTCCGCCCTGCACAAATCGGTGCGCGGATCAGACCCGGACGCGGCGTTGTACTGGTTCGCGCGGATGCTGGAGGGCGGCGAAGACCCGCGGTTTCTGGCCCGTCGTCTGACCCGCATGGCGGTTGAAGATATCGGTCTGGCCGACACCCACGCGCAAGAGGTGTGCCTGCAAGGCTGGGAAACCTATGAACGGCTTGGCAGCCCCGAGGGGGAGCTGGCGCTGGCGCAGGCGGTGATCTATCTGGCGCTGGCGCCGAAATCCAATGCCGCCTATACCGCCTACAAGGCCGCCCGCGCCGCCGCGCGGCAGACCGGATCGGAACCGCCGCCCAAACACATCCTGAACGCGCCCACCAGGATGATGAAGGATCAGGGGTACGGCGCGGGTTATTCTTACGATCACGACGCAGCGGACGGGTTTTCCGGGCAGGATTATTTCCCCGAGGGCATGAAGCGCCCGGTTTACTACACCCCCCCCGAACGCGGATTCGAGCGCGAGTTGAAAAAGCGCATCGACTATTTCGCCAAGCTGCGCGCCCGTCGGCAGGCGGGTGATTGACGCGGCGTGTTTTTGTGATCACAGTTCGCCGATGATGCCGCAAACCCGCCCCGCCGATGTGAACGCCGCCGCGCATGAACGGCTTTACCGTGCCCTGCGCGGCCAGGTGATGCATGGCGAACTGGCCCCCGGTGCGGGGTTCACCCTGCGCGGTCTGGGGCGGATGTTCGGCACCTCGATGACGCCCGCGCGCGACGCGGTGCGCAGGCTGGTGGCCGAGGGGGCGCTGACGCTGTCATCCTCGGGGCGGATATCGACGCCGGAACTCAGCAACGAGCGGATCGAGGAACTGGCCGCCCTGCGTGCCCTTCTGGAACCCGAACTTGCCAGCCGCGCCCTGCCACGCGCGCATATCGCCCTGATCGAACGTTTGCAGATCATCAACGCCGCCAATGCCGAGGCGGTCGCGCGCCAGGATGCCGTGGCCTATATCCGCAGCAATCTGGAATTCCACCGCACGCTTTATCTGCGCGCACAGGCCCCGGCGATGCTGGCGATGCTGGAAACCGTCTGGCTGCAACTTGGCCCGACGATGCGCGTGCTTTATGGCCGGATGCAGCGCACCGAACCGCCACGCAACCACCGTATCATCCTGGCCGCCCTGCGCGCGGGCGATGAACCGGGCCTGCGGTTGGCGGTGCGCACGGATGTGACCCGCGGATTGCGGATGCTGGTTACCTGATCGGATGCGCCGACAGATCGGTCAAGCCCGGTAATTCGCAATATCTTGTGGAATTGTCGGCCCACACTGGCATATAGTGGTCATCAGACCGCAGTGCCCGCAGCAGGTAAGATATTTGCGATTCACCCGCCTGAAACTCAATGGCTTCAAAAGCTTTGTGGACCCGACCGATCTTGTGATCGCCGACGGGTTGACCGGGGTTGTCGGGCCGAACGGTTGCGGCAAATCCAACCTGCTGGAGGCGCTGCGCTGGGTGATGGGCGAAAACCGACCCACGGCGATGCGCGGCGAGGGGATGGAAGATGTGATCTTTGCCGGTGCCGCCTCGCGTCCCGCCCGGCATTTCGCCGAGGTGGTGCTGGCGCTGGATAATTCCGAACGTCTGGCGCCAGCGGGGTTCAACGATGCCGACACCCTGGAAATCGTGCGCCGCATCACCCGCGACGCGGGATCGGCCTATCGCGTCAACGGGCGTGAGGTGCGGGCGCGCGATGTGCAGATGTTGTTTGCCGATGCCGCGACCGGCGCCCATTCGCCCGCATTGGTGCGGCAGGGGCAGATATCCGAACTGATCAACGCCAAACCCAAATCGCGCCGCAAGGTGCTGGAAGATGCCGCAGGCATCGGCGGCCTTTACCAACGCAGGCATGAGGCAGAGCTGCGCCTGAACGCGACAGAGGCCAATCTGGCCCGCGTCGATGATGTGCTGGAGGCGATGGCCGCCCAGCTTGCCGGCCTTGCCCGGCAGGTGCGTCAGGCCGCGCGCTATCGCGAGATCGGTTCGGCGCTGCGCCGGGCCGAGGGCATGCTGCTTTATGGTCGCTGGCGGCTGGCCGAGGCCGCGCATCTTGCCGCCGGGGCCGAGGTGCGCGATTGTCTGACTGGCGCCGCCCGCGCCGAGGTCGCCGCGCGCGCCGCAACAACCGCGCGCGAAACCGCCGAGGCGGCGCTGCCGCCCCTGCGCGAAGAAGGCGCGATTGCGGCGGCCGTGGCCCAGCGTCTGGCGGTGGAACGCGCGGGCCTGGATGAAGAGGCGGCGCGCGCCGAGGCGGCCATCGCCACCCTTGCCGGGCAGATCGCGCAGCTTGACCGCGATATAGACCGCGAGACGGCGCTGAACCGTGACGCGGGCGAAACGCTGGAACGCCTGTCATGGGAAGAGGCGGAAATCACCCGCGCCCATGTCGGCCATGATGCGCGGCTGACGCAGGCCTCGCAGGCCGCGCGTGAGGCGGCGGCGACCCTTGCCGATATCGAGGAACGGCTGTCGGCGGAAACCGAAGCGGCGGCGCGCCTTGCCGCCCGGCATCAGGGCGCCGAACGCCAGCTTGCCGATGCCCGCACCACGCTGGAAAAGAACCGCGTTGAGGTTGCCCGCGCCGAAGCCGCCGCTGCCCAGGCCGAAAGCACGGTGACACAGGCCGCCCGCGACCTTGCCAGCGCACGGGAAGCCGAGGCACAGGCAGAGCAGGCCGCGCGCGCTGCCGAGGCCGCGCTGACAGCCGCCGAAACCGCCCGCGCCGAGGCCCAGTCGGCCGAGGCAGAGGCCCGCGCGGCCAGATCGGGCGCCGAGGGAGAGGCCAAGGCCCTTCAGGCCGAGGCGGCGGCGCTGGTACGCCTTGTCAACCGCGAGGCGATGGCGGGCCACCAGATCCTTGATCGTCTTACCGTCGCGCCCGGTCTTGAACAGACG
>JACIYW010000043.1 GCA_014359745.1 Paracoccaceae bacterium | reverse complement strand
GCCTAATACACCGACACCCAAGCGATTTGCTTGCCCGTGCCCGGGTAGCTCAGGGGTAGAGCAGTGGACTGAAAATCCTCGTGTCGGTGGTTCAAATCCGCCCCCGGGCACCATTCAACATCTTGATATTGCGTGGTATTCATCCTTGAGCCTTTATTGAGCCTTTCAGGGTTTGACAGTTTTCTTGAAGGGTTTGACAACTTTCGATCTGTGTTCGTTCTCCTTTTCCAGTATTTCCATCGTGATCCGGTTGCGGTCTGCAAGGATTGCGCAACCTGAGGTCTGGAAATTCGCTCGAGGTTGGGGGCATGAAAAATGTCGGGATGCGACGGACGATAAGGGCTGATCCTGCAGCGTTTCGGCTTTTCGTCGAAACGGCGGAAACGCTGCAGGTTATTGATCGGTCGCAATTTCGAACCGAAAAAGTCTATCACCTTTTTCAGAAATTGCTTTAGAGACCGGGATAGATCGGAAAGCGATCGCAGAGCGTTTGCACCTTGCTGCGCACCGCCGCCTCGATATCGGCGTTGCCGTCGGGGCCGCTGGTGGCAAGGCCATCGACCACCTCGACGATCAGATCGCCGATCTGGCGGAACTCGGCCTCGGCAAAGCCGCGCGTGGTGCCGGCGGGTGTGCCAAGGCGCACGCCCGAGGTGATGGTGGGCTTTTCGGGATCGAACGGGATGCCGTTCTTGTTGCAGGTGATATGGGCACGGCCGAGCGCCTGTTCGGTGGCGTTGCCCTTGACGCCCTTGGGGCGCAGATCGACCAGCATCACATGCGTATCGGTGCCGCCGGTGACGATATCCAGCCCGCCCTTTTGCAACTGATCGGCCAGCGCGCGGGCGTTGGCCACGACCTGTGCTGCATAGGTGCGGAATTCGGGGCGCAGCGCCTCGCCGAAGGCCACGGCCTTGGCGGCGATCACATGCATAAGGGGCCCGCCCTGAATGCCGGGGAAGATGGCGGAGTTGATCTTTTTCGCCAAGGCTTCGTCATCGGTCAGGATCATGCCACCGCGCGGGCCGCGCAGGGTCTTATGGGTGGTGGTGGTGGCGACATGGGCGTGCGGGAAGGGCGAGGGATGCGCGCCGCCCGCCACCAGCCCCGCGAAATGCGCCATGTCGACCAGAAGCCATGCGCCGACGGAATCGGCGATCTCGCGGAAACGCGCGAAATCGATCTGGCGCGGGATGGCAGAGCCGCCGGCGATGATCAGCTTTGGCTTGTGTTCCGCCGCCAGCGCCGCGACCTGATCGTAATCGATCAGGTTATCCTGCTTGCGCACCCCGTATTGCACCGCGTGAAACCATTTGCCCGACTGGTTGGGGGCCGCGCCATGGGTCAGGTGCCCGCCCGAGGCAAGGTTCATGCCAAGGATCGTGTCGCCGGGCGACAGCAGCGCCTGATAGACACCCTGGTTGGCCTGGCTGCCGGAATTGGGCTGCACATTGGCATAGGCCACGCCAAACAGCTTGCACGCCCGCTCTATCGCCAGGTTCTCGGCGATATCGACATATTGGCAGCCGCCGTAATAACGCCGCCCCGGATAGCCTTCGGCGTATTTGTTGGTCAGCACCGATCCCTGTGCCTCCATCACGGCGGTGGAGACGATGTTTTCCGAGGCGATCAGCTCGATCTCGTCGCGCTGGCGGCCAAGTTCCAGTTGCAGCGCGGCAAAAAGATCGGGATCACGGGTTTCGATGCTTTCGGTGAAAAAACCGGCGTCGCGTTGTGGGGCGTCCATCAGATACTCCTTGGGCATGGTGCGTCCTGATAATGCGGACGCGCGCCTGACAAAAGACCTTAGTGGGGTTGCCGGGGCGAAAAAGCCGTAATCGGTTTCCCGAATGGGTGCTTGTGTTTCGGATACGCGCGCGCGATGACTTTGGGAAACAGGAGCGGATATGCCAGACCACCAACGCGCCACGCCGCGCCGCATTGCCTTTTTCGCCAGCACCGGCGAAAGCGCGCAGAACGCGCTGGCCAGCCTGGTCGCGCTTTATGGCAACACCCCGGCGACCGAGGCAGAGGTGATCGTGGCGCTGGGCGGTGACGGGTTCATGTTGCAGACCCTGCACGGAACCCAGGCACTTGACCTGCCGGTTTACGGGATGAACTGCGGCACCGTCGGTTTCCTGATGAATGAATTCGGCATCGATGGCCTGTTGGAGCGGCTGGCCGCCGCCGAGGAAACCGTGATCAACCCCTTGCGCATGCGGGCCATGGACCCCGACGGCACCCTGCACGAGGCGCTGGCGATCAATGAGGTGTCGCTGCTGCGCGCCGGGCCGCAGGCGGCAAAGCTGAGGATCAGCGTCGATGGCCGCGAGCGGATGGCGGAACTGGTGTGTGACGGGGCGTTGCTGTCGACGCCCGCCGGATCGACCGCCTATAACTATTCGGCGCATGGCCCGATCCTGCCGATCGGATCGGATGTTCTGGCCTTGACGGCGATGGCGGCGTTTCGGCCCCGGCGTTGGCGCGGCGCGCTGTTGCCCAAGACCGCGCTGGTGCGGTTCGATGTGATCGAGGCCGACAAGCGCCCGGTGATGGCCGATGCCGACAGCCGCGCCGTGCGCCGGGTGCTTTGGGTGGAAATCCGAAGCGCTGCGGATATCGCGCACCGGATCCTGTTCGATCCGGGCCATGGGCTGGAAGAGCGGCTGACGCGCGAACAGTTCATCTGAGGGGGCTGCGGCCCCGGCCATTGCCGCGCCAAGGGGCCGGATGGATCACTTGGCGGCGGTGACGTCCTTGCGGGGGGGCGTATCGTTGCGATGCGCCCAGGTATCGCGCTTGCGATAGATCGTTGACGGCGCCACATCCAGGATATGCGCCGCGCGCGGCACCGATCCGCCACAGCGCGCGATGGTGCTTTCGATCAGCATCTGTTCCACCTCGGCCAGTGACCGGCCGGTCAGCGCGTCGATGGCCTGCTGGCCCGAGGTGGCCCCAGATTGACCGGATGCCGCATGACCGGATACCGCATGATCCGCCCCTGCGACATCGCGCGCGGGGCCTTGCGGCCCGGTGGCGCGCTGGCTGTCGTGGCGTGGGGTTGTGCCCGTGTCGCTGCCCGTATTGCCGCCGGGCGCGCGGTAAAGATCGGTGGGCAGCATCGCGCGGGTCACAAGCGGGCCTTCATTCAGAACCACGACATTGCGAATGGTGTTGAGCAACTGACGCACATTGCCGGGCCAACTGTGCTGCGCAAAGATCGCCCGCACCTCTTCATCGAGGCCGGTAAAGGTCTTGCCTTCTTCCATGGCATAAGTCGCAAGGGTTTTTTCGGCGATTTCAAGGATGTCGGCGCCCCGATCCCGCAGGGGCGGCAGGTGGATGGGAACCACATGCAACCGGTAATACAGATCCTCGCGAAAGCGCCCCGCGCGCATGGCGTCCTGGGGGTCGCGGTTGGTGGCGCACAGGATGCGCACGTCAACCTTGCGCGGGCGGGTGGCGCCCACCGGCTGAATCGTTGCGGTTTGCAGGAAGCGCAGCAATTTGGTTTGCAGCGCCATATCCATCTCGCAGATCTCGTCAAGAAACAGCGTGCCGCCATCCGCCGCGGCCGCGGCGCCCTGTTTGTCGGCGATCGCGCCGGTGAAAGAGCCTTTGACATGGCCGAACACCTCTGATTCCATCAGATCCGACGGAATCGCCCCGCAGTTGAGCGCGATGAACGGCCCCTTGGCGCGCGGGGATGACCGATGCACCGCCTGCGCGCATAATTCCTTGCCGGTGCCGCTTTCGCCGGTGATGAACACCGTGGCCATCGACCGTGCCACCGAATGGATGCGGGCATAGACCGTGCGCATGGCTTCCGAGGTGCCGATGAAGGCGCCCGGCGGCGCGGTTGCGGGCAGGTCGCGGGCGGGCAGATGCGCCGCCGCCTCGCGCGCGCAAAGCGCGTTCGATACCGCCTGCACAAGGCGGCGGTCATCAAAGGGTTTGACAAGAAATTCATGCGCCCCGGCGCGCATCGCCTCGACCGCGTTGGAGATGGAGCCATCGGCGGTGATCACGATCACCCGCGTCTCGGGGCATTTCAGCAGGAATTCCGCCATCAGATCCATGCCCGAGCCATCGGGCAGCTTGAGATCCATCAAGACCACGCGCGGCGCGATGCGGCCAAAGGCCGCCTGGCCTTCAGCATAGCTTTGCGCCAGTTCCACCTCATAATGCGCCTTGCGCAGCGTGGCCGTGTAAAACAGGCTAAGCGACTGCGTGTCTTCGACAATCAGGATGGGCGGGGACGACATTCAGGCCAGTCTTTCGGGTTCGGCGGCTCCCTTGAAAAACCGGATCAGCCGATCGAGTTCCGCAAGGGTCTGCGCGCCGCGGCTGGTCAGGCCGCGCGCGACCTCGGCGGCGGCATTGCGGTGCAGGGCAAGCGCCATGTCGCGCAGCGGGCCGGCACCCACGGTTCCGGCAAGGCCGATCAGGATATGGGTCTTGCGCTGTGCCTCGTCGGCATCATGGGCGGTGATCGCGCGGTCAAGGCTTTCGGCCAGATCGCTCAGATCCCTGACCAGGCAGTTCAGGAATTCCTTACGCCCGCGCGGACCGATCATATCCATGATCTCGTTGAATTTTTGCGTTTCGATCAGCTCTGCTGCGTCTGGTCGCGCCAAGGCCGCCGAAGGCCCGCTTAGGCCGGTTTCAAGGTGTGATCGGGGCGACCCGTCCCGACCGCCTGTCCATATTGAAAACACAGATGTCATGCTAAACTCATTACACTTATTGGTTGCACCACCAATCTCTACAGTAGAATCCGCTATCGGCCAACTTGTCTAAATAGACATGTCCCCTGGCCGATCTCAGATGCGGCTATGCGCGTCCTTTCCTTGTGTTGGGGCATGAGGGTGCCGTTTCAGAATGGGTCAGGCCCTGGGATAGCCGATCTTTTCTAGGGCGCGGGCAATTTCATTCAGGATCTCCGGGTCGTCGATGGTTGCGGGCACGGTAAATTTCACCCCGTCGGCCAGTTTGGTCATGGTCGCGCGCAGTATCTTGCCGGAACGGGTTTTCGGCAATCTGTCAACGACCAGAACCAGACGAAAGGCCGCGACCGGGCCGATCTGGTCGCGCACCAGGGCCACGCAATCGCGCATCACCTGATCTTCGCTGGCGGTCTTGCCCTTGTTCAGGCAGACAAACCCCATCGGCACCTGGCCCTTCAGGTCATCGGCCACCCCGATCACCGCGCATTCGGCAACGTCGGGGTGGCTGGCCAGCACCTCTTCCATCGCGCCGGTGGACAGGCGGTGGCCGGCAACGTTGATCACGTCATCGGTGCGCGCCATGATCCAGACATAGCCGTCATCGTCGATATAACCCGCGTCGCCGGTTTCGTAATAGCCGGGAAAGTGATCAAGATAAGACGTGCGGAACCGGTCATCGGCGTTCCACAGGCCCGGCAGGGTGCCCGGCGGCAGCGGCAGTTTCACCGCGATCGCGCCAAGGGTGCCCGCAGGCACCGGGTGCCCCCCCTCATCGAGCACATGAACATCATAGCCCGGCATCGGCACCGATGGCGACCCGACCTTGACGGGCAGCGGATCAAGCCCCCAGGGGTTGGCCACGATCGGCCAGCCGGTTTCGGTCTGCCACCAGTGATCGATCACCGGCACGCCCAGAACCCGCTGCGCCCATTCCACCGTGTCTGGATCGGCGCGTTCGCCCGCAAGGTAAAGCGCGCGCAGCGAAGAGATATCGTGGTTCTTTACCAGTTCCCCGGTCGGGTCTTCGCGCTTGATGGCGCGAAAGGCGGTGGGGGCGGTGAAAAAGCTGGCGACCTTGTGTTCCTCGATCACCCGCCAGAAGGTGGCGGCGTCGGGGGTGCCCACGGGTTTTCCCTCGAACACCACGGTGGTGTTGCCGTGGATCAGCGGCGCATAGCAGATATAGGAATGCCCCACCACCCAGCCGACATCTGACGCGGCCCAGAACACCTCGCCCGGATCGACGCCGTAAATGTTCTTCATCGTCCAGTTGAGCGCCACCAGATGCCCCGCCGTGTCGCGGATGACGCCCTTGGGCTTGCCGGTGGTGCCAGAGGTATACAGGATATAGGCGGGGTGGTTGCCCTCGACGGGCACGCAATCGGCAGGCTCCACCCCGTATTGAAACCCGTGCCAGTTGACATCGCGCCCCTCGATCAGATGGGCGACCTCCTGTTCGCGTTGCAGGATCACGCAGAAATCGGGCTTGTGCGCGGCCTGATCGATGGCGCCATCCAGAAGCGGCTTGTAATGCACCACCCGGCCCGGTTCGATCCCGCAGCTTGCGGCGATGATGCATTTGGGCGTGGCGTCATTGATGCGCACCGCCAGTTCATGCGCGGCGAACCCGCCGAACACCACCGAATGAATCGCCCCCAGTCGCGCGCAGGCCAGCATCGCCTCCAGCGCCTCAGGCACCATCGGCATGTAGATGATGACGCGGTCGCCCTTTTCCACACCCTTCGCGCGCAGCGCGCCCGCCAGCAGCGCCACGCGGTTGCGCAGTTCGAAAAAGCTGATTTCGCGCCGCGTATGGGTGACGGGGCTGTGATGGATGATGGCGGTCTGATGGCCGCGCCCGGCCTCGACATGGCGATCCACGGCGTTCCAGCAGGTGTTGACCATGCCATCCGAAAACCATTCGTAAAGCGGGGCGTTTTCGGCGAAAAGCGCGCGCGTTGGCGGCCGCACCCAGTCTATCGCCTTGGCGGCCTCCATCCAGAAGCCTTCGGGATCGGCCTTCCAGCGCGCATAGGTTTCGGCGTATGTCATTGGTTCCTCCCCGCGATCCTGGCAACGTGTTACGTCGCGCGACGGCGTTTCACAAGAATTTTGGGCGAATCTTTCGCAGGTCTTGCTGCGCTGTTTGGTCGCCGTGGCTTTGCGCCCCGCGCTCAGAGGCCGTCCAGCAGGCGCAGCGCCTCGGCGCCCGGATCGGCCAGGGGGCTGCGATCTTCGCCGGGAAAGAACCGCGCGCGGGTGGCGGTGGGCATCGGATTGGGCGTGGCGATCACCACACGCGGGCCGGTTTTCGCGGTTTCGGCCTGCCAACTGCGGGCCAGGGCGATTTGCGCGGCCTTGGTGGCGCCGTAACTGCCGAAAAACTTCTGCCCCGCGCGCGGATCGTCGAAAAACAGCGCGGTGCCTTCGGGCGCGGCCGTCAGCAGCGGCTCTACCATCGGGATCAGGGCGCCGGTGGCGCGCAGATTGACCTCGACCGATTTTTCCCAATCCTTGGCGTCGATATGCCCGGCAGGGGCCAGCGGCGCGGCATGGATGGCGCAATGCGCCCACAGATCGACATGGCCCCAGCGTTCGTGCACCGACAGGCACAGATATTGCATGGCGGCATCCTGGGCGATGTCCATCGGGGCAAGGGTGGCGGTGCCGCCCGCCGCGGCGATCCTGTCGTCAACCTCTTCCAGCGCACCAACGGTGCGCCCGATGGCGATGATATGCCAGCCGCGCCCGGCTAGGGCAACGGCGAGCGCCGCGCCAAGGCCGCGCGATGCGCCGGTGATCAGGGCAACATTGGTCATGCGGCTGTGTGGCGCCGGATTGCGCGGCGGTCAAGGGGGTTCCGGGCCGCACCGACGCCGCCCAGCGGGCGGCAGGCATGCTCAACACGACGCTGGAAGATCAAGTAATTTACGCCCTGCCGCCCCCCGGTCACTTCATACCAGAAACAACAGACGAGTATTTTTTCCAAGATGAAGCGAAAGAGGGTTTTTCGGTGCCGTCAGAGGATGCTGGTCTGATTGGGCGCGACACGGTACTGGCGGCCCAGCCGACAAGGATTCTGAAAGCCAGCATTCCGGCGGGCGCCTGACGCGCCCGTCGGCCCCTTGCATGTACCGTCTTGCGGTCCGGCGTCATGGCACGCCCAGACATCCGGCGCTTGTCGTCAGTTCGCGGCCTGGCGCGATTCCCGTGCAATCGCCGTTCCGGCAGATTGCAGATCCTTGCCGGCGCCCTCGACGGTCTGGCAGGCCGATACCGCCAGCAACGCAATCAGCGGCAACAGGGTGGGAAGGGTTTTCATCTGGCGCTCTCCTGTTCCGGCCCCGATCCGGCCCGGAGTCGGGCGGGGGGGGCGAGTGTGATCAACTTCGCGCTAAATATAGGGATGATTCGCGGCGGCTTGAAGCGCAAATCGGCGCCGCGCCCCGATCAGCGCAAAGCCGCCTCGATATTGCCGCCGTCAACGGTCAGAACATGGGCGGTGGTGCGTTCGGCGCGGGCCAGCATCGCGAAGGCATCGGCGACGTGGCGCGCCTCTACTTCCTGGTGCAGAAGGTTGCCGGCCATATAGGTGCCGGTATCCAGATTGCGCGCCGCGGCGCGGGCGGTGATCATGTCATCTGTCAGCAGGCCCGAACGGATGCGGTCGGCGTTCACGCCATTGACGCGGATCCCTTCGGCGCCAAGTTCCAGCGCAAGCTGGCGCAGCAGGAAAAAGCTGGTGGCCTTGGGCAGGCCATAGGCCCCGAAGCCACGACCGGGGTTGACGGCCTGTTTCGACACATTGATCAGGATCTGCCCCGATCCGGCGCCGCGCGCGCCTGTCTGCGCGCGAAACACCGCCGTGACGGCCTGCGCAAAGGCCAGATGCGCGAAGAAATTCAGCTCGAAACTGTCGCGCAGCGTCTTGTCGGGCAGGGTGGCCAGATCGCCCGCCACCGCCGCCCCCGCGTTCGAGATCAGGATATCCACCCCGCCAAACCGCGCCACGCAGGCCGCGACCGCCTGTTCGGGCACGCCGGGAGCGGTGATGTCGCAGGCCAGCCCGCCGTGATCGCGGCCAAGCGCCGTCAGCGCGGCTTCCAGGGCATCCCTGTCGCGGTCCACCAGGAAAACCGTGGCGCCCAGTGCCGCGAAGGCCTGTGCCGTGGCCCGCCCGATTGCCCCGGCCCCGCCGGTGATCAGCACCACCTGCCCGCGAAACGCCGGGGCGCGGCCCTTGCCCAGCTTGGCCTGTTCCAGCGACCAGTATTCGCATTCGAACATGTCGGCCTCGGCGATCGGGCGAAACCCGCCCGCCGCCTCGGCGTCGTGCATGACCCTGATCGTCTGTTCGCCGATATCGGCGGCGATGCGGGCCGCGGCGGCATCCGCGCCGACACCCGCAATCCCCGCCCCCTCGATCCAGATCAGGCCGGGGGTGGGCGACAGTTCGGTCTTGGTGCCGCCGAAACGCGGCGCCTGCCGGGCGAAATAGGCGTGATAGCGGGCGGCAAAGCCATCAACCTCGGCTTTTATCGCCTCTGGCCCACCGGCCAGCGTCGCGCGGGTCAAAAGCAGCGGGTGGCCCTTGGTGCGGATGACGTGATCGGGGGTGGCAACGCCGCGCGTGGCCAGATCGGCCAGATCGGGGCGCTGCAGGAACGCCCGTGCCGCATCGCTCTCGCGCAGATCAAAGACCGGCATCGCCGCGCCTGCGGGCAGATGCGCGGCAATCGCGCCGCGCAGCACCGGCAACAGTGTCGCCAGATCGTGTTGGGGCAGCGCCGCGCCCGGATAGAGCGGCGCGGGCCTGCGATCCGCCAGCCAGGCATCCACCGCGTTGGTCTGCGCGACAAGCCGGTCATAGGATGATTTCGCGTCCGGCCCCCAGGTGAAATGGCCGTGGTTGATCAGCAGAAGCCCCTCGATCCCCGGATCGGCGTCATGGATCGCGCAGGCGGCCTTGGCCAGCGCGAAACCCGGCATGATATAGGGCACCAGGGCCATTCTGGCCCCGAATATCTCGCGCGTGGCCTCGGCCACCTCGGGCAGGTTGGCAAGGGCGAGAAACGCGGTGGCGTGGGTGTGATCGACCACCTTGTGCGGCAGCCAGGCATGCAGCAGCGTTTCCACCGACGGGTTCGGCGCGCCCGAATCGATCAGGCCGGAACGCTGGATGTTCACCATATCCTCATCCGACAGCGCGGGCAGGGCGCGCAGGCGCGCCAACGCCTCCATCCGCACCGCGGGCATTCCGGCGGCGGTGATCTGGCCCAGATCGGCCCCCGACCCCTTGATATGGATCACCGGCACATCCTGCCCGAACACGTCGCGGGCCTGCAGTTTGATCGAGGTATTGCCGCCGCCATGCATCACCAGATCACGATCCTGCCCGATCAGGCGCGCGCTGTAGATCCGCAACGCCAGATCGCGCTGCACCGGGTCATCCCCGGCACCATCCTGCATGGCGCGGGCGGCGGCGTCTTGCCAACGGTTTTCGATCATCGCGTCGTTCCTGTACCTGTTGCGGCCCGTCAGATGCGCGCCATCAAACCCGCGCAACCCTTGAAAGAACCGCCGCGATTGTCAACAGCCCCCGCGCGAACGCCGCCTAACGCGCGGTGTTTACCCGCACGCTTTGGCGCAGCGCCCCGGTATCGGCATCATAGATCAGGAATTGCCCGTCTTTCGTGACAACACCGATCCAGCCCCGGCCACGGGTAAAGGCCTCTGGCGTGGTGCCATCCGGCAGGGTGATGGCCTTTGGCAGGGGCGGCAGCACATTGCGCCCCGGCAGCCGCGTGACAAAGAGCGCGATCAGGGTTAGAAGCCCGGCAATCATCGTCACCGTCAGAACCGTGACCAGGATTTTCAGAAACCGCACATCGGGCGGCGGGTGATCGCCCTGGCCGGTATCCTTGCCGATATCCTGCCCAGTAACCGGAGCCTTGTTCATGTCATCCCCTTTGGCCGAAACGCTTCTGGTCACCATCGGGGCCGCGCCGCCCCCCCGCCTTGATAAGGCGCTTGCCCGCGACGTGCCAGAGGCGGCGGCGCTGTCGCGGTCGCGCCTGGCGCGCATGATCGCCGACGGGGCGGTGGCGCGCGGTGCCACGGTGCTGACCGATCCCAAGGCGCGCGTGGCCGAAGGCGATGTGCTGACCCTGACGCTGGAACCGGCGGCGGCCCTGGAAACCGTGGCGCAGGATATCGCGCTTGAGGTGATCCACGAGGATGACGCCCTGATCGTCATCAACAAACCGGCCGGCATGGTGGTGCATCCCGCGCCGGGATCGCCGCAGGGCACCCTGGTCAATGCGCTTTTGCATCATTGCGGCGCGACCCTTTCAGGGATCGGGGGCGCGCGGCGGCCGGGCATCGTGCACCGGATCGACAAGGATACATCGGGGCTGCTGGTGGTGGCCAAATCCGACCGCGCCCATCACGGCCTTGCCGCCCAGTTCGAGGCGCACAGCGTCCACCGCCGCTATCTGGCCCTGACCTACGGCGTGCCCGACGCGGGCGATCCGCGCCTCAACGGGGTGCGCGGCGTGTCGTTCGAGCCGGGCAATATCCTCAAGGTCACGTCGGGGCTGGATCGTCACCGCACCGACCGGCAGCGGCAGGCGGTGACCTTTTCGGGTGGCCGCCACGCCGTGACCCGCGCGCGGGTGCTGGAACGGTTCGGCACGCCGCCGGTCGCGGCGCTGCTGGAATGCTGGCTGGAAACCGGGCGCACCCATCAGATCCGGGTGCATCTGGCCCATGCCGGGCACGGGCTGATCGGGGATCCGGTCTATGGCGGTCGGCGCAAACTTGCTCATAAGGCGCTGAATTCCGCCGCGATCGAGGCGGTGGCGGGTTTTCCCCGGCAGGCGCTGCACGCGGCCACATTGGGGTTCGTCCACCCGATCAGCGAAGAAAACATGTTGTTTCACGCGCCTTTACCAGACGATCTTGCCGCACTCACCGAAATCCTGCGCCTGTAACACCCCGCAAAGCGGTGTGATATCCTGACATAATTTCCGATTGCGACGGAATGTGCGGAATGTTTCGTTTAACGTATTGATATAGGGCAGGTGGGTGTACCCGTGTGCCTGCCTTGAACAGGTCACTCAAACCCGAACAGGGGGATAGAATGGCGACATATGCAAATCTTCCGGCACCAAGCCCGGAACAGGGCCTTAACCGCTACTTGCAGGAAATCCGCAAGTTTCCGATGCTGGAGCCGGAACAGGAATACATGCTGGCAAAACGCTGGGTGGATCATCAGGATACCGAGGCCGCGCATCAGCTTGTCACCTCGCACCTGCGGTTGGCGGCCAAGATCGCCATGGGCTATCGCGGCTACGGCCTGCCGCAGGCCGAGGTGATATCCGAGGCCAACGTCGGCCTGATGCAGGCGGTCAAGCGCTTCGATCCCGAAAAGGGCTTTCGCCTTGCCACCTATGCGATGTGGTGGATCCGCGCCAGCATCCAGGAATATATCCTGCGGTCGTGGTCGATGGTCAAACTTGGCACCACGTCGGCGCAGAAGAAACTGTTCTTCAACCTGCGCAAGGCCAAGGCCAAGCTGGGCGCCTATGAAGAGGGCGATCTGCGGCCCGAGAACGTGAAGATCATCGCCCAAAAGCTGGGCGTGACCGAGGATGAGGTGATTTCGATGAACCGGCGCATGTCGGGGGGCGATGCCTCGCTGAATGCGACGATTGGCAGCGATGGTGAAGGCACATCGCAATGGCAGGACTGGCTGGAGGACGAAGGCGCCAACCAGGCCGAGGATTACGCCAATCGCGACGAGTTGGACGCGCGGCGCGAATTGCTTGAAAGCGCGCTTGATGTGCTGAACGATCGCGAACGTGACGTGCTGTTGCAGCGCCGCTTGCAGGAAAAGCCGGTGACGCTGGAAGAACTGTCGGATCAATATGGCGTCAGCCGCGAACGTATCCGCCAGATCGAGGTGCGCGCGTTCGAAAAGCTGCAAAAACGCATGCGCGAGCTGGCACAGCAAAAAGGCATGCTGACCAGCGCCTGACCCCCGGTTTCGCCCCGGAGCGATCCGCGTCCGGGCAGACCCCACCCGGCCAGACGGCCGGGTGTTGGTGTTTGCGGGGCAGGGCGCGCGCAAGCGAAGATGGTTGAAACCGCGCCCGGTCCCGGCTAAAGCCGAGCTACGCGGGGCAGGGATGCAAAAATCATGAACATGCTGGATACTTTCATCAAGCCGATGCATCCCGAGGGCCGCAAATTCGTTGCGATCTTCGCGCTGATCAGCCTTGTTCTGTTCGTGATCTGGGAACCGCTGGGCTGGCTGGGGCTGGGGGCCACCATCTGGTGCTATTATTTCTTTCGCGACCCGCGCCGTGCGGTGCCCCAACGAGAGGGCCTGCTGGTCAGCCCCGCCGACGGGGTGATTTCCTTGATAGAACCCGCCGTGCCGCCTGCCGAACTTGGCCTGCCCGATACGGCGCTGACGCGGGTCAGCGTGTTCATGAACGTGTTCAACTGCCATGTGAACCGCGCGCCCATCGCGGGTACGGTCACGGCGGTGGCTTACCGCCCCGGCAAGTTTCTGAACGCCTCGCTTGACAAGGCCAGCGTCGATAACGAACGCAACGGCCTGGCCCTGCGGCTGGCTGACGGGCGTCAGATCGCGGTGGTGCAGATCGCGGGACTGGTCGCGCGCCGCATCCTGTGCTGGACCAAGCCCGAAACGCGGCTCGCCACCGGCGAGCGGTTCGGCCTGATCCGCTTTGGCTCGCGGGTGGATGTGTACCTGCCCGATGGGGTGGCGCCGCTGGTGGCCATCGGCCAGACCATGGTCGCCGGGGAAACCGTGATCGCCGATCTGGCGGGCACCGAACCCGCGCGCACGGCCCGCACCCTATGACCAAGGCGCCGAACCGGTTGCGCAGGGTCCGCCGGGATCTGCCGCTGATCCGGCTTATCCCCAACCTGCTGACGCTGGCCGCGATCTGTGCGGGGATGACGGCGATCCGCTTTGCCCTGAAGGGTGACTTTCCGGTTGCCGTCGGGCTGATCGTTTTCGCAGCGGCGCTTGACGGGGTGGATGGCCGCATCGCGCGCCTGCTCAAAAGCGAAAGCGAACTGGGCGCCGAACTCGATTCGCTTGCCGATTTCCTGAACTTCGGTGTCGTGCCCGGCCTGACCCTTTATCTGTGGGTGTCGTCGGTGGATGTCGGCGGCATCTGGATCGCCACCCTGATCTATGTGATCTGCTGCGTGATGCGGCTGGCGCGGTTCAACGTGGGGTCGCGCGACCCGTTGAAACCGGCAAGCTCGCGGTTTTTCACCGGGGTTCCGGCGCCGGCGGGGGCGATTCTGGTGCTGTTGCCGCTTTATGTGGATATGTTGCTGCATGATTTCGGCCCGCTGCCCGGCCCGCTGGTCAGTGCGCATATGGTCCTTGTCGGTGGTCTGATGATCAGCCGGTTGCCTACTTATTCCTTCAAGACTGTGCGGGTTTCCGCCGAAAAGGCGCGTTTCATTCTGGTGGGTTGCATGATACCTGTCGCCGGGTTGCTTACCTACCCGTGGTTGACGCTGATCGTGATGGACGTCCTTTATCTTTTTGGTATTGTCGCGGCCCTGCGCGTGGCCCGTCGTGATACGACTGACAAGGAAACCTGAGATGGAACTAGAGGCGATCCGGACATCCTATGCCCGCTGGGCCCCGGTCTATGACAACACCTTCGGCTTTCTCACCACGATAGGGCGGCGCAGGGCAGCGGCCTTCATCAATCGCCTTGGGGGCGAGGTGCTCGAGGTGGGCGTGGGCACCGGCCTGTCGCTTGGGTGTTATTCCGATCCATTGCGGGTGACGGGCATCGATTACAGCACCGAAATGCTGACCAAGGCCCGCGAAAAGGTTGCGCAAAAGAAGCTGGGCCATGTTGCGGCGCTGATCCGCATGGATGCGCGGAATCTGGATTTTCCCGATGGTCATTTCGATACGGTAACGGCCATGCATGTGCTGTCGGTCGTCCCCGACCCCGAGCGGGTGGTGGCCGAGATGGCGCGGGTCTGCAAACCCGGCGGGCGCATCGTGATCGTCAACCATTTCGCCTGCGACAGCGGGGTTCTGGGCGCGCTGGAACGGATGTTCTCGCGCTATGCCAACCGGCTGGGATGGCATTCGGATTTCGAGATGTCGCGGGTTCTGGGCGCGCCCGGAACCAGCATCGAAAAGCAGTCAAAACTGCCGCCCTTGGGCATGATGACGTTTCTGTGCCTGCGCAAGGACGGGTAAGCGCGGCGCGGCAGTCTGCGAACATCGACCGGGCACACCGCCCGACCGGCGCGCGCAAGGCGGGCGCGGCAGATGAGTATTTGTTCCAAGATGAAGCGAGATAGCGTTTTCTTGTGCTGTACGGGCGCTGGTCTGATGGGGCGCAGAACGCGCTAAAGCCAGTCGGCGCGCCCGGTGCCCACCGCGTCGGCCACGGTGGCAAAGCCGCCCCGCGCCAGCGCCGTGTCAAGCCCGCGCGCGATCCGCGCCCCCAGCGACAGGCCGCCATAGATCAGCGCCGTGTAAAGCTGCACCGCCGAGGCGCCGGCGCGGATCTTGGCATAGGCATCATCGGCCGATGCGATCCCGCCCACCCCGATCAGCGGCACCGCCCCGCCGGTAAGCTGTGACAATTGCGCCAGAATCCGTGTCGACCGTTCAAAAAGCGGCGCGCCCGACAGGCCGCCCTGCTGCGACGCCTGGGGGCTTTTCAGCCCGTCGCGCGCAAGGGTGGTGTTGGTGGCGATGATCGCATCCACGGCCGTGGCCAGCGCCACCTCGGCGATATCGGCAAGGGCATCGGGCGTCAGGTCGGGGGCGATTTTCAGGAACACCGGCAGCGGGCGTAACAGGGTCGCGCGCGCCGCCATCACCCGGTCAAGCACCCCTGCCAGCGCCGCCTTGCCCTGAAGATCGCGCAGCCGTTCGGTGTTGGGGGATGATACGTTGACGGTCACGAAATCCACATAAGGGCCGCAGCTGCGCAGCACGCTTGCGAAATCGGCGGGTTTGTCGGGGCTGTCGCGATTGGCGCCCAGGTTCAGCCCGACCACCGCCCCCTGCGGACGCCGGACCAGACGCGCCGCGATCGCTTCGGCCCCGTCGTTGTTGAACCCGAAGCGGTTGATCGCCGCGCGATCCTCTGTCAGGCGAAACAGGCGCGGGCGGGGATTGCCGGGTTGCGGGCGCGGGGTGGCGGCGCCCACCTCGACAAAGCCGAAACCGGATCGCGCCAGCGGATGCAGCGCTGTCGCGTTCTTGTCAAATCCCGCCGCAAGGCCCACCGGGTTGGGCAGGTCGATCCCCGCGATACGGGTGCGCAGCCGCGCCGATGTCACCGGCCCCGCCAGCGGCACCAGTCCGGCCCGCAGCCCCCACATCGCCAGGCCATGCGCGGTTTCGGGATCAAGCCGGTGCAGCGCGGCAAGGCCAAGGCGTTCGACCAGGTTCACATCACCCCCTCGGGAAAGATATGACCCGCAGCACCCAGCGGCAGCGATTTGTCCCACACCACATCCGACAGGCGCAACGACCGGTAAAGATGCGGAAACAGCGCCCCCCCCCGCGCCGGTTCCCAGCGCAGATCGGGGCCAAGCGCATCGTCGCGCACCGAGACAAGCACAAGATCGCTTTCCTCGGCGAAATGTCTGGCCGCCGTGCCCACCACCTGCGCGGCTGTCGAAAGATGGATGAACCCGTCGGCAATATCGACCGGCGCGCCATCTGTCTGACCGGCGCTGACAAAGGCCTGCCACTCTGCCCTGCGGAATATCTTGTAGATCAGCATCCCCGCCATGTGCCCGGTCGGCGCGCATGCGTCAATGGGATTCTGTCCCCGAAACCGGCGGCCATCGGGGCGCGCCCCGCGCCGGGCCGCCGATATACGGTCAGTCGATATGATGAAACCGCGACACCGCGCCGGAATTGTCGAAAAAGGCCACCCGCTCGGGGGCGTCGAGGCTGGGAAGGCGGGCCGCGACCTCGGCCACCACCACCTCGGTGATGAAGGGCAGATCGAAGCTGCGCGCCTCGGCCAGCGGCACCCATTGCAGGTGGTTCAGTTCATCCGAGGCCTGCGAGAAATCATCGACATCCCCGGCCAGGCTGGAGGCATCGGCCAGCAGGAACCGCGCGTCAAAGCGACGCGGCCGCCCCGGCGGGGTGATGGCGCGAAACACAAAGCGCAGGCCGTCGGCGGCAGGCACCAGGCCGCGTTCGGCGAACGCCTCCCAGCCTGCGGCGGGTTGCCATTGGCCGGGGCGGGCCAGCGCCAGGCCGGTTTCTTCCCACAATTCGCGAATGGCGGCGGCGGCGATCGCGCCTGCCATCGGCCCGATACGGGTGTCGCAGGGGGCGGGCAGGGGATGGGCCAGCACCATATCGTGGTCGCCCCGATCCACGGCACCGCCGGGAAAGACGAATTTGCCGGGCATGAACGCCGCCGATTTGCCGCGCTGCCCCATCAGAACCGAAGGGGTCGGCCCGGCGGCATCACGCACCACAATGATGGTGGCCGCATCGCGGATCGCCGACTTGTCGGGGGATGCGGGCGCGGGGTCAGGCCGGTTCATTGCCGAATCCGTGCATGCGCCGCGACCATTGTATCCCGATCAGCGCCCCCTTTATGCGGGGCAGCAAGAACAGCGACAGCGCCACCGATCCCACCGAAAAGATGCTGGCCAGCACCAGCGGATCGGGCCGGAAGGCGATAAACACCCACAGCAGCAGCGGCCCCAGAACATGGCCCACGATCAGGATGGTCAGATAGGCCGGCCCGTCATCGGCGCGTTGGTGATGCAAGGCCTCGCCGCACACCGGGCAGGTATCGCGCACCGACAGATATCCGCGCAGGATCGGCCCCGATCCGCACGACGGGCACCGCCGCCGCCAGCCACGCAGCATCGCGGCCCGCAACGGGCGTTCTGTCTGGGTTGGTTCGGTCTGGTTCATGTCGGCCCCGCATTCCCTCTGTCAATACATATATCACCTCCACACGGTTGCGAAAGGGCGGTGACGGCCTTGCGTCCTGATGTCGCAAGCTCGCGCCCACCCGGCGGGTAAGGTTTTTTGCACCGATCGCGACGGAACCGCCGCCCTGCCGCGTTTGGCATTCAGACACGGGTGACAGCATCCTGTCGCAAGATGAATTCCGGTAAAGGCACCGGGTCATGTATGGAGAGAGATGATGAAAACGACCTACAAGGTAACGCTCGCCACGGTTCTTGGTCTTGGGCTTGCGGGTATGACGCTGCCGGTTGGCGCGTTCGCGCAGGGCATGGGCATGCACGGCGAACGCGATGACGACCGTGAGGGCGGTTATCACGGCGGTTATCATGAAGGCGGGCACGGCTTTATGCACGGCGACCGTCACGGCGGTTATCATGACGGCGGGCGCGGCTTCATGGGGGGCTTCATGGGCGGTGATCGCGGCGGCTTCGATTTCGGCGCGCTTGATACCGACGACGACGGTCGCATCACCACCGAAGAAATGGCCGAGCGGCGCGCGGCGGCGATCAAGGGGATGGATGCTGACGCCGATGGATTGTTAAGCGCGGATGAAATCGCGGCCTTCCAGGTCCGCAAGGCCGAAGAACGCGCCAACGCGCGCGCGGCCCGGATGGTTGAGACGCTTGACAGCGACGGCGACGGCAAGATCAGTGCCGCCGAAATGATGATGGCCCATTCCGGCGGATCTTCGCGCATATTCGACCGGCTTGACGCCAACAAGGATGGCGCGATCACCCAGGAAGAAATCGACCAGCGCCGCGCCGAACGTGACAAATGGCGCGAAAAGCGCGGTGATCGTGACGGTGATCGCGGGCAACGGGGCGCCGACCAGAACAAAGGCGCCACGCCCGACGCAGGTAAGTAACCAGTAACACACCGCCTTCGGGCCTGTCCCGAAGGCGGTGATTGCCCCTTTCCGGTTTTCACGTTACGCCGCAGGCACGATGGATATGCCCTACGACGCCACCGACACGCCGGAAGAGGTCTTGCTGGCACGCTATGCCCGGGGGGATGCGCTGGCGGCGCGGATATTGTCGGAACGTCTGGTGCCGCGTGCCTTGGGCTTTGCCGCAAGGATGCTGCGCGACCAGGCCGAGGCCGAGGATGTGACGCAAGAGGCGATGCTGCGGCTTTGGCGCATGGCGCCCGACTGGCGCAGCGGCGAGGCGCAGGTGGGCACCTGGCTTTACCGGGTTGTCGCAAACCTGTGCACCGACCGGTTGCGCCGCCGCAAAACGGTGCCCATCGATACGGTGCCCGACCCCCAGGACGGGGCGCCGGGGCCCGTGGCGGGGCTGATCGCGGGCGAACGGGCGGCGGCGCTGGATGCGGCGCTCGCCGATCTTCCCGAACGGCAGCGTCAGGCGGTGGTGTTGCGCCATCTCGAAGGGCTGAGCAATCCCGAGATAGCCGCCGTGATGGATGTCGGGGTTGAAGCGGTCGAAAGTCTGACCGCGCGGGGCAAAAGGGCGCTGACGGCACGTCTGGCCGGGCGGCGCGCGGATTTGGGGTATGAAGATGAACCGGGATGATGACCACACCCATGACGATGACGCGGCGCTGGCTATGTTTCTGGCCGCCGGGCGCGCGGCGCGACCCGATCCCTCCGCGGATCTGATGGCGCGGATCGTGGCCGATGCGCTGGCCGAAATGCCCGCACCCCGGCCCCTATCCCGGCCCGCACCGGCGGCGCCCCCCAGGCGCGGTGTCCGGGCGCGGATCGCGGCGTTGACGGGCGGTTGGGGCAATCTGGGCGGTCTGGTGGCGGCAACGCTTGTCGGGGTCTGGATCGGCTTCGCCGCCCCCGGCCCGCTGGCGGCCCTGTCGGCCGGGGTTCTGGGCGAGGTTCTCGGCACGGCGCAGACATCGGCGGAGTCCGTCGATCTGGTGAACCTGTTGCCTGACTTCGACGATTTCCTGACGGAGGGTTGAGCATGGACGAGAACGTGACGGCGGATCGAACCCCTTCCAGGGGCCTGCGCCGGGCGCTTTATGTCTCGGTCGCGGTCAACCTGTTGGTGGTCGGGGCGGTTGTGGGCCTGCTGGCGGCGCACGGGCTGCGCGAGGGGTACCCTCATGGCGACCGGGGCGTGGGCTTTGGCCGCTATACGCAGGCGCTGTCGCCCCAGGACAGGGCCGCGCTGCGCGATGCCTATCAAGGGCAGATGCATGACATGATGCGCCAGGGCGCGGGCGGCGCGGAATATGACGATCCGCGCGCCCTTTTTCACGCCGAACGCGCCGGTATCGTGGCCGCCCTGCGCGCCGATCCCTTTGATCCCGCGGCGGTACAGGCGCTGTTCGACCGGCAAAAGATGCGCATGACAGCGGCTATCGCGCTGGGGCAATCGCTGCTGTTGCAGCGCATCAGTGCCATGTCGCCCCAGGAACGGGCGGTCTTTGCCGACCGGGTCGAGGCCGGGCCGCAGAAAGACACGCGCCACGGGCGTGACCGCCAGCGGGACGGTCGCTGAGGCACGCGGGCCAGGGGCGGTTCCACGGGCCGGGTTCCAAGGGCCGGGCGCAGGCGCCAAGCCAAAGGTTCCCAGCGCCGGGTTCCCGCCCCCTTTCAGCGCATGTTGCACTCCAATCCGGCCCGCGGCTTGACCGCACCAGAAAACCATCGCTCATTTCATCTTGGAAAAAATACGCACTTTCCGCCCCTGCCGCCCGCGCGCCGATCACGGGGCGGAACA
>JACIYW010000042.1 GCA_014359745.1 Paracoccaceae bacterium | reverse complement strand
AGAGGCCGGCGACGACAGCGATGGCGGCATGCTGAACTGATCACCTGAACTGATCACCGGGGGCCGGGCGCGCGGCACCCGGTGAACGTCCTTGGCGCGTTACGCGCCCAATCAGCCCCGCCCCCTGACCGCAAAAGAAAACCCTCTTTCCCATCCTCTCGATAAAAATACTCAGTTCCTGCGCCCGCCCTCCGCGCGCCGGTCAAGGGACTCGCTGGAATCAGCTTCAATGCGCCAGAAGCATGGCGATTTCGGACTGTTCCAGCATGTGTCGGGTTGCGCCGCCCAGGATCGCCTCGCGGAACCGCGAATGCCCGTAAGCCCCCATCACGATCAGATCAGCGTCCTGATCCATGGCGTGGCGGGTCAGCGTATCCGAGATGCGCGGCGTCGTGCGGGCCAGCACCGAGACTTCGGTGCGCACCCCGTGCCGGGTCAGTAGTTGCGACAATGCGCCGCCGGGGTCGGACCGTTCCGGGCCGTGCGGCGGCGGATCGATGATCGCGATATTGACCGATTCGGCCCGGATCAGGAACGGCAGGGCCTGGCGCGCGGCGGTCAGCGCCTCGTCGCTTTGGTTCCATGCCAGAACGATGCGGCGGCCAAGGTCGGGACCAATCCCGGCATCGGGCACGACCAGCACCGGCACCCGCCCGTCGAAAAGCGCGGCCTCGACGATCGCCTCGTCCTCGGGCCCGCGTCCCTCGCCATAGGGGCGGGGCAGGATCACCAGATCGCTGAACCGGGCGCGCATGCCGACCGGGTTGACGATGCTGCCGATCTGGGCAATCTCGGCCTCGGTCGACCAGCGCAGCGTCTGGCCGTCCAGGATCGCCTTGGCCTCTGCCTCGACCCGCGCACTGTCCTCCTGGGCGCGTTCCACGGTTTCCTGATACACCAGCGCCGCGCCGCCGCCGTAGTAATAGCCAACTTGCGTGCGGTCGAGCCCGAGGCACAGCACATCAAGATGCGCATCCTCGCGCGTGGCCATCGCCACCGCCGAACCAAGCAGCGGCGCCAGCGCCGTCTGATCGGTTGCGACGGTCAGAATTGATTTGAAACCCATATCCGACACTCTCCCAAAATTTGCCCAAACATTCGCCATGCATCCTTGGCGCATCCTTGCCCAAGGCGGGGCCGCGCGTCCTTGATATCGATCAAGGTTCGGCGGTCAGCCGTTGCGCAGGGGCCGCAATAAGCAGCTTTCCATGACACTGCCTCAAACCTTGACATGGATCAATGCGGTCGGTCACGCTGCCCCGCAGAAAGAGACCTGTAACCGGCGGGGTTTCCCGGCGGCATCTGGGGCGCTGGCCGGGCTCGGGCCAGATGCAGAACGAAGGGACGCATGATGTGGGACTATTTCAAACTGATTGTGCTGGGGCTGGTCGCGATTCTTGCGGCCATCGCGGCAAATCACGCGCGCGATCTGGCTTATCTGGTGCATGCGCTGTTGATAATGGCGGTTGCGGGCGGGATGTTCCTGTGGGTGTTGCGCCGGGCGGATGAACCGCGCAAACCGGCGCCTGCCAATGAATATATGGACGGGGTGATCCGCGCGGGCGTGATCGCCACGGGGTTCTGGGGGATCGCCGGGTTTCTGGTTGGCACGTTCATCGCGTTCCAGCTGGCGTTTCCGGCGCTCAACTTCGGGTTGCTGGAGGGGTTCGGCAATTTCGGCCGGTTGCGGCCGCTGCACACCTCGGCGGTGATCTTTGCCTTTGGCGGCAACGCGCTGATCTGCACGTCATTCTACGTCGTGCAACGTACCTGCGCCGCGCGGCTTTGGGGGGGCAACCTTTCGTGGTTCGTGTTCTGGGGGTATAACCTGTTCATCGTCCTGGCGGCGACCGGCTATCTGATGGGTGCTACCCAATCCAAGGAATATGCCGAACCCGAATGGTATATCGACCTGTGGCTGACCATTGTCTGGCTGGCTTATCTGGCGGTGTTCCTGGGCACGCTGATCAAGCGCAGGGAACCGCATATCTATGTGGCCAACTGGTTCTTTCTGTCGTTCATCATCACGGTGGCGATGCTGCATGTGGTCAACAACCTGGCGGTCCCCGTCTCGGTCTTCGGGTCGAAATCGGTGCAGGTGTTCGCCGGCGTGCAGGATGCGATGACGCAGTGGTGGTATGGCCACAATGCGGTGGGCTTTTTCCTTACGGCGGGCTTTCTGGGGATGATGTATTATTTCGTGCCCAAACAGGCCGGACGCCCTGTGTACAGCTACAAGCTGTCGATCATCCACTTCTGGGCGCTGATCTTCCTGTATATCTGGGCCGGGCCGCACCACCTGCATTACACCGCCTTGCCCGACTGGGCGCAGACGCTGGGCATGGTGTTTTCGATCATGCTGTGGATGCCAAGCTGGGGCGGCATGATCAACGGTCTGATGACGCTTTCGGGCGCCTGGGACAAGCTGCGCACCGATCCGGTGCTGCGGATGATGGTGCTGAGCCTGGGCTTTTACGGCATGTCCACGTTCGAAGGGCCGATGATGTCGATCAAGGCCGTCAACAGCCTGTCGCATTACACCGACTGGACCATCGGCCATGTGCATTCCGGCGCGCTGGGCTGGAACGGCATGATCACCTTTGGCGCGCTTTACTTCCTGGTGCCGAAACTGTGGCGCCGTGAACGGCTGTACAGCCTGGCGCTGGTCAACTGGCACTTCTGGCTGGCGACGATCGGGATCGTGCTTTACGCGGCCTCGATGTGGGTCAGCGGCATCATGGAAGGGCTGATGTGGCGCGAGGTGGATGCGCAGGGCTTCCTGGTCAACGCCTTCGCCGACACCGTGTCAGCCAAGTTCCCCATGTATGTCGTGCGCGGCCTTGGCGGGGTCATGTACCTGACGGGTGCGCTGATCATGTGCTTCAACCTCTGGAAAACCGCGACCTCGATGGATGAGATGTCATCCGCGCCCGCAGTTATTCCGGCCGAATGATCCGAGGGCATCATGGCATTTCTGGATAAACACAAGAAAATCGAAACCAACGCCACGCTGCTGCTGGTCCTCAGCTTCCTGGTGGTGACCATCGGCGGGCTGGTGCAGATCGTGCCGCTGTTCTACCTGGAAAACACCATCGAAAAGGTGGAAGGCATGCGCCCCTACAGCCCGCTGGAACTGGCGGGGCGTGACATCTATGTGCGCGAGGGCTGCTATGTCTGTCATAGCCAGATGATCCGCCCGATGCGTGACGAGGTGGAACGTTACGGCCATTACAGCCTGGCCGCGGAATCGATGTATGACCATCCGTTCCAGTGGGGATCGAAACGCACCGGCCCGGATCTGGCCCGGGTTGGCGGGCGCTATTCGGATGCCTGGCATGTGGATCACCTGACCAACCCCGAGGCGGTGGTGCCGGAATCGGTGATGCCCAAATATGCGTTCCTGAAGGATCGGATGCTGGACGGTGAACATATCGGCGATCTGCTGGCCACCCACCGCCTGGTCGGTGTGCCCTATACCGACGCGATGCTGGAAAATGCCCGCGCCGATTTCAGGGCGCAGGCCGATCCCGATGCCGATACCGATGCGCTGCTGGAACGGTATCCGGGCGCGCAGGTGCGCAACTTCGACGCCGCACCCGGTGTGTCAGAGATGGACGCGCTGATCGCCTATTTGCAGATGCTGGGAACGCTGGTCGATTTCTCGACCTTCATTCCTGACGCAAGCCGGTAAGGGGGGCACCATGGAAACCTATACGTTCCTGCGCGCATTCGCCGATAGCTGGGTGTTGCTGGCGCTGACCGCGTTCTTTGTCGGCATCATCTTCTGGGCCTTCCGTCCGGGCAGCAAGCCGATTCACGACGCGGCCGCCACATCGATCTTTCGTAACGAAGACAAACCCGCCGACCCGGCGCCCAAGGATCATCGGCAGGGAACGGCGTTCAAGGAGGCGCGGAAATGACCCGCAAACCAACCCCGAAAGCGCAGCGCGATCCCGAAACCACCGGCCATGTCTGGGACGGGATCGAGGAATTCAATAACCCGCTGCCGCGCTGGTGGCTGTGGACGTTCTATGCCACGATCATATTCGCGATCGGCTATGTCATCGCCTATCCCGCCTGGCCGCTGATCAACGGCGCCACGCCGGGGGTTCTTGGCTATTCGACGCGGGCCGAGGTGGCCAAGGACATCGCCGGTTTCGACGCGCGCAATGCCGATCTGCTGGCGCAACTGACCAGCGCCGATCTGGAGGCGATCCCGCAAGACGATGCCCTGAACCGCTTTGCCGTGCAGGCCGGCGCCGCGGTGTTCCGTACCAACTGTTCGCAGTGCCACGGATCGGGCGCGGCGGGGGTGCAGGCGGGGGGCTATCCCAACCTGCTGGATGATGACTGGTTGTGGGGCGGCACCATCGAAGATATCCACACCACCGTTTCCCACGGCATCCGCAACGAAAGCGATCCCGACGCGCGCTTTTCGCAGATGCCGGCCTTCGGCGAGATGCTGACACCCGAAGAGATCACCCAGGCTGCCAACCATGTGCGCGCCATTTCCGGGCAGTCGCACGACGCCGGTCTGGCCGCCAAGGGGGCCGTGGTGTTCGCCGACAACTGCGCAGTCTGTCACGGCGAAAACGGCGAAGGGAACCGGGCGCTTGGCGCGCCGACGTTGAACGATGCGATCTGGCTTTACGGGGGCGATATGAAAACCCTGACCGAAACCATCACCAACGCCCGTTTCGGGGTGATGCCATCCTGGCAGCAGCGCCTGCGCGAGGCCGATATCCGCGCCGTCGCAATCTATGTGCACCAGTTGGGCGGGGGCGAATAGCGCCCGAAACCCGGCACCGCGAAACACGAAAGGGGGTGCGTTCGAACGAACGCGCCCCCTTTGTTTTGCGGATCGGTTGCCCTGTCAGGCCTTGCGGCCGGGCAGCCACCAGAACCGGCGCCGCGCTGTCCGCCGCGCGGGGGCGGACGCACCATCGGGCCGGGCATCGGTCCGGGTTGCGGTCATGAAGCTTGAAGCAAAGATATTCAACATCCCGGCACCTCCTGTGTTCCACGGGTTTACCCAATGAGCATTGATTTTCCTGGCCGTTCATGCAAGGCAGGAAGCGTTTCAACATGTAAGCCTGGATTACAGATGCAGTGGCGCACCATGCCCCCCCTTTCGATGCTGCGCGCCTTTGCGGCGCTGGCCGAGGCGCGGTCGGTTTCGGGGGCGGGGCGGATGCTCAATGTCAGCCATGCGGCGATAAGCCAGCAGATCCGCGCGCTGGAATCGCGGCTGGGGGTCAGGCTGCTGGCGCGCAACGGGCGCGGCGTGGTGCTGACGGCCGAAGGCGCGCAGCTTGCCATGGCCGTTACCGACGGGTTCGGCACCATCGCGCGCGCCGTCGACGAAATCACCGGGGCGGATGCCGAACGCCCGCTGCAAATCTCGACCACGCCCACCTTTGCCGCCCAATGGCTGATGCCGCGCATCGGCGATTTCCGCAGCGATCACCCCGATGTCGATCTGATGCTCAACCCTTCGCCCGATCTGGTCGATCCGACGCCCGGCGGCATAGATATCGCCATACGTTTCGGGCGCGGCGGCTGGCCGGGGCTGGAGGCGGACATGCTTTTGCACAGCAACATCGTGGTGGCCGCCGCGCGCCGCCTGATCGGGGATCGCGAGATCACCGAACCCGCCGATCTGACCGATTATCCATGGCTTCAGGAATTCGGCACCAACGAGGCATCCGACTGGCTGCACAGCAAGGGTGTGACCGAACGGCGCATGCGCGGGTTGACGCAGGTGCCCGGCCATCTGGTGCTGGAAGGGCTGCGCGCCGGTCAGGGCGTGGTCGCCACCACCCGCGCCTTTGTCGAGGCCGATATCGCGGCGGGCACGGTGCGGGTGCTTTTTGGCGATGACGATCCACAAAGCGGATACTGGATCGTGACCCGGCCGGGGGTGCTGCGCCCGGCGGCACGCGCTTTTGTCACCTGGCTGCGGCGGCAATCCGACACGTTGCCCGCACCTGTCTGACGTGTCACGGTAGCGACAGCATCTGAAAATGGTGGTTTTTTGATGCAGGTTTGATCTGGGTCAAGGCCCAGCCATGCTGCACCTGCAAGAACACCCCAACACCGACCCATTCGGAGATTTCGCGTGTCCTCATCCGATACCCCCCCGCCCAGCCTTTACGCCGCCCAGGAACCGATTTTTCCGCGCCGGGTAAAGGGCCGCTTTCGTACCCTCAAATGGTGGATCATGGCGGTGACGCTGGGCATCTATTACCTCGTGCCGTGGATTCGCTGGGATCGCGGGCCGAACCTGCCCGATCAGGCGGTGCTGGTCGATCTGGCCAACCGGCGGTTCTTTTTCTTCTGGATAGAGATATGGCCGCAGGAATTCTATTTCGTCGCGGGGCTCTTGATCATGGCGGGGCTGGGGCTTTTCCTGTTCACATCGGCCCTCGGCCGGGTCTGGTGCGGCTATGCCTGCCCGCAGACAGTGTGGACCGACCTCTTTATCCTGGTCGAACGCTGGATCGAGGGCGATCGCAACGCCCGCGTGCGGCTTTGGCACCATAAATGGGACGCGCACAAATGGCGTCTGCGGCTGACGAAATGGGCGGTCTGGCTGTTGATCGCGCTGGCCACGGGCGGCGCATGGGTGTTCTATTTCACCGACGCGCCGACACTGGCGCGCGACCTGCTGGCCTTCAGCGCCCATCCGGTCGCCTATGGCACCATCGCGTTGCTGACCTTCACCACCTTCTTTTTCGGCGGTTTCGCGCGGGAACAGATCTGCATCTATGCCTGCCCCTGGCCGCGCATCCAGGCCGCGATGCTGGATGAAGACAGCCTGACCGTCGCCTATCGCGAGTGGCGCGGAGAGCCGCGCGGCAAGCATCGCAAGGCCGAGGATGCCGACACCCTGGGCGATTGCATCGACTGCATGGCCTGCGTCAACGTCTGCCCGATGGGGATCGACATTCGCGACGGGCAGCAAATGGCCTGCATCACCTGCGCGCTGTGCATCGATGCCTGCGACGATGTGATGGACCGGGTGGGAAAGCCGCGCGGGCTGATCGGCTATCTGGCCCTGTCGGATGAGACGCTGGAACGCGCGGGCAAGCCGCCCAAGCCGATCCTGAAGCACATTCTGCGCCCGCGCACCTTGCTTTACACGTTTCTGTGGGGCGCGGTCGGCGTCGGCCTTGTGGTGGCGCTGTTTGTGCGCGGCGATCTGGACATGTCGCTGTCACCGATCCGCAATCCGACCTATGTCACCCTGTCGAACGGCGATATCCGCAACAGCTATGACCTGCGTCTGCGCAACATGACGCATGAGGCGCGCAGCTTCTTCCTGACGGTAGAGAACGACCCATCGCTGGAACTGTCGATTGAAAACGACGGGGCAAAGATTGTCACGGTTCCCGCCGATGAACAGCTCAATCAGCGCATCTACCTGACCGCGAAACGGGGATCTGACCGCGCAAACACCGAACGCAGCACGGTTCGGATCTGGGCCGCCGAAACCGGCGGGCGCACCCGCAGCTACGCAGACACGGTGTTCAACGGCCACCCCGATGACGACGACACGAATGAGCGCCACAACGGAAACGGCGACGAAAGGAAACACAGATGATCGACAAACCCCTGACCGGCCGCGCGGTTCTGATGATCTTTGTCGGGGCCTTCGGCGTGATCATCGCCGTCAATCTGGTGCTGGCCTATCAGGCCGTGCGCACCTTTCCGGGGCTGGAAGTGCAAAACAGCTATGTCGCCAGCCAGACCTTTGACGCCGACCGCCGCGCGCAACAGGCGCTTGGCTGGGACGTGACCGCGGATTTGGCGGGCGGGGTGCTGACGCTGGATATCTCCGGGCCGGGCGGCAGGCCTGCGGCGGTTGAAACCCTCGCCGCGATGATCGGGCGGCCGACCGACCAGATCGACGATCAGGATCTGGTGCTGACCCGCACGCGCACCGGCTTTACCGCGCCCGTCACCCTTGCCCCCGGCAAATGGCACCTGCGGCTGAACGCGACCGCCACGGATGGCACCGCGTTTCAGCAGCGCCTGACGCTTTTCGTCAAAGGCTAGGCCATGACCGCCCTTGGCCGCGCCCCCATCTCTGCCTGCCCCGCCTGCGCCGCGATGCCCGCGGCCGAGGCGCTGGCGGGCGCGTCCGATCCGGGGGGCGGGCTGTTGCTGTCGCTGCCCACCATCCATTGCGCCGCCTGCATCGCCGCCGTGGAACGCGATCTGATCCGGCATCCCGGCGTGCAATCGGCGCGGGTGAACCTGACGCTGAAACGGGTCAGCGTGGCCGCCGATACCACCGTAACCCCCGAGGCGCTGATCGAACGCCTGGCGAAACTGGGGTACGAGGCGCACCCGCTTGACGGCGCCACCCTGTCGATGACCGAAACCGACCGGCAGGGCCGCGATCTTCTGATGCGGCTTGGCGTGGCCGGGTTTGCGATGATGAACGTGATGCTTTTGTCGGTCGCGGTGTGGTCGGGGGCATCGGACGCGACGCGCGACCTGTTCCACTGGATTTCCGCGATCATCGCGCTGCCCACCGTGGCCTTTTCCGGCATGCCGTTCTTTCGCAACGCCTTTGCCGCCCTGCGCGCGCGGCGGCTGGGCATGGATGTGCCGATATCGCTGGCGTTGATCCTTGCCTCGGCCATGTCGCTGGTGGAAACCGCGCAGGGCGGGCGCCACGCCTATTTCGACGCGGCGGTGATGCTGTGCTTTTTCCTGCTGGCCGGGCGTTATCTTGATTTTCGCACCCGCGCCGTCGCCCGGTCGGCCGCGCAGCATCTGGCCGCGCTGGAGGTGCCGCGCGCGATCCGCGTGACCGGCGACACCGAGGCGCTGGTGGCGCTTGCCGATCTGGCGGTCGGCGATCTGGTGCGGGTGCGCCCCGGCGCGCGGATGCCCGTGGATGGCGAGATTGTCGAGGGCACGTCGGAACTTGACCGGTCGCTGCTGACCGGCGAAAGCCTGCCGGTCTGGGCCGGGGTGGGCACGCCCGTGGCGGCGGGCGAGGTCAATCTGACCGGGCCGCTTCTGGTGCGGGTGACGGCTGCGGGGCGCGACAGTTCGCTGCACCGCATGGCCGATCTGGTCGCCACCGCCGAAAACGCGCGCAACCGCTATACCACGCTGGCCGACCGGGCGGCGCGGGTCTATGCGCCGCTGGTGCATCTGCTGGCGGCAACCGCGTTTCTGGGCTGGGTCTGGCACACGGGCGATGTGCGGCTGTCGCTGAATATCGCGGTGGCGGTGCTGATCATCACCTGCCCCTGTGCGCTGGGCCTGGCGGTGCCGGCGGTGGTCACCGCCGCCTCGGGGCGGCTGTTTCGCGCGGGTCTGCTGATCAAGGACGGCAGCGCACTGGAACGGCTGGCAGAGGTAGATACCGTGGTCTTCGACAAGACCGGCACCCTGACGCTGGGCCGCCCTGAACCCAGCAATCTGGCGGCGCTGCCGCGCCCGGCGCTGGCGGTGGCCGCGGCGCTTGCGCAGGCTTCGTCGCATCCGCTGGCCGTGGCGCTGGCCGAGGCGGCGCGCACCGCCGGGGTGCGCCCCGCCCCGGTCGGGGATCTGCGCGAGGTGCCGGGTTATGGGGTCGAGGGCCGGTGGCAGGGCCAGCAGGTGCGCCTTGGCCGCGCGGCCTGGGTGGGGGCCGATCCGGGCGCGCTGACCGCGACCCATCTGAAAATAGGCGGGGCCGATCCCGTTGCGATCACCTTCACCGACCGCCTGCGTCCGGGGGCCGAATCGGCGGTGGCCGCGCTGATGGCCCAAGGCAAGGCCGTGCACCTGATTTCGGGCGATGTGCCTGCGGTGGTCGGTGCGCTGGCGCGGCGCCTGGGCATCACCGATTGGCAGGCGGGTGCCCTGCCCGGCGACAAGGTGGCCGCGATTGCGGCCCTTGCGGCGGCGGGCCACAAGGTGATGATGGTGGGGGACGGTCTGAACGACACGGCGGCGCTGACGGCGGCGCATGTGTCGATGTCGCCCGCATCCGCGCTTGATGCCGCGCGCGTTGCCTCGGATATCGTGCTGCTGGGAAAAGACATGCGCCCGGTCGGTGCGGCGCTTGCGTTGTCCGGGCAGGCCCGGCAGCGCATTCGCGAAAACTTTGCCATCGCGGTGGCCTATAACCTGATCGCGGTGCCGATCGCGCTTTTGGGCTTTGCCACGCCGCTGATCGCGGCGCTGGCGATGTCGGCCTCGTCGCTGACGGTATCGCTCAATGCACTGAGGTTGCGGCAGCCATGAACATCCTCGCCTATCTTATCCCGGCCTCGCTTTTTCTTGGGGGCATCGGCCTTGTCGCGTTCTTCTGGGCGCTGAAATCGGATCAGTACAGCGACCCCGAGGGCGACAGCCGCCGCATCCTGTCGGATGACCACGACGACGCGCCCAAGCCCTGACCGGTGCGCGCACGGCGGGCGCGGGAGGTGAGTATTTGGGCCAAGATGAATGGCAAGCGGGATTTCCTCGGCGGTAAGGGGGGGTGGTTGGCTGCAAGGCAACTACCCCGCCCGTTCCCACAGCCACGCGCCATCGTCCCGGCGGCTGCGGGTGATCTGGCCCTGGTGCAGCAGATGGTTGAGGTGGGCTACCGCCTCGACCATGGCAAGGCCGTAGGTGCCTTCGTCGATCGTGCGCTTGAACAGCGCCGGGAAACACTCTGTCGCCACGCGCGGCCGGTCCAGATGCGCCAGCAGGCGGGCAAGCGCGCCGTGGTGGTTGTCGATCTTCTGACGCAGCCGAAACGGCAGCCCGGTAAACGGCAGCTTGTGCCCCGGCAGCACCAGATGATCCTCGTGTGCCAGCGGCACAAACCGTTCGCAGCTTTCCATCCAGTCGCCCACCGGATCGGCATCGGGTTCGGTGGCGAACACCCCCAGGTTGGGCGAGATCGAGGGCAGCAACTGATCGCCGCCGATCACCAGATCGCCGCCCGCCTCCCAGAAGGTGGCGTGATCGGGGGCATGGCCATGGCCGAAATGCACATCCCAGTGCCGCCCGCCGATCAGCAGTCGCTCTCCCGCCAGGATGCGCCGATAGCCCAGCGGCAGATGCACCACCATATCGGCAAAGTTGAACGGGCGTTCCGCCGCCCGCCGTGCCAGCAGCCCCGCATCCATCCCGGCGCCGCGCCAGAAGTCCAGCGTCTCAAGGCAGGGCGCATCCTGCACATCCAGCGTCAGCATCCGCGCCATCAGCCAGCTTGTGCGCGTCGTCCACAATTCGGCGCCGTGGTCTTGCTGAAACCAGCCCGCAAGGCCGATGTGGTCGGGGTGATGATGGGTCGCGATCACCCGCCACACCGGCCGCCCGCCCAGTGGCCCCGCCATCAGGTCGCCCCAGATCGCGCGGCTTTCGCGGTTGTCAAAGCCGGTGTCGATCACCGTCCAGCCGCAGCCATCGTCCAGCGCATAGACGTTGACATGATCCAGCGCCATCGGCAGCGGCACCCGCATCCACAACACGCCCGGCGCGATTTCTGTGGCGCCGCCCGGTTCGGGCGGGGCGGCAAAGGGGTAACGGATACCGCCGGTTTTGTGCGCACCGTCCATCATGCGGCCAGATCGTCGGGCGACAGGGCGTAAAGGTCGGCGGCCCCTTCGCGCAGATGCACCAGATTGGCCGCGTGATCGGGTAGCAACCGCTTGATATAGAACCGCGCCAGCCTTGTGCGCGGCCCCTCGGGCGCGCCCGCCTCGCATTCGGCGCAGGCGGCGCGCAGATGGTAATGCCCGCCCAGCACCCGGCCAAACGCCGCAAGATAGGGCACAGCCCCCGCGAAACGATCGTCCATATCCTGCGCAACCAGCCATTCGGTGGCCTCGCGCAGGCCTTCGCTGGCATTCCACAGCGCGGTGGCCATGTCGGGGAACTGCCCGCGCGCCACCTCGGCGCCCGCCTGGATTTCCTCGATCAGGCGGGTCGCGGCCTCGCCGCCGTCCATCATCTTGCGCGCGACCAGATCCATCGCCTGAATGCCGTTGGTGCCCTCATAGATCGCCGTCACCCGCACATCGCGCAGATATTGCGCCGCCCCGGTTTCCTCGATGAAGCCCATGCCGCCATGCACCTGCACGGCGGTATCGGCGGTGCGGATGCCCACATCGGTGCCAAAGGCCTTGGCGACCGGCGTCAGCAATGCCGCGCGTGCCTGCCATTCGGCATCCCCGGTAGCGCGCGCCATGTCGATGGACACCGCACAGCCAAGCGCGATGGCGCGGGCCGCGAACACCTCGGCTTTCATGGTCGCCAGCATCCGGCGCACATCGGCATGATCGATGATCGCGCCCGTGCCATCCTTGATGGGGCTTGCGCCCTGCTTGCGGTCCATCGCATAGGCCAGCGCCGCCTGACAGGCCGCCTCGGCCACGCCCACGCCCTGCACGCCGACGCCAAGGCGGGCGTTGTTCATCATGGTGAACATCGCGGCCATGCCCTTGTGTTCCGCGCCCACCAGCCAGCCCCGCGCGCCGTCATATTGCATCACGGCGGTGGGCGATCCGTGCAGGCCCAGCTTGTGTTCCAGGCTGACCACGCGCAGCGCGTTGGCCACACCAGGGTTGCCGTTTTCATCGGGAATGCGCTTGGGCACCATGAACAGGCTGATGCCACGGGTGCCTGGCGCCCCGTCGGGCAGGCGGGCCAGCACCAGATGGCAGATGTTTTCGGAAAAATCGCTGTCGCCCCAGGTGATATAGATCTTCTGCCCGGTGATGGCATAGCTGCCGTCGCCCAGGGGTTCGGCACGGGTGCGCAGGGCGCCCACGTCCGATCCGGCCTGCGGTTCGGTCAGGTTCATCGTGCCGGTCCAGTCGCCGGAAATCAGGCGTGGCAGGTAAAGCGCCTTGATCTCGTCGCTGGCGTGATGTTCCAGCGCCTCGATCTGGCCCTGCGTCAAGAGCGGGTTGAGCTGCAACGACAGGCAGGCCGCGCTCATCATCTCGTTGACGGCGGTGGTCAGCGCCATCGGCAGGCCCATGCCGCCGTGATCGGGGTTGGCCGACATGCCGACCCAACCGCCCGCCGCAATGGCCCGGTGCCCTTCGGCAAAGCCGGGCGAGGTGCGCACCACGCCGTTTTCCAGGCGGGCCGGGTGCTGGTCGCCCGCGCGTTGCAAGGGCGTCAGCACCTCTTCGCACAGCCGCGCAGCCTCGGACAGGATCGCCTCGGTCGTGTCGGGGGTGGCTTCGGCGAAAAGCGCGGTTGCCGATACTTCGGACAGATCAACCACGCGATCGAACAGAAACCGAAAGTCTGCAAGCGGGGCGCGATAGGGCATACTGCTCTCCTTGGTGGTGTCCAGACGCCGACCTTGGGCGGCTTGGCATCGGAACGGACAGGGCGTATGAAAACACAAACGCGCGTCGGGTGAAAGCCATAGACCCGCGACAGCATCAAGGGACGCGACGTCACTTATGGAACCTGCCGCCACCATCCGCCTGCGCGCCACCGATGACGGGGTGGCCCAGGCCGCTGACCTGCTGCGCGCGGGCGAACTTGTCGCGTTTCCCACCGAAACCGTTTACGGCCTTGGCGCGGATGCCCGCAATGACATCGCCGTTGCGCGCGTGTTCGAGGCCAAGGCGCGCCCGCAGTTCAACCCGTTGATCGTGCATGTTCCCGATCTTGCCGCCGCCCGCGCTCTGGCCGAATTTCCCGATGCGGCCCTGCTGCTTGCGCAGGCGTTCTGGCCCGGACCGCTGACGCTGGTTCTGCCGCTGCGCGCCGATGCCGGGCTGTCGCCGCTGGTGACGGCGGGGCTGGGCACGGTGGCGGTGCGCCTGCCCGAACATCCGCTGGCGCAGGCGCTGCTGCGCGCCTTCGGCGGGCCGGTTGCGGCACCTTCGGCCAACCCGTCGGGACGGATCAGCGCGACGCGGCCCGATCATGTGCTGGCCGGGCTTGGCGGGCGGATCGCGGCGGTGCTTGATGGCGGCGCCTGCCCGGTGGGGGTTGAATCAACCATTGTGGGGTTTGCGGGCGGCGCGCATCTGCTGCGCCCCGGCGGCCTGCCGACCGAGGCATTGGAGGCCTGCCTTGGCTACCCCCTTGCCCCCACCCCCACCACCCCCGATGCGCCCAGCGCGCCGGGGCAGCTTGCATCGCATTACGCGCCCCGCGCGCAGGTGCGGCTGAACGTGACCGCGCCGCGGGCGGGGGAACTGTTTCTGGGGTTTGGCAAGACCGCGGCCCCCGCCGACCTGAACCTTTCGCCCGCCGGCGATCTGGTCGAGGCGGCGGCGAACCTTTTCTACCACCTGCACCGCATGGATGACCGCGCCGGGCCGAACGGCACGATCGCGGTGGCCCCGGTGCCCGACACCGGCCTTGGCCGGGCCATCAATGATCGCCTGCGCCGGGCAGCGGCCCCGCGCCCTGCACCCTGAACGCACCAGAAAACCCTCTTTTCCATCCTCTCGAAAAAAATACTCATTTCCCGCCCCCGCCATGCGCGCGCCGGTCAAGGGAATGGACCCGCCCCAAACCCGCCTAGAACAGCGTCCCGATCCAGATGCCCGCCGCCATGATCACGGCCCCGAAACCCGCCCACAGCAGCGGTGGATAGCGCAGCGGGCGCGGCATCGGCGCGGGCGGGGTGGATTGGCGGATCAGCGCCGCCTCGACCTGCGCGGGCAGGCGCGGGCCGAACCGCGCCAGCACCCGCGCCGTCAGCGCCAGATCACGGATCAGCGCCTTCGGCCCGATATTCTCGCGGATATACCCCTCGACCACCGGCTGCGCGACCTGCCAGATGTTGATCTGCGGATCAAGCGACCGCGCGACCCCTTCGACCACCACCATCGTGCGTTGCAAGAGGATCAGTTCGGTGCGGGTTTCCATGCCGAACCGTTCCGTCACCTCGAAAAGGTAATTCAACAGCCGCGCCATGGAAATGCGTGTGGCGTCCATGCCGAAAATCGGCTCACCCACCGCGCGCAACGCGCGGGCGAATTCGTCGATATCGCGGTCGGCGGGCACATAGCCCGCCTCGAAATGCACCTCGGCGACGCGGCGGTAATCCTTGCGGATGAACCCGTAAAGGATCTCGGCATAGACCCGGCGGGTGTAGGCATCGATCCGGCCCATGATCCCGAAATCAAGCGCGATGATATCGCCATTCGCCGCCACCTTCAGGTTGCCCTGATGCATGTCGGCGTGAAAGAACCCGTCGCGCAGGGCGTGGCTCAGGAACAGTTGCAGCACCCGCGCGCCCAGCGCCCGCCGGTCGTGCCCCGCCGCATCCAGCGCGGGGTTGTCGCCCAGCGGCAGCCCCTCGGCCCAGCCCAGCGTCATCATCGTCCTGCCAGAGGCGGGCCATTCCACCTTTGGCACCTGAAACCCGGCATCATCCTTGGTATTGGCGGCGAATTCGGCGGCGGATGAACTTTCCAGCCGCAGATCCAGCTCGCCCATCACCACGCTTTCGAAATGCGCGATGACATCGCCGGGCTTGAGGCGGCGCGATTTCGGCAGGATGAATTCGATCAGCCCGGCGGCGAAATGGAACGCGTCGATATCGCGGCGGAACGCCCGAACGATGCCCGGACGCAGCACCTTCACCGCCACCTCGGTGCCGGTGCCCACCAGCCGCGCGTGATGCACCTGCGCGATAGAGGCAGCGGCGATCGGTTCGGAAAATTCGGAAAACAGCGCCTCGACCGGCTGTTCCAGTTCCTCGGCGATCATCGCCTTGGCCACCTCCACCGGAAAGGGCGGCAGCTTGTCCTGCAAATAGCGAAGCTGATCGGCCAGTTCCTCGCCCACCACATCGGGGCGGGTCGACAGGATCTGCCCGAACTTGATATAGGCCGGGCCAAGGGCTGTCAGCGCGCGGGTGGCGGGCGGCAGCGCCGGGTCGCCCTTCAGCCCCAGCCATGCAAACGGCCAGCCCAGGATACGCGCCGCCAGCCGCAGACGCGGGGGCGCGCGGAACGCCTCCAGCACCACGCCCATCGCCCCGGTGCGTTCCAGCGTGGCGCCGGTGCGCACCAGCCGCCAAAGGTTATGCGGGCCGCGCACCTAGATCTTCCATCCCGAATGCAGCGCCGCCACGCCCATCGTCAGGTTGCGGTATTTCACCTGCTCGAACCCGGCCGCGCGGATCATCGCCGCGAACGCCTCCTGATCGGGAAATTTGCGGATCGATTCGACCAGATATTGATAACTGTCGCGATCCCCCGCCACGATCTTGCCCATCACCGGAATGACGTTGAACGAATAGCGATCGTAAGCCCATTGCATCATCGGGTTTGGCAACTGGCTGAATTCCAGCACCATCAGCCGCCCGCCGGGGCGCAGCACGCGCCAGGCCTCGGCCAGCGCATCACCGATCCGCGTCACATTGCGGATGCCAAAGGAAATCGTATAGCGGTCAAAGCTGTTGTCGGCAAAAGGCAGCGCCATCGCATCGCCCACGATCCAGTCAAGCCGGTCATTCAGCGCCTCGGCCTCGGCGCGCTGACGGCCCGCGATCAGCAACGATTCGGTCAGATCCAGCACAACCGCCGCCGCCCCCGGCGCGCGTTTGAGAAACCGGAACGCGATATCGCCGGTTCCTCCCGCCACATCCAGCAGCCGCTGCCCGTCGCGCGGGGCCAGCCAATCCATCATCGCATCTTTCCAGACACGGTGAACGCCCCCCGACATCACATCGTTCATCACGTCATATTTGCTGGCCACCCGCGAAAACACCCCGTGGACCATCCCGGCCTTGGCGTCTTCTTCCACGGTCTGAAACCCGAAATGGGTGGTGCGGGCGGTATCGTCGGTCATCGGGGCTTGCGTCCTTTGCTGATGCCCTTCTTATAGGCTGCCAGCCCGCCGATACAATGCGACGCAACCGACAAGAGGCCCGAATGCCCGAATTGCCAGAGGTTGAAACCGTGCGCTGCGGTCTTGCGCCGGTGATGGAAGGGCAGATCATCGCCCGCGCCGATATCCGCCGCCCCGACCTGCGCTGGCCGTTTCCGCCGCGCATGGCCGAACGGCTGACCGGCGCGCGGGTGCTGCGGTTGCGGCGGCGGTCGAAATACATCCTTGCCGACCTGTCCACCGATGAGACGCTGCTGGTTCACCTTGGCATGTCGGGGCGGATGCTGATTTCCGCGCCGGGGCCGGGGCCGGGAACGGGGGCGGGGGCACCCGGTGCCTTCCACTTCACCCATCCCACCCCCGAAAAGCACGACCATGTGGTGTTCGAGTTGGCCAGCGGCGCGCGCGTCACCTTCAACGATGCCCGCCGGTTCGGCGCGATGGATCTGATGCCGACCGCCGCCGCCGGGGCGCACCCGCTTCTGGCCGCGCTTGGGCCCGAACCGCTTGGCAACCTCTTTCACGCCGATTACCTCGCCGCGAAACTGACGGGCCGGACCCTGCCGATCAAATCCGCCCTGCTGGATCAGCGCATCATCGCCGGGCTTGGCAATATCTATGTCTGCGAGGTGCTGCACCGCACCGGCATCGCGCCGCAAACCCGCGCGGGCGCCCTGACCCCGGCGCAGGTGGCGGGCATCACCGACGCCGTGCGCGTGGTCCTGACCGAGGCGATCGCGGCAGGCGGATCATCCCTGCGCGATTACCGGCAGACCGATGGCGAACTGGGCTATTTCCAGCACGCTTTCCGCGCCTATGGCCGCGCGGGCGAACCCTGCCCGACCCCCGGTTGCACCGGCACCATCACGCGCATCGCGCAATCGGGGCGTTCGTCATTCTATTGCCCGATCTGCCAAAGATGACTTGATCCACCGCGCAGGGCTGTTATCCCTCACCCCCGAACGATCCACGGACCAAAACCACAGGAGCCGCAGATGGCCTATGAAACGCTTGTCGTCGATATCGCAGATCACGTCGCCCTGATCCGCCTGAACCGTCCCGAGGCGCTCAACGCCCTCAATTCCGTGCTGTTGCGCGAACTGGCCGATGCGCTGGCCGCCGCCGACCAGAACGACAAGGTGCGCTGCATCATCCTGACCGGATCCGACAAGGCCTTTGCCGCAGGCGCCGATATCAGGGAAATGGCGCAAAAAGGCTTTGTCGATACCTTCACCGGCGATCTCTTCGGGTCCGACATCGACGCGATTCTACGGGTGCGCAAGCCGATCATCGCCGCCGTGGCGGGCTATGCCCTTGGCGGGGGCTGCGAACTTGCAATGTTGTGCGATTTCATCATCGCCGCAGACACCGCCAAATTCGGCCAGCCCGAAGTCAACCTTGGCGTCATCGCGGGCATCGGCGGCACCCAGCGGCTGACCCGGTTCGTCGGCAAATCGAAATCCATGGAAATGAACCTGACCGGCCGTTTCATGAACGCCGAAGAGGCCGAACGTTCCGGCCTTGTCAGCCGCGTCGTGCCCGCGAAAAAGCTGCTGGACGAGGCGCGCGAGGCCGCCGAAAAGATCGCCTCCAAATCGATGCTGTCGGTCATGGCCGCGAAAGAGGCGGTGAACCGCAGCTACGAATCAACCCTGCGCGAAGGGTTGCTGTTCGAACGCCGGGTGTTTCAATCGCTCTTCGCCACAGAGGATCAGAAAGAGGGCATGACCGCCTTTCTGGAAAAACGCGAACCCCAGTTCCGCGACAAATGACGCAAAAGCGGCCAAACCCCCGATAAGGGCTTCACATCCGGCCAAAACCACCGTAAGAGCCAGCCAAATGCGCGTGAGGCCCGCTTGGCCAGAGGTGCCGGTATCAAACCCGGTCGGTGGGATATTCCCGCGCATCCGATTTTGAACAGATGCAAGGAACGCCCCGACCATGGCCAACACGCCACAATCCAAGAAACGCGCCCGCCAGAACGAAACCCGCTTTGCCATCAACAAGGCCCGCCGGTCGCGCATCCGTACCTTCGTGCGCAAGGTCGAAGAGGCGATCGCCTCTGGCGATGCCGCCGCCGCCACCGCCGCCCTGCGCGCCGCCCAGCCCGAACTCGCCCGCGGCGTGACCAAGGGGGTTCTGCACAAGAACACCGTGTCGCGCAAAATCTCGCGCCTGTCGTCGCGGGTCAACGCGCTGAACGCCTGATCCGGCACCCTGCCGATGATCGAACCCAAAGGGGCAGGCCCAGGCCGCGCCCCTTTTTGTCTTTTTGGGACAAGTGACGCCGGTTTCGGGCAACGCCGTCATTCACCCAGGGCACAGCACTCTTGATCCACATACAGGTGGGGCGGCGCGTCCGGGACTGTAACAATATTGATGGGACGTCGTAGCTTATTACATAGGTTCTCGGCGTTTCGATGGGAACGCCAGATCCGAGCACCTCGATTTAGCTCGTGGTAATGACACCCATCTTGATCTGAGTGTTGCAACGACGCTCCTATGGAGTTCACTTTAGCTAACCTGTCTTGTCTAAAGTATGCTCAAGGCGCATATGTAGTGCACAGAAAGGAACCGAAACAGTGGCTTATAATCCACGCAAAGCGGCGCAGACGATCGCGTATTTTGTCCTGCAATCAGGCGTATTTTCCGTGTCTGTCTTAAAGGCCGTGAAGCTAGTTTACCTTGCAGATCGTGAAAGTGTGAAGCGCAGGGGGCACCCTATTCAAGATGAAACAAGGGTATCCATGCCGCACGGGCCGGTGAACTCCATCACCTACGAGTACCTTAGTGGGGCATATGACCCGGATAACGTCGGATGGTCTGATTTTCTCACGGACCGTGAAAACCACAACGTGGGCCTAGCTAACAGGAACATCGCCGTTCATGACCTTGATGAGCTGAGCCAAGCGGAAATAGTCATACTTGCGGACGTCTGGGCCCAATTTGGCAGCATGGACAAATGGACTTTGCGTGACTGGACACATGTGGAAGAAAACGTGCCAGAATGGAAAGACCCAAACGGCTCATCGCGCAGCATCAGTCTGCATGAGATCATGGAGGCTGTGGGTGTCGACGAACCTGAGAAACGTGCTCGTGACTATCAAAGCCTTCTGAAGGCCCAAGAAGTTCTGGCATCGCTTTAACCTTGATTTATCGAAAGCGAACACTGCTGATCCCCTCTGGCACGGAAAAAAAGCACCTGTTCATTGTCTGCAATGATACATGCCTGAACGGCCTGAACCTGCTGGTGAATATCAGCTCATTCTACGATGGCTGCGATCAGACGTGCCTTTTGTACGCTGGAGATCACCAGTTTGTGAGACACTTATCATATGTTTTTTACGCGCGAGCCAAGATCACCAAGGCGGAACAAATTCAACGTGGCTTCGAACAGAACAGATTGATTTCTCAACCCAACATGGTTGAAAATGTGTTTAGCCGCGTTGAAGCTGGAATTACTGCTTCTCCGAACACTCCCCGAAACGTTCTTAGATATTTCCAACAATTATGAACGCTCCTTTCCCCTGCTTCCCCCTCAGCCCACCCGTTCCTCATCCCGGCTCTGGCGTTGCCACATCGCGGCATAGCGCCCGCCGCGCGCCAGCAGCGCCTCGTGGCGGCCCTGCTCAACGATGCGTCCATCGTCGAGCACCACGATCAGATC
>JACIYW010000041.1 GCA_014359745.1 Paracoccaceae bacterium | reverse complement strand
CCACCCGTTCCTCATCCCGGCTCTGGCGTTGCCACATCGCGGCATAGCGCCCGCCGCGCGCCAGCAGCGCCTCGTGGCGGCCCTGCTCAACGATGCGTCCATCGTCTAGCACCACGATAAGATCGGCATCGGCAATGGTTGACAGCCGATGCGCGATGGTCAGCACCGTGCGCCCGGCGCCCATCGCCTGAAGGCTGCCCTGAATGTCGCGTTCGGTCTGGGTATCCAGCGCCGATGTCGCCTCGTCCAGAATCAGGATCGGCGGGTCTTTGAGCAGGGTGCGCGCAATCCCCACCCGCTGCTTTTCGCCGCCCGACAGTTTCAGCCCGCGCTCTCCGACCTGGGTGTTGTATCCTTCGGGCAGCGAGGCGATGAAATCGTGGATCCTGGCGGCCCGCGCCGCGGCCTCTATCTGGGTCTGCGTGGCCCCGGCGCGACCGTAAGCGATGTTGTAGCCGACCGTGTCGTTGAAAAGCACCGTATCTTGCGGCACCACGCCGATGGCCATGTGCAGGCTGTCCTGGGTGACGGCGCGCAGATCCTGCCCGTCGATGCGGATGGCGCCGCCGGTGACGTCATAGAACCGGAACATCAGCCGCGCGATGGTGGATTTACCCGATCCGGTCGGCCCGACGATGGCCACCTTCTGCCCCGCCGCAACCGTCAGGGTGATGCCCTTCAGGATCGGCCGCGCCGGATCATAGCCGAATTCCACCCGATCAAAGTCAACCTGCCCCCCCGCCACCCGCAAGGGCCGCGCATCCGGCGCATCCACCACATCGGCGGGCTGTTCCAGCAGGGTGAACATCTCTGTCATGTCCACCAGCGCCTGACGGATTTCGCGGTAGACCGTGCCCAGAAAGTTCAGCGGCAGGGTGATCTGGATCATATAGGCATTCACCATCACGAAATCGCCCACGGTCAGCGTGCCCCTCTGCACGCCCATGGCGGCCATGACCATCACGATTACCAGCCCCGCGGTGATGAACAGCGATTGCCCGAAGTTCAGGAACGCCAGCGAATAATTGGTGCGGATCGCGGCATCCTCATACCGCGCCATGGCGCTGTCGTAACGCGCCGCCTCGCGCGCCTCGGCGGCGAAATATTTCACCGTCTCGAAATTCAGCAGGCTGTCGATGGCCTTCTGATTGGCGTCGGTGTCCTGATTGTTCATCTCCTGGCGGATCTTTACCCGCCATTCGGTCACCTTGAAGGTGAACCAGACATAGATGGCAATCGTCACCATCACCACAACCAGATACCACACATCGAACATCACGAACAGAACCGCCCCGATCATCAGCAATTCCAGGATCAGGGGGCCAATCGAGAACAGCATGAACCGCAGCAGGAAATCGACGCCCTTCACGCCGCGCTCTATGATCCGGCTTAACCCGCCGGTCTTGCGGGTGATGTGATAGCGCATCGAGAGGCGGTGAATATGGGTGAACGTCTCCAGCGCCAGCATCCGCAGCGCCCGCTGCCCGACCCGCGCAAACAGCGCATCGCGCAATTGCTGGAACCCCACCGCCAGCAGCCGCGCCATCCCGTAAGCCACCGTCAGCCCGACGGCGCCCACCGCCAGCAACCATGCCGCAGAGGATGCGTCGCCCCCCAGGCTGTCAACGGCGGCCTTGTAGAAAAACGGCGTGCCGACGGCGATGATCTTGCCCAGCACCAGCATGATCAACGCCGCGACCACCCGGCGCTTGACCCAGCCCTGCCCCTTTGGCCACAGATAGGGGGCCACCCGGCGGATCACCCGGACTTCGGCGCGGCGGTCACGCGGTGTTGGGTCTTGTTGGGGTCTCATCTGTCTGCCTGATGGTTGAGGGGTGAGGTGACAGGTAGGCCGCACGGCCCCGAAAGACCAGAGCCGACAAGACCAGCACCGCAAACCATGCCCGAATACCGCCGCTGGCGCGGAATTCAGTCGGTCGGGTGCGTTGCCTTGGCCGGCGCGCGCGTGGCGGGCGGGATTTGAGTATTTTTTTCGAGAGGATGGGAAAGAGCGTTTTCTTGTGCGCTCAGGCTGCGGGTCTGATAAGCGCGGCATGGCGCCGACGGACCAGCCTGCTAATGATCGGGCGCCCGGCCCCGGTCAGGGCCCCGACAGAACCCGGTCAAGAATGGCGCGGCCCGCCGCGTTGAAACGCGCTTCGGAAAAGGTGTCAAGCACCTGCGCGCGCGCGGCGGCGCCCATGGCGTGCATCTGTTGCGGATCGCCGAGCAGCCGCGCCAGGGCCCCCGCCAGCGCCACCGGGTCTTCGGGCGGCACCACAAGGCCGGTGATCCCGTCTTGCACGGTCTGCGGCAGTTCCCCAACCGCCGACACGATCACCGGCAGCGCGGCCTGCATCGCCTCATGCGCCGCGATGCAGAACCCTTCCACGCGCGACGGCTGCACATAGCCGTGCAACCCGGCCAGAAACGCCTTTGGTGTGGCGCTATACCCCGCCCAGGTGATCGACTGCACCCCCGCGGCGCGGGCGGCGGCCATCAGCGCCGGGCCTTCGCCCCCTTCGCCGGCGATGGAAATCCGGAACGGCACCGGCGGTGCGAAGCCTTGCGCGTTCAGATGCGCCAGCGCCGCGATCAGCACGTCATATCCCTTGGCCCGGTGCAACCGGCCAAGGCTGCCCAGGTGCAGCACCTCGCCCGGCTGCCAGGGCCTTGCCACCGGCGCCGACAGATCGGCACAAAAGATCGGCCAGGTCATCACCCGATCCTCGGGCACGCCCAGCCGCTGCACGGTCAGCGCCGCAACCGATTGCGAATCTGCCACCCAGATTTTGGCCCGCCCCGACAGCAGCCGCAACAGCCGCCGGTTCATCGGCTTCAGAAAGGCATTGTGCTGCCAGCTTACCACCGCAATCCTGCGCCAGGGGCCAAGGATCAGGCCCAGCAGCGTCGCCCGGCTCAGCGATGTCCAGATCAGCGCGGGCTTCCAGGCCTGCATTTCGCGATCAAGCCAGCGCAGCGCGGCAAGGTGATCATGCGCGCCCTCGTCGCGTATCACCACGTCAAGGCCCGCCGCCTCCAAGGCCGCCAGCGCGTGGCCGTTGCGGCGCATCAGCGCGAACACCCGCACCTCGGCACCCCAGTCCCGCATCACCCGCGCCAGTTCGGGCACCGGCAGCGCCGCACCGCCGCCCTCCAGCGAATTGATCACATAGGCTATGCGTATGGTCATTGATCCTGCGCCCTGCTTATTCTGGCGGTCAGAACCGCCAGCGCCACCGAAACCGCCAGCGCCTGCAGAACGGCCTGAATCCCCGCCCCCACCAGCCCGAACAGCTGCAATAGAACCGGCAGCGCCGACAGGAACACCAGGCTTGCCACCAGATTGACACTTAGCGAGACACCGGGCCTGCCCAGCGCCGACAGGGCCGACCGGCAGGGGGGCACCACCATCAGAATCGCCCGCCCCACCATCAGCCAGACCATCAGCGTCGCGGCCCCCTGAAACGCATCCCCCGCCAGAAGCCGCACCACAACACCGGGCACAAGGGCGACGACCGCCACGACCGGCAGGCTGGCCAGCAGCGCCAGCACCGTCACCTTGACCAGCGCCCGGCGCAGCGGGCGGCCCCCGTCGCCCGCCGAGACCAGCCGCGCCAGTTCGGCATAGGCGGTGTTGCCCAGCATCTGCGCGGGCTGCGCGATGATCATCGTGGCGCGGTGCGCCACCGAGAACAGGCCCGCCGCCCCGGCCCCCAGGATGCCGCCGACAATCAGGGGTGCTGCGCGGCCGGCCAGCTCTCCCAGGGTCACATCAACGTTGTTGGCGATCAGGAACCGCCAGATGTCGCGGTTGTCGCGGGTCACGCGGCCGGCCTCGGGGCGGATCAGGGTGCGGCCCAGATGCCGATACGCCAGCCACAGGCCCAGCCCCCACAGCACCGCAAATTCGGCAACCGCCGCCACCATCCAGGCGATCAGGAACCCTTTCAGCCCCCATCCCGCCAGCGCCGCGATCATGGCCCCGATCAGCCGCACCCCCGGCGCCACCATGTTATGCGCCCCGATCAGATCGAACCGCCCGATCAGTTGCAGATAGCCCGCCGGGGTGGATCGCACCGATCCAAGCGCCGCGATGCTGTAAGGCACCGCCAGCGCCAGCGCCGCGTCGGACCAGCCCAGCACCGGCCCCGCCATCGGGGCCAGCACCGCCGCAACTGCGACGGCCAGCGCGCCCGCCGACAGCTCTACCACCGCGCTGAACCGCAAGAGCCGCGCCAGGCGGTGCGGTTGTGCGTCGCGCTCTGCCTCGGCGCCGTAGCGGATGATCGCCTGCCAGGCCGGAAACTCGACGATCCCCACCACCATCACCACATAGCCATGCACCAGAACCAGAACCCCGAAATCCACCGGCCCCAGTGTGCGCGCAGAAATCATCAGGTAGATCAGGCTCAGCACGCCCGCCCCGGCCTTGCCGCCCATCACCAGCCCCAGCGCCGAATAGATGCGGCTGACAGTGGATCCTTGGGGGGGCGATGCGGGGAATTCATGCATGGGTCAAGACTGCTTTTCTGTCGTATCGTGGCCCAATCGTACCGCGGCCCCGCGCCTGCGCGCGGCCTGACGGGCAAACCGTGAAACCCATGGCGTTCGATTATCCCACCGGATCGTCAACGGCGCGTGTATAGCAGACGCGCGGCCCCGGTCCAGAGCCACCTTTGGGCGATCAGGCGTCCACCTCCCTGTCGGCCAGAAAGGCGACGATGGCCCGCGCCGCGCGGTCGGATGATGGTTCCCCGGTCAGGTCGAAGCTTTGCGCGAACATCGCGCGCTGCGTCGCCAGGTATTGTGCCTGATGCGTCGCCACCGCCTGCGCCAGCCCGTCGGCAAGCTGTGCGGGCCCGTCGATCACCGGCCCGGCCTGCCAGTGCAGGTAATTCGGATCGCCCTGCCAGGCCACATGATGCGAATTCAGGAACAGACAGGGGCGGGGTTCCAGCAGGAACTCGTAAATCTGGCTGCTGACATCGCCCAGATAGATATCGGCGGCCTGCGTATAGGTCATGTCGGTCAGGGCGCGGCTGCCCAGATCGATGTGGATATTGGGCGCCTCGTGATACTTGCGCGCGATCCGGCCGGGGCGCGCGGCGCCGGGCCGGTCCACGGTCACCACCAGGCGCCGCTCGAACAGCATCACATGCGGGGCAAAGATCAGTTGATATTCGGGGTGGTCCAGAAAGAAATCCAGCACCTCGCGGCCATGCCGGTACCACGACGACAGATGCGGCGAGGGGTGCGGATTGTAGATAACCGTGGGCTTTGCCGGGTCGAACCCCTTGGGCAGCACCTTTTCCCGGCGGCACAGATCGAACTTGGGATACCCGACAACCGTCACCTTGCGCGCCTCAAGCCCCACCTCGCGCAGCAGACGCTCGCGGATCTTGGGGCCGGAGCACAGCACATGGTCGAATCCCGCGCTCGCCCGGTCGAACCCGATGGCCCTGTCGCCGGCACCATGCCTTGTGTGCACGATCCCGATCCGGTCCAGCCCATAGCGGGTCTTGAGGATAAGCGAGGTCTTTTCCGCCACCACCAGCAGGTCAAGCCCGCGAAAGAAGTCCAGATTGTCGCGATAGATCAACAGCTTGTGCGCGGGCAGCAGCCCGCCAAACACCCGTGCAAGCATCCGTGAAACCGGCCTGGCCCGCAATTCGACCAGCGTCAGCTCCCGGCCGATCATGGCGCCGCCGATGCGCCGCACCTCGGCGCTTAGCCGCGCAGAGGTGGTGCATACCACGATCCGCCCCGCCGCGCCCTGCCGTGCCAGCGCCATCGCGATGGGCAGGCTGTGGGCGACCTGATGGATCTGGTCGTGGTTAAAGAGAAACCCGATCCTGCGGCTTTCGCCCGCCAGAAGGTTTTCGCCCGCCAGCAGGTTTTCGCCCGTCAGAAGGTTTTCGCCCACCAGACCCGGCGCGGCCACCGCGCTGCCATCCGCCCCCGGACCCTCTGGCAGGGGGGCGGGCCGTGGCTGCGGCCCGGTCTTCAATTCATCCATAACACTCACTTTCGGCCCAAGCGCGGCATGGCCCCGTTCCCGGTGCATCACGCGAAGGTTATCTAGCGCCCCGCCGGACCGATTTTAACCCCTGTCATGACGCCAGCCAGACATTCCGCCCGCCCCGCCGCCCCGCGTTCGCCCCCTGTGCCCGCCCCCTGTGCATTCCCCTGTGCAATCGCCGCGCATCTGCGCCCCGGTGTTCGCCCTTGTTTCGCCCTTGTGTTCGCCCTTGTGTTTGGGGGGCGCCGGGGCTATATGCACTTTCAATGCGGCGCGTCGGCTTCCAAACCCGGTGCTCCACCGGAAATCGTAACGGGCCGCACGGCCCGTTTTGTCATTCTGGAACCCCGCACCATGACCGACCTTATCGCCAAGACCCCGATCGATCAGCGCCTCGCTGAAATCGTGACCCCCGCGATAGAGGCGCTGGGGTTCGAACTGGTGCGTATCCGCCTGATGGGCGGCAAGACACGCACCCTGCAAATCATGGCCGACCGGCCCGCTGGCGGCATCGTGGTGTCGGATTGCGCGAAAATCTCTACCGCCGTTTCCGCGATGCTGGATGTCGAAGACCCGCTTGAAGATGCCTATAACCTCGAAGTGTCCTCGCCCGGTATCGACCGGCCGCTGACCCGGCTCAAGGATTTCGACATCTGGCAGGGCTATGAGGCACGGCTGGAAACCACCGAACTGATCGACGGCCGCCGCCGCTTCAGGGGCCAACTTGCCGGCACCGAAGGCGACGAGGTGCTGATCGACATCGAAGAAGGCACCATCGGCCTGAAATTCGACTGGCTGTCGGATGCCAAGCTGATCCTGACCGACGATCTGATTGCCGAAATGCTGCGCCAACGCAAGGATGCCGGCGTTCTGCGATCCCCCGAAACCGACCCTGCTGTCGATCCCGACACCGCTTCCCAGGAGGAATGAGATATGGCGATTACCTCTGCCAACCAGCTTGAACTGCTGCAAACCGCCGAAGCGGTGGCCCGCGAAAAGATGATCGACCCCGAACTGGTCGTACAGGCGATGGAAGAAAGCCTCGGCCGCGCCGCCAAGTCGCGCTATGGCGCCGAAATGGATATCCGCGTGGCGATCGACCGCAAGACCGGGCGCGCGCGGTTCACCCGTGTGCGCACCGTGGTCGAAGATGACGCGGTGGAAAACTATCAGGCGCAAGTGACCGTGGCGCAGGCCAAGGGCCTGCTTGACGACCCCAAGGTCGGCGACGAGATCCGCGACGAAATCCCCCCGGTGGACATGGGCCGCATCGACGCGCAATCCGCCAAGCAGGTCATCCTGCAAAAGGTGCGCGAAGCCGAACGCGACCGCCAGTACGAAGAATTCAAGGATCGCGTCGGCACCATCATCAACGGTGTCGTCAAGCGCGAGGAATACGGCAACATCATCGTCGATGTGGGCCGGGGCGAGGCGATTCTGCGCCGCAACGAAAAGATCGGCCGCGAATCCTATCGCCCGAATGATCGCATCCGCTGCTATATCAAGGACGTGCGCCGCGAGGCGCGCGGCCCGCAGATCTTCCTGTCGCGCACCGATCCGCAATTCATGGCGGAACTCTTCAAGATGGAAGTGCCGGAAATCTATGACAACATCATCGAAATAAAGGCCGTCGCCCGCGATCCGGGGTCGCGCGCCAAGATCGCCGTGATTTCCTATGACAATTCCATCGATCCGGTCGGGGCCTGCGTGGGGATGCGCGGCAGCCGGGTGCAGGCGGTGGTCAATGAACTTCAGGGCGAAAAGATCGACATCATCCCGTGGAATCAGGATCAGGCGACCTTCCTTGTGAACGCCCTGCAACCCGCCGAAGTGTCCAAGGTGGTGATCGACGAAGACGCCGGCCGGATCGAGGTGGTGGTGCCCGACGAACAGTTGTCATTGGCCATCGGGCGGCGCGGCCAGAACGTGCGTCTGGCCAGCCAGCTTACCGGCCTTGATATCGACATCATGACCGAAGCCGACGAATCCGAACGCCGTCAGGCCGAATTCACCCTGCGCACCAACCTCTTTGTCGAGGCCCTCGATGTGGACGAGGTTCTCGCCCAGCTTCTGGTGGCCGAAGGCTTCACCTCGCTGGAAGAGGTGGCCTATGTGGACCTTGACGAACTCCTGTCCATAGACGGCTTCGACCAAAGCACCGCCGAGGAATTGCAGGCCCGCGCCCGCGACCGCCTTGAAGAAACGAATCGCAAGGCCGCCGAACATGCCCGCGAGCTGGGCGCCGACGACAGCCTCTTTGCGTTCGAGGGGCTGACACCGCAGATGATCGAAGCCCTGGCGATGGACGATGTGAAGACGCTGGAAGATTTCGCCACCTGCGCCGATTGGGAACTTGCGGGCGGCTGGACCACCGTCAACGGCCAGCGCGTCAAGGATGAGGGCCTGCTGGAGAAATTCGACATGTCTTTGGAAGAGGCGCAAAATCTGGTGATGACGGCGCGCGTCATGCTTGGCTGGGTCGATCCCGCCGATCTGGCCAGCGACGAAGCCGAAGCCGCCGAAGAGCAGACGCCGCCGAAGAGGCAGAGGCATAAGGTCGGGGGGCGCCCAAGCCATGACCCGCGGCGGCCGCGACAAGAACCGGGACGATCCCGAACGCCGGTGCATCAGCACCGGCGCTGTGGGGCCAAAACCCGGTCTGATCCGCTTTGTTGTTGATCCCGAAGGGCGTATACTGCCCGATATCATGGGCAAATTGCCCGGTCGGGGCATCTGGGTGACGGCCGATCGCAAGGCGCTCGACAAGGCGGCGACCAAGGGCCTCTTTGCCCGCGCCGCCAAACGCCCGGTCACCGTGGCGCCCGATCTTGGCCCGATGGTCGAGGGGGCGCTGGTGCGCCGGGTCGTCGAACTTCTGTCGCTGGCCCGCAAGGCGGGCGAGGCGGTGGCGGGGTTCGAGAAGGTTAAGGACTGGCTGGAAAAGGACCGCGCGGCGGTGCTGATCCAGGCCAGCGACGGTTCGGAACGCGGCAAGGCCAAGCTGTGGCCGCCCGAACCGCTCGACGAAGATGACGCGGTGTTCATCGGCTGCCTGACCGCGCAGGAAATCGGTTTGGCATTTGGCCGGGAACATGTGATACATGCCGCGCTTGCGGCTGGTGGACTCACGACACGTGTTGTAGAGGAAGCCGCAAGGCTTGCGGGATTACGCGGGCAGATCGGCGGGATTGCCGCCGGGAAGGATACGAAAGACGCATGAGCGACACAGACGGCAAGAAACCCCTCGGGCTGCGCAGCGGATCCCAACCGGGACAAGTGAAGCAGAGCTTCAGCCATGGACGCACCAAAAGCGTTCTCGTGGAAACCAAGCGCAAGCGCGTGGTTGTTCCCAAGCCCGGCACCGGCACCTCCGGCGCCGGATCAACAGGCAGTTCCGCCGCCGCGGGCGGATCGGGCAAACGCCCCGCCGGCATTTCCGACGTGGAGATGGAGCGTCGGCTGAACGCGCTCAAGGCCGCACGCGCCCGTGAAAGCGAAGACGCCGAACGCCGCGCCGCCGAAGAACGCCAGCGCGAGGAAGAACGCCAGCGCCGCCGCGACGAGATCGAGGCAAAGGAACGCGAAGAACGCGAGCATGAAGAATTCATGCGCCGCAAACAGGAAGACGAGGCCCGCGAAAAGGCCGAGGCCGAAGCGCGCGAAACCGCGAAAAACGCCCCCGCCGAGGCCCCCAAACCGCGCCCCGCCGATGCCCCCGCCACCCCTGCCGCCCCGGCTGCGGAACGGTCGGTCGGCAAACCGGCCTCGGGCCCGCGCAAGGCCGATCGCGACGCCGAACGCGACAGCCGCACCAAGGGCAAGGGCGAAGCCGACAGCCGCCGCTCCGGCAAGCTCACGCTGACCGAGGCGCTGGCAGGCGAAGGCGGCCGCCAGCGGTCGATGGCCGCGATGAAGCGCAAACAGGAACGCGCCCGGCAAAAGGCGCTTGGCCTGGGCGCCGTGCGCGAAAAGCAGGTGCGCGAGGTGCAGCTTCCCGAAACCATCGTGGTGCAGGAACTCGCCAACCGCATGGCCGAACGTACCGCCGATGTGGTCAAGTCGCTGATGAAAATGGGCGTCATGGCCACCATGAACCAGACCATCGACGCCGACACCGCCGAACTGGTGATCGAGGAATTCGGCCACAAGACCGTGCGCGTATCCGATGCCGATGTGGAACAGGTGATCGACGCCGTCGAGGACAAACCCGAAGACCTGCAACCGCGCCCGCCGATCATCACCATCATGGGCCATGTCGATCACGGCAAGACCTCGCTTCTGGATGCGATTCGCAAGGCCAACGTCGTCTCGGGAGAGGCGGGCGGCATCACCCAGCATATCGGCGCCTATCAGGTGACAACCGACAGCGGCGCGGTGCTGACCTTCCTTGATACGCCGGGCCACGCCGCCTTCACCTCGATGCGCTCACGCGGGGCGCATGTCACCGATATCGTGGTCCTGGTGGTCGCCGCCGACGATGCGGTCATGCCGCAAACGATCGAGGCGATAAATCACGCCAAGGCCGCCAAGGTGCCGATGATTGTCGCCATCAACAAGATCGACAAACCCGACGCCGATGTGAACAAGGTCCGCACCGGGCTTTTGCAGCACGAGGTGGTGGTCGAAGCGATGTCGGGCGATGTGCAGGATGTCGAGGTCTCGGCGAAAACCGGCAAGGGCCTGCCCGAATTGCTGGAAGCCATCGCGCTTCAGGCCGAAATCCTGGAACTGCGCGCCAACCCCGATCGCGCCGCCGTCGGCGCGGTGATCGAGGCCAAGCTGGATGTCGGGCGCGGCCCGGTCGCCACGGTTCTGGTGCAGAACGGCACGCTGAAACGCGGCGATATCTTTGTCGTGGGCGAACAATGGGGCAAGGTGCGCGCGCTGATCAACGATCAGGGCGAGCGCATCGATGAGGCCCCGCCCTCGGTCCCGGTAGAGGTGCTGGGCCTGAACGGCACGCCCGCCGCCGGCGATGTGCTCAACGTCGTGGAAACCGAAGCGCAGGCGCGCGAAATCGCCGCCTACCGCGAACAGGCCGCCAAGGACAAACGCGCCGCCGCCGGTGCCGCGACGACGATGGAACAGCTTATGGCCAAGGCCAAGGCCGACAAAAGCGTTTCGGAACTGGCCATCGTGGTCAAGGCCGATGTGCAGGGCTCGGCCGAAGCCATCGTGCAGGCCATGGAAAAGATCGGCAACGAAGAGGTGCGCGTGCGCGTCCTGCATTACGGTGTGGGCGCGATCACCGAAACCGATGTCGGCCTGGCCGAGGCATCGGGGGCGCCGGTGATCGGTTTCAACGTGCGCGCCAACGCCCCCGCCCGCAATTCCGCCAATCAGAAGGGCGTGGAAATCCGCTACTATTCGGTGATCTACGATCTGGTCGATGATATCAAGGCCGCCGCTTCCGGCCTGCTGTCGAACGAGATCCGCGAACGCTTCATCGGCTATGCGACGATCAAGGAAGTGTTCAAGGTCACCGGCGTCGGCATGGTCGCGGGCTGTCTGGTCACCGAAGGCGTCGCCCGCCGTTCGGCCGGTGTGCGCCTGCTGCGCGACGACGTGGTGATCCACGAAGGCACGCTCAAGACCCTCAAACGCTTCAAGGACGAGGTGAAAGAGGTGATCTCGGGCCAGGAATGCGGCATGGCGTTCGAGCGCTACGAAGACATCCGCCCCGGCGATGTGATCGAGATATTCGAACGCGAAGAGGTCGTGCGCTCCCTCGCCTGACCGGGTGCCGCACCCTGATCTTCTGCAATGATCCCTGCGGCAACCCACGGGTTGCCGCAGGCATGTCCGGCCAGGCGCATCGCGCAACCCCGACAGTCAGACCCGCACCTTGACCGTCCGAGAAAACCCTCTCTCCCATCCTCTCGAAAAAAATACTCACCTTGCGACCGCCACGCGCGCGCCGGTCAATGAAATGGCGCCGGTTGCCTCAAACCCGGTCAGGGCGCGCCGGGCTTCTCGAAAAGGATGATCACCTCACCCACCGTCACCCCCAGCTTGCGCACATAGGCGCGGTTGATCAGGCGCGTCTCGCTCATCTTCCACATCCAGTCATCGAACTGCACCCGCAGCGTGCTGTCGCCCTGTGGCAGATCGACGGTATAGGCCCAGTTGAACGTGTCACCCTTTTCCCGGCCCGTGGCCACGCCGATCACATCGGGCGCGGTGCCCTGCCAGCTTTCCGGCCCGGTCTTGGTCAGCGTCCAGACCCGATTATCGGTGCGCCCGTCGTCATAGATGAAATCCTCATCCAGACGCAGGTTGGTGCCATCCCAGGTGCCCACCATGTCCACCCTGAACCGGGCGCGCACCGTGCCGAACCGGTCCTGGAACTGGCCGTGGGCGATGAGCGGGCCGGAAAAGAACCGCTCCAGTTCCAGATCGCGGCTGCTCAGCGCCGGGTCGTCCAGCGATGGCCGCCCCGAACAGGCGGCCAGAATCACCATCGCGGCGGCAAGGAACCGGGGTCTGGGTGTCACTACGCAATACATACGAAAGATGTACGCGATATGTACAGCGTCAGATCACAATTTATTTGCCAGTCGGGGGGCGCTGCACTACTTCGGAATCCATGCTCGATCAGCCCCAGGATATCCACCCGCTGTTCCACGGCGCCCCCACCACGACAGAGTTTCGCAAGCTGCGCAAACGTCTGGTCCGCGAGGTGCGCGAGGCCGTGGATCGCTATGCCATGGTCCAGCGCGGCGCGCGCTGGCTGGTGTGCCTGTCGGGTGGAAAAGACAGCTATACCCTGCTTGCGATCCTGCATGAACTGCAATGGCGCGGGGTGCTGCCCGTCGATCTGCTGGCCTGCAACCTTGATCAGGGGCAGCCCGGTTTTCCCGCCACCGTCCTGCCGGAATTCCTGCAACGCATGGGTGTGCCGCACCGGATCGAGTATCAGGATACCTATTCGATCGTGATGGACAAGGTGCCCGCCGGGCGCACCTACTGCGCGCTTTGTTCGCGGCTAAGGCGCGGAAATCTTTACCGGATCGCCCGCGAAGAAGGGTGTTCTGCCGTGGTGCTCGGCCATCACCGCGACGATATTCTGGAAACGTTTTTCATGAACCTCTTTCATGGCGGGCGGCTTTCGACCATGCCGCCGAAACTGGTGAATGAAGAGGGCGATCTGTTCGTCTATCGCCCCCTTGCCCATGTGGCCGAGGCCGATTGCGAACGCTTTGCCCGCGCGATGAAGTATCCGATCATCCCCTGCGATCTGTGCGGCAGCCAGGACGGGTTGCAACGCCAGCAGGTCAAGGCGATTCTGGATGGATGGGAGGCGCGCAGCCCCGGCCGCCGCCAGATCATGTTCCGCGCCCTGATGAACGCCCGGCCCGGCCATCTTCTGGATACGGATCTGTTCGATTTCGCGGGCCTTGCGCTAAGCCCCGAAAAAATTGTCGAAAATCCGCCGCAACTGATGGGCGGAAATTAACGAAGCGATCAGCAAAAGCCCCTAGCCTCCCCATGAACGGACAGCATTCCACGCTGTTCCGAATGGAAAGGGCGTGCACATGGCATGGTCACCGATGGCCCCGCGAATACCCACGGCGCTTGCGCGCGCGCTTGACCGGATCGCCGAACCGCTGCGACGGCCAGAGGCGCTGGCCTTCCTGCCGGCCCTGACGCTGGCTGCCTTCTGGTACGGCGGCGAGGCCGCGCTGATCATCGCGGCGCTGTTGTTTCCGGCCCTGCACGGCCTTGCGCGCGGCATCGGCGGCGGTGAACGCGGCGCCGCTGCGGCGCAGACCAAAAGCCCCGCGATCGACGGGCCAACCGGGCTTGCGCTTTACGATGGCGTGGTCGGCGCGCTTGATGCGGTCATCGCCACGGGCCGACAGACCGGGCACAGCACCGCCTGCCTTGTGGTCCGCCTTGATGACGCTGAACATCTGGCCGATCGCTATGGCCGCAGCGCCGAGGCGCAGATATTGCGCCGCACCGGTGAACGTCTGCGCGGCGCCCTTCGCGATTCGGACGTGGTCGGCCGGATTGACGGCGCGACCTTTGCCGTGGGCCTTGGGCCGGTGCATCGTATTGATCTGGAAACCCTTTTGCAGATGTCGGCCCGCCTGCAAGAGGCGGTCGCAGCCCCGGTCAGCGTTGATGCCGCGACGCTCCACGTTACCGCCTCTGTCGGGTTTTGCCTTGCATCACGCGCCCCCGAACCGAACGGTGGCGCCTTGCTGCGCGCCGCGGAAATGGCCGCGCTGGAGGCGCGGCGCAACGGGCCGGGCGCGATCCGCGCCTACACCGCCGAAATGCAGAACGCCGAAACCGTCCGCCACAGCCTGCGCGCCGAGATCGAGGTGGCGCTTGATACCGGCGCGATCCGCGCCTTTTATCAGCCGCAGATTTCCACCGACACCGGCCGCATCAGCGGGATGGAGGCGCTGGTGCGCTGGGTTCATCCCGAACGCGGCATCCTGACCCCCGCCGATTTCCTGCCCATTCTGCACGATTCCGGCCTGTCCGACCGCCTGGGAGAGGCGATGTTGTTCAACGCCCTGACCGCCCTGCGCGGATGGGACAAGGTGGGGCTGGAGGTGCCTGGCGTCTCGGTCAACTATTCGCCGGAGGAGTTGCGAAACCCGCGCCTTGCCGAAAAGATCCGCTGGGAACTTGACCGGTTCGACATCGCCCCGCCGCGCCTGACCGTGGAGGTGCTGGAAAACGTGGTCGCCGATACCGATAATGACGTGATTCTGCATAATATCGCCGCGCTGGCATCGCTTGGCTGCGGCATCGATCTGGACGATTTCGGCACCGGCCATGCGTCGATCGGCAATATCCGCCGCTTTGCCGTCAGCCGGGTCAAGATTGACCGGTCTTTCGTGACACGCGTTGACAGCGACCGCGATCAGCAGCGCGTCATCGCGGCCATCCTTGCGATGAGCGAGCGGTTGGACCTGGAAACCCTGGCCGAGGGCGTGGAAACACCCGGCGAACATGCAATGCTGTCGCAATTGGGATGCGGGCATGTGCAGGGCTTCGTGATTGCCCGGCCGATGCCGTTCGAGGAAACCGTGGTCTGGGCGGAACGACACCGCGCAAAGCTGGCGCGCACCCCCCGCGTGGGCAGTCATCCGCGCTGATCCCGGCCGTTCCGCCCGAAAAACCCGGAATCCCCTTGACCTTTGCCCGCACAGTCTGTTGAACCGGCCCCATCTTGGGCAGCACGGGCGGTGGTTTCTTTTGGACGATCAGAACAAGAATCTTATCCTGGCGACGGCACTCAGCTTTCTGGTGATCCTCGTCTGGTTCTTTGTGTTCCCTCCGGCAGATCCGGTAACTCCCCCCCCCGACACGATCAGTGCTGACGGGCGGGGCCTGACCCCCCCCAAGGCCGCCGAAACCGCGGGCGGCACCCCGTCCGAGGCCGCGCCAACCGACGCGCCGCGCGTCACGATCAAGACGGATCGGCTGCTTGGGTCGATCTCGCTTCAGGGCGGACGGATCGACGATCTGGCGCTCAGCGATTATCACGTCACCACGGACCCCGCGTCCGACACCGTGCGCCTTTTGTCGCCGGTGGGATCGGCGGAACCCTATTATGCGCTTTATGGCTGGACCCCGGCGGGCACCCTGGCGTTCGAGGATGTGCCGGATGCCAACACGCTTTGGTCGGCCCCCGCAGGCGCCGAACTTGGGGTAGGGCGCCCCGTCACGCTGACATGGGATAATGGCCGGGGCCTGATCTTTACCCGCACCATCGCGGTTGATGAAAACTACATGTTCACGATCACGCAAGCCGTGCAGAACAACACCGGGGCAGAGGTTCGCCTGGCCCCTTACGGCATCGTGGCGCGCCACGGCATCCCATCCAACCTGCAATCCTTCTACATCCTGCACGAGGGCATGGTCGGGATGTTCGACGGCAAGTTGCAGGAATCCAAATACAAGAACATGGCCGAATTCGCCCCCCTCGCGCGCGAGGGAACCCCGGCCGAGGTGACCGAGGTCGGCAATAATGGCTGGATCGGCTTTACCGACAAATACTGGATGACCACCCTGGTGCCGACGCCCGGCACCACCTTTACCGCCGTGGCCAAATATGTGCCGGGACCGGAAATATTCCAGACCGAAACCCGCCGCCCCACCGTCAGCGTGGCAGCGGGGGAAACGGCGACCACCTCATCGCAGCTTTTCGCCGGGGCCAAGGAATGGGAAACCATCCGGGCCTATCAACGGGCCGGCATCGACCGTTTCATCGACGCCATCGACTGGGGCTGGTTCTTTTTCCTGACCAAGCCGATCTTCTGGGTGTTGCACTTCCTGCATGGCTTCATCGGCAACATGGGCTGGTCGATCATCGGGTTGACGATCTTCCTCAAGGCGCTGCTGTTTCCGCTGGCCTATAAATCCTATGTGTCCATGGCCCGCATGAAGGAACTTCAGCCAGAGATGGAGGCCCTGAAAGAACGGGCGGGAGACGACAAGCAAAAGCTTCAGCAGGAAATGATGAAGCTTTACAAGGAGAAAAAGGTAAACCCCGCCGCGGGCTGCCTGCCGATCCTGCTGCAGATCCCGATCTTCTTTTCGCTTTACAAGGTGATTTTCGTCACGATCGAGCTGCGGCATGCGGAGTGGATCGGCTGGATCAGGGATCTGTCCGCCCCCGATCCCTCTTCGCTTTATAACCTGTTCGGCCTTCTGCCCTGGGCCGCGCCCGAAGCAGGATCAATGATGGCGCTGATTTTCCTGGGGCTGATGCCGATCGGCCTTGGCGTGTCGATGTGGCTTCAGCAAAAGCTGAACCCCGCGCCTGCGGACCCCACGCAAAAGATGATCTTTGCCTGGATGCCCTGGGTCTTCATGTTCATGCTGGGCAGTTTTGCCTCGGGGCTGGTGCTGTACTGGATCACCAACAACCTGATCACCTTCACGCAGCAATACATCATCATGCGCAGCCACGGGCACAAGCCAGACCTGTTCGGCAATATCAAATCGACCTTCTCGCGCAAACCGGCTGACAAACCCAAGGCCGCCGCGCAACCGGTATCAAAGCCGGTCACAAGACCGGCCAAGGGCCCCGCACCGAAGGCAGTCAATTCGCCTGCTGCCCCGCGCGGAAAAGGTGGCTCCGGGCCGAAGCCGAAGTGACGGCCTCGCTTGCCCGGATCTGCCGCCATCCGATCAAGGCCATCGGGTTCGAGGAACTGGCCGAGGCGGTGCTGACACCGGGCGCGGCCCTGCCAGAAGACCGGCGCTGGGCCGTGGCGCATGCCGATTGCCGCCTGCCCGAAGGCGGCGGCTGGGCGCGCAAGATCAACTTTTTGCGCGGTGTGTCGGGGCCCGATCTTATGGCGATTTCCGCCCGGCTGGCCGCCGACGGTTCGCTGACGCTGACCCATCCGCGCGCCGCCGCGATCACCCTGAACCCCGACCTGCCCCATGATGCCGCGCGCCTGATCGACTGGCTGCGCCCGCTTTGGCCCGCGGGGCGCGCCGCCCCCGACCGGGTGGTGCATGTGCCCGGTCAGGCGATGACCGACTGGCCCGACCCGTTCGTTTCAGTGCTGAACGTGGCGTCGCTGCGGGCGCTTGGCGCGCGGATGGGGCGCGATCTGTCGATACACCGCTGGCGCGGCAACCTCTGGATCGAGGGGCTGGAACCCTGGCAGGAATTTGATCTGATCGGCCATGAGATCACCATCGGCCCCGCCCGCCTGCGCATCGATCAGCGGATTACCCGCTGCAAGGCGACCACGGTCAACCCCGAAACCGGGCAGGCGGATGCCGACACGCTGGCCGCGCTGAAGACCGGGTTCGGCCATCAGGATTTCGGCGTCTATGCCACGGTGATTGCCGGTGGCAGGATTGCCTGCGGCGACACGGTGACGTTATGAGGCTGCCTTTTCCCCTTACCCCCGAACCCGACGCCGCCAGCGCCGAACGCGGCCGCCTGCTGTTTGCCGGGCCGATTGAGTTCCTCAAAGGGGTCGTCGCGATGGATGGCATGCCCCCCGCAGACCGGGCAGAGGTATGTTTCGCCGGGCGATCGAATGTCGGGAAATCCAGCCTGATCAACGCGCTGACCGGGCGCAAGGCGCTTGCGCGCGCCTCGAACACCCCAGGCCGCACACAGGAAATCAACTTTTTCACCGCGGGCGATGCCCATTACCTGGTCGATCTGCCCGGTTATGGCTTTGCGCAGGCGCCCAAGCCGATTGTTGAAAAATGGCAGGCGCTGCTAAAGGCCTATCTTTCCGGCCGCCCGAACCTGCGCCGTGCCTTCGTGCTGGTCGACACCCGGCATGGGATCAAGGATGTCGATCACGAAATCATGGCCCTTCTGGACAAGTCCGCTGTCACCTTTCAGGTGGTGATGACCAAGGCCGACAAGATCAAGGCCGCAGATCACGCGGCGGTGCTGGATCAGGTCCGCGGCGAACTGGCCCGGCACCCTGCGGCTTACCCCGAGATCGTGTTGACCTCTGCCGAAAAAGGCGATGGTATACCGACCTTGCGCGCAATCGTCGCCGCCCTGACCTGAGGCAGCCTTGGCAGGCCCAGACGAACCCTTTAAGCTGCGCCTATCCTTGGGGACCAACATGAAAAAGCAGACCGCCATGACCCGTGACTGGATCGCCACCGCCCGCACCCTGTCCGAGGCGCTGCCCTATCTGCAACGCTACACCGGCGCGGTCGTGGTGATCAAATTCGGCGGCAATGCCATGGGCGATGATGACGCCATGGCCGATTTTGCCCGCGATATCGTGCTGATGCGTCAGGTTGGCGTGAACCCGGTGGTGGTGCATGGCGGCGGGCCGATGATCAACGATCTGCTGGCGCGCCTTGGCATCGAATCGCGTTTCGTGCGCGGCAAGCGGGTGACCGACAAGGCCACGGTCGATGTGGTGGAAATGGTGCTGTCGGGCCTTGTGAACAAACGCATCGTGCAGGCGATCAACGATCAGGGCGGCCGCGCGGTGGGCCTGTCGGGCAAGGATGACGATCTGATGGTCTGCGTCGCCGACGACCCGGAACTGGGTTTTGTCGGCAAACCGGTCGAGATGAACGTGCAGGTGCTGCGCGATCTGTTCACCGCCGGTATCGTGCCGGTGGTGGCCCCGGTCGCCACGGGTGTGGCCGACAACGAAACCTTCAACGTCAACGGCGATACGGCCGCCGGGGCGATTGCCGCCGCGCTCAAGGCCGATCGGTTGTTGCTCTTGACCGATGTCGCGGGCGTGAGGGATGCCGAAGGCAATGTGCTGACCCAGCTTACCCCCGATGATGTGCAGACCCTGACCGAATCGGGGGTGATTTCGGGCGGGATGATCCCGAAAACCGAAACCGCCCTTGCCGCCATCGCGGGCGGTGTGCGCGCCGTGGTGATCCTGGACGGGCGCGCGCCGAACGCCTGCCTGCTGGAACTTTTCACCGAACATGGCGCGGGGTCGATCATCCGCACCACCGAACCCAGGATAAAGCCGCGCGGCGCGGCCTGACATCTTGGCCTAGGCGCGGCATCGCGGCTGTGTCACAGTGATGTGATTGCCTCACCCGAAAGGCCCGCCATGCCCCTGCGCCTGATCCTGACCCGCCACGCGAAATCCAGTTGGGATAATCCCGATCTGCCCGATCAGGCCCGCCCGTTGAACGCGCGCGGCAAACGCGCCGCGCAGGCGCTTGGTGACTGGCTGGCCTCACGCCGGTATATGCCCGATCAGGTGCTGTGCTCTCCCGCCACGCGCACCCGCGAAACCTGGGCCTGGATGGCCCCCGCCCTGCCCCAGGCCACCGACGCCCGGTACCCTGATGCGCTTTATCAGGCCGACAGCGACAGTTTGCTGACCAGCCTTCGGCAGGCCACCGGCCGAACGGTGTTGATGCTTGGCCACAATCCCGGCATCGCCGCCTTCGCCGCCACCCTGCCCGCGACGCCGCCGCTTGGCCCGAATTTCGCGCATTATCCCACCGGCGCGACGCTGGTCTTGGCCTTTGATGCGCCCGGTTGGGGTGATGTGCAGCCAGGCACCGGCAGGGTGCTTGATTTCATTGTGCCGAGGGAGCTTGAATAACCTTTCCATGGCGCACCCTTGCACGCTATCACCCGATCAGGGATAAGAACCCAGTGAAACGGAGGCCCCATGCGCGCACGCATCTACAAACCCGCCCGAAACGCCATGCAATCGGGCACCGCCAAAACCCACCACTGGGTGCTGGAATTTGCCCCGCAATCACCGCGCGAGGTTGATCCGCTGATGGGCTGGACCAGTTCGTCCGACACCCAGGCACAGGTCAAGCTGCGCTTTGAAACCCGCAGCGCGGCAGAGGCCTATGCCAACGCCAGGAACATACCCTTTACAGTGGTCGATCCCAAGATCCGCAAACCCACGATCCGCCCCGGCGGGTATGGCGACAACTTTGCCACATCCCGCCGCGAAACCTGGACACATTGACCGCTTGACCAAGCCCGGCGGCACCCGTCGCTGATCGAGGGCGCGGATCACCTCGCCAGTCATTGGCCCGGATGGCAGCCGCAAGGCCCCGCTCTTGATCCTGACAAGATGATGTTGGGCGTGACCGTTGGGGGCGCTCATGTGTGGAGGTCACTTGTTGAGTGACGATGCACCCGGAAAATCGCTCATCGTCATAAACCTGTGACGCCAGACGTCTAGACGTCTCTACGAAGAGATTCGGGAGACGCACCTTGCCACAGCTTGTCAGACAACCCGGAACTGCGATCTGGGCGCAGATTGCGGCCGCCCTGCGCGTCGAGATCGAACGAGCCTTTGACGAGGGCGACTGGCTTCCGGCAGAACCGGAACTTGCCGCACGTTTCGGCGTGAACCGCCACACCCTGCGCCGTGCGGTGGACGAACTGATCGCCGAAGGGCTGGTTGAACGGGTACACGGGCGCGGCACGCGGGTTCTGGCGCGCGGGCTGATCTATGGCATCGGGCGCGACACGCGCTTTACCGAACGGCTGGCGGCCAGCGGGCGGCGCGCCGAGGTGACGCTTTTGAACAAGCAGGAGGTCGCCGCCGAGGGTGGCGTTGCGCGGCGTTTGCGGGTGGCCGAGGGCGCGCCGGTGCTGCGTCTGCGCACGCTGCGCGGCGAGGTGGGGCTGCCCTATGCGCTGACGCTGCATTTCCTGACGGGTGCTGCGGCAGAGGCCGCGCGCGGCTATGCCGGTGGCTCGCTGACGCGCCACCTGCGCGAG
>JACIYW010000040.1 GCA_014359745.1 Paracoccaceae bacterium | reverse complement strand
CAGGTGGTCGTCACGGTCCGCCCCCGGTATGCCTGCCCCAAAGGACGTGCGGGCGTGGTGCAGGCCAAGGCGCCCGCGCATCTGCTGGAGGGCAGTTGGCCCACCGAGGCGCTGCTGGCACAGATTGCCGTCTCCAAGCATTCCGAGCACATGCCGCTGAACCGGCAGGCCCTGGTGATGGCGCGGCACGGGGTGCCGATTGACCGGTCCGTGTTGGCCGACTGGATGGGCCGCACCGGCGCCCTGATTGCCCTCGTGGTTGACCACATGGCCAAGTGCCTGATGGCCGAGAGCACGCGGCTTTACGTCGATGAAACCACCGCTCCTGTTCTCGACCCCGGGCGGGGCAAGACATCGTGCCAGAGGCGCGTCTTCGACACGACGACGGGCTATCTTTGGGCGGTGCTACGCGATGATCGCGGTTGGGGCGGGACCGCACCACCGGGTGTGGTGTTCCATTATCGCCCTGGGCGGAAGGGTGAATATGCCGCCGAAATCCTCGAAGGCTTCAACGGCACGATCCAGGTCGATGCCTATGGTGGCTATACCCATCTGGCCACAGCCAAGCGCACAGGTGGCGATCCGCTGTGGCTGGCACTCGCCATTGTTCTCGAACCAATGGCGCACAATGGCTCATTCTACAAGATCGAGGATGCCATCCGAGGGTCAGACCCGGACCATCGCCGGGCCGTTCGGCAGGAGCTGTCCCGCCCGCTGGTTGATGAGTTCTTTACCTGGCTGACGGCACAAGCCGCCCGCGTCTCGCGCAAATCAGACCTCGGCGAGGCCATGGCCTATATGCTGAGGCGCCAGGATGGCTTCCGCGTTTCCGGGGCTTACGCGGCCCCACTGGGGCCACGGTCCCCTTCAACTCCTTGACGACGGGTGCGTCGACATCGACTCCAATCTCGTCGAAAACGCCATCCGCAGCCCGGCCATGACCCGCCGCAACGCGCTCTTTGCTGGCCACGACGAGGGTGGGCGCAACTGGGCCCGCTTTGCCAGTCTGATCGGGACCTGCAAGATGAATGGCGTCGAGCCCTATGCGTATCTGCGCGATCTGTTCATGAAGCTAGCCACCGGCCACCTCGCCCGCGACATCGATGCCCTCATGCCATGGGCAAACACACAGCACATCATCCCTACAAAATGACCTCGTCCGGGACTCCCTGACGAGATCGCGGCGCGGCGTCAAACCAAGGCCAACACCGCGCAACAGCAAAATCTATGGGAAGTGGCCGCCGCTTACCGTCCGGCTGATGCAGCCCGGCTATGTGAAGGCGTATGTGAAACGGGGCAAGACAGATGCTGCCGACGCCGCGGCTATTTGCCAAGCTGTATCACGCCCGTCCATGCGGTTTGTTCCGGTGAAGAGTGAGGACACGCAGGCCTTGCTGATGACCCATAAGGTGCGGGAGTTTCTGGTGCGCCAGCAGACTTCTGTGGTTGCCGCCCGTGGTGCAAGAATTTTTTGACCCTACTTGCGCGTGATCGAGTGCGAACTTCTGTCAGGCCTCGTGATGCGGCATTTTCAGAAGCCGCGGGCCGGTATGGTGATCAGCGGATCGGGTCCAAATCTGGAAATCGAGCTTTCAGCTCGTAGCCTGCTACTGGTTTTCCTAATCCGGATCTGTTCGATCATTTTGCCCATTCAGGTCGTCGTCTTCTCACACCCCCTTGGCGCCGTTGCTAGCGGTTCGACATGAATATCATGCCGCAACTGCCCGCGCCGGATCTCTGTAGTCCTCGTTCTTCGTCAGCATCGCCCAGATCTGCCGGGCCATCTTGTTGGCCAGCGCGATCGCGACCAGCATCTTGGGCTTGCGCGCCAACATGCGTGACAGCCAGCTGCCCTCACTAATTGTGCGCTGCCCAAGCCAGTTCAGACGTGACATCGCGCCGATGATCAGAAGGCGTCGGATGTCGGCTTGGCCGGCCTTGGTCATGCGCCCCAAGCGCTCCTTTCCCCCAGAGGAATGCTGCCTGGGCACCAAGCCCAACCACGCCGCAAAGTCGCGCCCGGTCTTGAACAGCGCCATGTCAGGCCCGAAGGCTTCCACTGCCAAGGCCGTCAGCGGGCCAACACCCGGCATGGTCTGGAGCCGGCGCGCCCGGTCCGACTGGGAGGCCAGCGCCTTGAGCTTCGTGGCCCGCTCGGTGATACGCGCCGTTTTCTCCGCGATCTGCGCCAGCAGGTCCTGGCACTCCTCCCGGATCAGCGCGGGCAAGTCGGAGGTCTCATCCTCCACAAGCGCCGTCATGCGATTGAGGTGGCGTAGCCCCACAGGGAACACATGGCCGTGCTCATACAGCAGGGCCCGCAAGGCGTTCACGTCCGCGGTGCGCTGATGCACCAGGCGCTCCCGGTCACGGAAAATCGCCGCGCGGGACTGTTGCTCAACTGTCTTGGGCTCAACGAATCGCATCTCGGGCTGGCGGGCTGCGATGACGATCGCCTCGGCATCGGCGGCGTCATTCTTCTGGCGCTTCACGAACGGTCGCACGTATTGCGGCGCGATCAGCTTCACCTCGTGCCCAAGCGCTTCCATCTCGCGCGCCCAATAGTGCGCGCCGCCGCAAGCCTCGAAAATGACCAGGCACGGGCCCTGCTGGGCCATGAACGCGGGGAACTGCTTGCGCGAAAGCTTTTTGCGAAACTGGACCTCACCTGTCCGCAGCGCGCCGTGGACCTGGAAAACATTCTTTGCCAGATCGACCCCGATCATCATATCCTTCATCTCGCCGTCCTCTCCGTTGTGTGGCTCTTAACACCACGACCTTGGCACAAATCGATGCCGTCAGGGGAGGGCGGCAACCACTCCATCTTGGCCCGCGGCGGCGAAAGACAAAGCGCAGCCGCAATCCGGTGCGGCGTTCCCATTCGCCGGGGGTGATACGACCGCCGCGAGTCGATTTCCCTGCGGCCGGTGTCGGGATCGCCAGCCAAAACCCATCCTTGGACCTGATCAGTGGCCCCGTGTCATGCGCGCCGATGATCACCGGGGCGTTGGACCAGACCAGCGCCGCCGCGTTCAGGCTGTCGCTGGATTTGGAGAAGCTGGCGAGGCAGATGGAGTTGCCAAGCCGCGTGCCAAGCCCCGCACCGGTAATCTGGCCACGCCAAGCGGATTTCAGGGAGGTGCCTGCCTCGCGCATGGCGGCGGACACGGCTTTTTCCCCAGCGGCGACTTCGGCCTGTAGCAAGGTCGCAATGTCGGGACGGATGTCGAGTTTGAGTTTCATCACCGTTTTCGCTGAAAAGGCCAACGCGCAGTCGGGAATCGCCGAGAGTGGCGCGAAGGTGCTATCTGGACGATTGGTAATATGAGATAAGAGGCGAACTGGCTGTGGGATGAGAACATCAGCGATCTTGCCATTGAGGCGAAGCACTGATCGTTCGTTTCTGACAGTACCGGAGTGACAGGGTTGTTGCCGCATGATGCGACGCTCCTGCGGTACGTTCCATCCGAATTGCTCGGGTGGGCGTGTGTAGAATGGGAAGGACCCAAAAATGGCTCTCGAAAGTCTGCTCGTTATACTTCTCGTTGGCGCTGTGGCCGGTTGGCTCGCAGGGTTGATCGTCAAAGGCTATGGCTATGGCCTGCTGGGCAATATCGTGATCGGCATCGTTGGTGCATTTGTGGCTGGCCTCATTCTGCCAAGGCTGGGGCTTAGTATTGGCAGCGGAATTGCCGGTGCCATCATCCATGCCACGGTTGGTGCGGTGATCCTGCTTTTCCTGATCCGCCTGATCAAACGCGCCTGAAACAAGGTCCGGGTGACGACGGTAGCGCGCGGCGGGATCGAATCCACGCAACGCGGACCTGGGCGCATGTGTGACTCAGGCACTGGATCGCAGGTCCAGAGACCAGATCAGGCGCTCGCGGTCGCGGGTGGGTTCGCCCTGAATGGTGAAGCTGTCGGCCCCGATCACGATCAGATCGCCCGTGCGGGGATCGGGCAGGTCGGATACGCGCACATCCACCATCATCGTGTCGCTGACAAAGCGCCCAGCGCCGAAGTCTGTGATCCGATCCATGGCGGCGGCGAAGACGGTTATGATGATTTCCGCCGCCGATCAGTTCGAGGTGTGGATGCGGATCGCGATCCGTGGCCGCTTGTTCACCGGCAGGATCGAGGCCTCGGTCATCAGGTCGATCCAGCGGCCCTTTTCGTCGAGGTGCTAGCGCGCATAGAGCTGCAGGCCGAGGGTGTTTGCTGCCTCCAGCAGGTTCGCCGGGCCGCCGTAGGTGGTGAACGTGTCCATGGTGCCAAGCGGGAACGCGATGCCTTCGCTGGCCGGGATCAGCCGCTGGCGGAAAGCCTCGAACGCCATCGCTTACAGACCCTTCGAGGCCACGGTGCCCCAGCGGCGTCGCCGGGGTGTGCCGGTGGTCGCCGTGGCAATCCGGGTTTCGAGATCACTGATGGCGTTCGCCAGTTCCGCGTCCGACCCGTAGTTGATGGTCTTGCCGTCATAGCTGACCGAGCGGACGCCTGCGTAGCGCGCCTCCTGCAGCGCGGCCAACAGGGCGCGCATCCGTTCCAGATCCATCTCAGTCCCTCATGAAGTTCGGTGTGTAGGCCCGGCGTTTGCGCCGTGGCGTCGTTGGGGTTCCGGCCGTGGGCGGGGAGGGCGACACTGGTTCAGTTGCCGTGACGGGCGAAGCCGGTCGTGTTTCCACCCGGGCCTGCGCTTCCAACCGCCGCCAGGTGGCCTCGTCCCAGCGATCCGCGCCCATGATCCAGGCCGCCGCCCGGGCATAGACGCGGGTGTCGAGGGCCTCATTCCTCTCGCGCATCTTCTGCCAGGGTAATCGCATTTCAGAATAGCGCGAGGAGTTTGAGGAGATAGTCTTGATTCCAAGCTGCTTTTTTGAACTTCGCGCGGAGCGAGGCCTTGCTGCTCTCCTTGGCCATGACGTTGAGCGCCATGTGACGGAGGACGGCGAAGTTATGGGGGCCGTTGTCCATGCGGTTGCGTGAGGCGTCTTCGTTCATCGTCACGTCGAGGCGCCAGTGCAAGCTGTTCTCCACGCCCCAATGGCTGCGCACGACCTCGCCGACACGTTCGGGCGACAGCGGCGCGCTGAGAAGATAACAGGCTGTTTCCGTGGAGAGTTTATCGGTCTCCGGCGTTGATCCGGGGATCTCGCGTGTGCGCGTGACCCTGGCAATGGCCTTCAAGCCGGGCCATTGATGGCGCTCCTGCAGCCAGTCGATGTCGGTCGAGACGGCGACGGCCCTGGTTTCGATGCGGCCATGATCGGCGTCGACCGTGGGGATGCTCGTTTCGACCTTCGCCAGCGGATCGTCGAGATAAAGGCGGACATCCTCGTGGAGCGTTCCCTGATTGCCTTTGAGCGCGAAGGCGTAATCGCCACCCTGATCGACGATCTGCCGGGCGATGGCGCGCTGGCAATCGAGCGCGTCGACGGTCACGATCGTCCCTTTCAGCGTCAGCATCTCCAACAGCTTCGGCACGGCGGTGATCTCGTTCGACCTGGCGTCCGTGGCGATCTGCGCCAGCACGAGGCGCTGCTCGCAGCCCCAGGCCGAGACCATATGCAGCGGCGACTTGCCGCTGGCCTTGTCGAAGGAGCGGCGCAGCACCTTGCCGTCGATGGCGATCACGCCTTCACAGGCTTGCGAGAACCGGCCCATGAACGTCAAAAAGCAGGCGCGGAACTGCTCGGGGTCGAGGAGGCGGAACACGCGGGAAAACGTGTCGTGGCTCGGCAATCCGTTCTCAAGCTTCAAGAATTGCCGCAGGAACTCTTCCTTCTCGCGCGCGAACAACGCCATGTCCGAGGCGTATTGCCCGCCGCACAACACGGTGCACAGCGCGATGACCATGATCTCGGTGAGATCGTGAAGCCCGGCGTTGCCGGTGCGCGGGTCTTCCAGTTCCTCAAAACAAGCCGCCAAGCCTTCCATGCGATCCCCCCAGCCGTCGCCCGATCCGGCCATCGGCTAGAATCGATTCGTCACAAGCCTGCAACCCCAAAGCTATTGTCAAGCGCGTTCAAATGCGATTCCCCTGGACTGGGTGCATTCCGTTGACCGGCGCGCGCAGGATGGGCGGGGGAGATGCGTATTTTTTCCAAGATGAAGCGAAAGAGCGGTTTTTTGCGGTCAAGCTGCGGACCGTATTGGGCGCGACACGCGGCTGGACAGCGCGCGGCGGCTAAACTATGGCTTGGCCATGGCCGGGGTCACCACATGGGTTGAAGAAGTCGACGCCAGCGGGCTCTTGTGCCCGCTGCCGGTGCTGCGCGCGCGCAAACGGCTGAAATCCATGGCGCCGGGCACGGTGCTGCGCCTGATCTCGACCGATCCGGCGGCGCTGATCGACGTGCCGCATTTCTGCAATGAGGCGGGCCATACCCTGATCAGCACCGAGGATCTGGAAAATGCCCGCGCCTACCTGATCCGGAAATCGTGATTCCGATCATCCTCTCGATAAAAATCCCGCGCCCACGACGCGCGCGCCGGTCGTGGGACTGTGCCCGACTGACGGGACTGCCCTAGCCGCCCCAGGTGCGGATATCGCCGCAATCCATATGCACGAAATTCGACCGCGTATAGGTGCCAACACCGCCCGCGTTGCAAGACTTGGCGGCCCGCGCCATCTGCGCCACGCTGCGCGACTTCAGCCGCAGGTCTGCCGCCTGCGCCTCGATATGCAGCGAATGGCGCGCCACCCGGCGCGACCGCGACCGCAGCAGGGCGTTGGTTTCCGGCGTCCTATACCCCGAAAGCATCATATAGGGTTCGCTGACATCCAGAAGGCTGTGGGTTGCGGCCATGATATCGATGGTGCGCACATCGATGTCCTTGGTGCGCCCCGACCGCCAATCGCGCATGAAATAGGTTATTTCCTTGACCGCCTCGGGAATATATTCGCCCTCGATCCAGTAGATCGTGTTGATGCTTTCGCCGGTACGGCCTGAATACATGGAAACTTTTCGGATATCGCCGGCGCCGCGCAAGAACCCGAAGGCGTTGGCATAGGTCGGCGCCGCCACCACTGCCGTCGCTGCAAAGGCCCCAAGCAGGCCGCGCCGCGTCATGCGGCTTCCGTCTGATGATGTCATTCCGTCTGTCCCGTCGCTCGTCATGCCAAGAATGGCTGCACGTTTCTTGTCTTCGTTCACGCAACCATACAGGTTCTTCACGTTTCATCCCGAACCTGTAATGTTTATGACATACCAATTTCCATGTCCAAACCCCCCTTGGGCCAGAAATCCGGGATTTGTGCCCGTGTCGGCGGAATTTTGCCGGATGTCGGGGCGAAACCGGGCGCAAATGCCTGTTGCGACAGGGTTACAGGTGCGCGCGGGTGATCGGAACTTGAATGGACAGTGATCGCAAAACCCGGAAACCTGGCCCATAATCGTTTTAACAAGGAGATTGGTCATGCGCGTCGGAACCTCGAAATCCGCCCCCGCGATATTCTTGCGCGCAACCGCGCTGGCAGGGATGCTTTTGATGTCGGCGCTGGCGCCGGTGCGCGCGGAAACACTCGCCTATCGGCTTTCCCTGACCGAGGCGGTCGCGGGCAACCCCGTGCTGGAAGCGTTTTACGAGGCGCGGGATCAGGCACCGCTGTGGACCGGCCCGGACGGGGCGCCGCGGCGCGCGGCCCTGATCGCGGCGCTGCGCGCGGCGGGCGATCACGGCCTGCCCGCCGGGCGCCATGACGCAAACGATCTTTTGGCAGCCCTTGGCGCCGCCAGCAGCGACCGCGACCTGGGCGCGATAGAGGCGCGGATGTCCGCCGCCCTGCTGGCCTATGCGCGCGATGTGCACAGCGGGGTTCTTGCCCCCTCGCAGGTCAGCCCGGAAATGGTGCGCACCGTCACCCGGTCCGATCCCGCGCGCATCCTTGCCGATTTCGCGGCCGCCGACCCCGTGGCATTCCTGCGCTCCCTGCCGCCGCAAACCCCCGAATACGCCCGCCTGATGCGACAGCGGCACCGGCTGTTGGACCTGACGGCATCTTATGGCTGGGGGCCGGAAGTGCCGGGCGCCAAGCTGGAACTCGGCGACCGGGGCGAGGCTGTGATTGCGCTGCGCAACCGGCTGATCGCGATGGGCTATATGGCGCGCACCGCATCGCAGGATTTCGATGCACCCCTGCAAGCCGCCGTCATCGCCTTTCAGACCGATCACGGCCTGTCCCCCGACGGTGTGGTGGGTGCGGGCACCGTTGCCGCGCTGAATACCAGCCCGCAAAAGCGGCTTGAATCGGTGATCGTGGCGATGGAACGCGAACGCTGGATGAACTTTGACCGCGGGCAGCGCCATATCTGGGTCAACCTTGCGGATTATTCAGCGAAGATCATCGATGACGGCAAGGTCACGCTTCAAACCCGCGCGGTGGTCGGCGCCAATGCAAGGGATCGCCGGTCGCCGGAATTTTCCGACGAGATGACGCATCTGATCATCAACCCCACCTGGCATGTTCCGCGCTCTATCGCGACCAAGGAATACCTGCCAGAATTGCAGAACGATCCCAACGCCGTCAGTCATCTTGACCTTTTCGACAGAAGCGGCCGCAGGGTGGATCGCGCCAGCATCGATTTTACAGAGTTCACCACCTCGACCTTTCCGTTCCTGATCAAACAGGGGCCGGGCGATGCCAATGCGCTGGGCAAGGTCAAGTTCATGTTCCCCAACCGCTGGAACATCTATCTGCATGACACGCCGCAAAAATCCCTGTTCTCGCGCGAGGCGCGCGCGTTCAGCCACGGCTGCATCCGGCTGAACGACCCCTTCGATTTCGCCTATACCCTGCTTGCCCGACAGGTGGACGATCCTGAATCCTACTTCCGCCGCATTCTTGAAACCGGGCGCGAAACCCGCGTGGACCTGGCCGTGCCGGTGCCGGTGCATCTGGTCTATCGCACCGCCATCATGCCCGCGCGCGGCAAGCCGCAGTACCGGGCCGATATCTACGGGCGCGATGCCGAAATATTCGAGGCCCTGACCCGCGCCGGGGTGGCGTTGCCGGTTCCGCAAAGCTAGGATCGCGCCGGGGCCGACCCCGCGGCAAAGGAACCAGTGTCATGGCGCAAACCATCCGCGAAATCGCCAGGGCACTTGGCGCCGATGCGGTTGGTGACACCGACATTGTTGTGACCCATGCCGCCGAACCGGGCATGGCAACGCGCGATGCGCTGGCACTGGCCATGACCGGCGCCTATGCGCAAGAGCTTGTCAACGGCGCCGCGCGCGCGGCCCTGCTGTCACCCGGTACCGACTGGCGCGCCCTGGGGCTGGAGGCGGCGATCTTCGCGCCGCGCGCCCGTGTGGCCATGGCCGGGCTAACGCGGGCTTTCGATACCGGCCCGCAGATCGCGCCGGGGATTCATCCCTCTTGCGTGATCGACCCCAGCGCCGAAATCGGCCCCGGCGCCGCCATCGCCCCGTTTGTGGTGATCGGTGCAGGCGCGCGCATCGGCGCGGGCGCGCGCATCGGCGCGCATGTCAGCATTCTTGAGGGGGCGGAAATCGGGCCCGACTGCCTGATCCACGCGGGCGCCCGTATCGGCGCGCGGGTGCGTATCGGCGCGCGGTTCATTGCCCAGCCGGGCGCGGTGATCGGTGCCGACGGGTTTTCCTTTGTCACCCCGGAAAAATCCGGCATCGAAGAGGTCCGCGAAACCCTTGGCCAGCGCGGCGCGATCGTCCCGCAAAGCTGGCAGCGCATTCATTCGCTGGGATCGGTCGAGATCGGCGACGATGTCGAACTGGGCGCGAATTCCTGCATAGACCGGGGCACGATCCGCAACACCGTGATCGGCAGCGGCACCAAGATCGACAACCATGTGCAGATCGGCCATAATTGCGTGGTCGGGCGCGATTGCCTGTTTTGCGGGCATTCGGCGCTGTCGGGATCGGTGCGGGTGGGCGACCGGGTGGTGCTGGCCGGGCGCGCGGGGGTGGCCGACAACGTGACCATCGGCGATGACGCCATTCTGACCGGGGGCGCGGGGGTGCTGGCGCATGTGCCTGCGGGCCGGGTGGTGGCCGGCACGCCCGCCGTGCCGCTTGAGGCGCATCTTGACAGCTACAAGACGCTGCGCCGCCTGCCGCGCCTGATCGCCCGGCTGGAAGCCCGGCTGGACGCACTGCGGCGCGATCTTGGCGCGAAAGACACGAACCAATGACTAGACCGATGGATGAAGGGGGTTGCCATGGCCAGTTTCGTTGAAAAGAAAGTGATTGAAATCATCGCAGAACAGGCGATTCTTGATGTCTCTGACGTCAGCCTTGATGCCTCGCTCGAGGATCTTGGCATCGACAGCCTCGGGCTGGTGGAATCGATCTTTGCCATCGAAGAGGCGTTCGACATCACCGTGCCCTTCAACGCCAATGAACCCGAGAAAAGCGATTTCGACATCTCGTCGGTCGCGGCGATCGTGCGCGCGGTCGAGGGGCTGGTGGCCGGGCAGGCCGCATGAAGCGCGTCGTCATCACCGGCGCGGGCACCATCAACGCACTGGGGCAGGATGTGGCGCAGACGCTGGCGGCGTTTCGCGAAGGGCGCTGCGGGATCTCGGCGCTGGATTTTCGCGATGTGGACCGGCTGTCGATCAGGATCGGCGGGCAGGTGCACGGCTGGGATGCAGAAACGCATTTCAACCGCCAGCAGATCGCGCTTTATGACCGGTTCACGCAATTCACCCTTCTGGCCGCCGGGCAGGCGATCCGGCAATCGGGGCTGAATTTCGATGGTGAACTGGGCTATGAGGCCGGCGTGGTGCTGGGCACGGCGGGCGGCGGCGTGAACACCTGGGATGAAAACTACCGCGTCGTCTATGAAGAGGGCAAGAACCGGGTGCACCCGTTCGTGGTGCCAAAGCTGATGAACAACGCCGCCGCCAGCCATGTCAGCATGGAATTCAACCTGCGCGGCCCGTCTTTCACCGTGGCCACCGCCTGCGCGTCCTCCAATCACGCCATGGGGCAGGCCTTTCACATGATCCGGGGCGGGGCGACCAAGGTCATGGTGACGGGCGGATCGGAATCGATGCTGTGCTTTGGCGGGGTCAAGGCGTGGGAGGGGCTGCGCGTGATGTCGCGCGATGCCTGCCGCCCGTTTTCGGCCAACCGCAACGGCATGGTGCAGGGCGAAGGTGCGGGCGTCTTCGTGTTCGAGGAATATGATCACGCCCGCGCCCGCGGCGCCGAGATTCTGGCCGAGGTGGTGGGCTTTGCCATGACATCGGATGCATCCGACATCGTGATGCCATCGAAACAGGGGGCGGCGCGGGCCATGGCGGGGGCGTTGCGCGATGCCGGGATCGATCGCGAAAAGGTCGGTTATATCAACGCCCACGGCACCGGCACCGCCGCCAATGACAAGACCGAATGCGCCGCCGTGGCCGATGTGTTCGGCCATCATGCCGACACTCTGATGATCTCATCGACCAAATCCATGCATGGCCACCTGATCGGCGGCACCGGCGCGGTGGAATTGCTGGCCTGCATCATGGCGCTGCGCGAGGGCGTGATCGCGCCCACCATCGGCTATCAGGAACCAGATCCCGAATGCGCGCTGGATGTGGTCCCGAACGAGGCGCGCACGGCGCCGGTCGAGGTGGCGATGTCGAACGCCTTTGCCTTTGGCGGGCTGAATGCGGTGCTGGTGCTGGCCAGGGCCTGACATCGGCGCGGCAGCTTTGATCTGACCAGACCCTCTGGCGGCCTGCAGAAGGAAAAAAGGGCGATCCCGGTTGCGGGATCGCCCCAGCCGTTTCAGCGGATCATTCCGCCTTGGCGTTGAACACGAACAGCGTCTGGCCCGCGATCTTGTAATCGTTGATCAACTGCTTGGCGGTGTCGCTGACCAGCCATTCCTCCAGCCGCTGGGCGCCATCGGCGTTGACGGATGGATATTTTTCCGGGTTCACCGGCAGATAGGCATATTGGTTGAACAGCACCGGATCGCCTTCGAAGACCAGTTTCAGGTCGGCCTTGTTGCCGAAATTCAGCCAGCTTGCCCGGTCGGCCAGAATATAGGCGTTCATGCCCGCGGCGGTGTTCAGCGCCGCCCCCATCCCCTGCCCGACGGCGCGATACCAGTCGCCTTGCGGATCGATGCCTGCGGCTTTCCACAGGCGCTGCTCCATCTTGTGGGTGCCGCTGTCGTCGCCGCGGCTGACGAACGGGGCCTTTGCCTTGGCGATCGCGGTCAGCGCGCCGGTGGCCTTTTCGGCCTTGGCGGCACCCGCAGGATCGGCGGACGGGCCGACGATGATGAAATCGTTATACATGATTTCGCGCCGGTGGGTGCCGTTGCCCTCGGCCAGCCATTTTTCCTCGGCGGCGCGGGCGTGCACCAGCACCGCATCCACATCGCCCGCCGCCCCCAGCGCCAGCGCCTGCCCGGTGCCGACGACCAAAAGCTGCACGTTCAGGCCGGTGTCTTCCTTGATCTTGGGCAGCAACACTTCGGCCAGGCCGGAATTGGCGAAAGACGTTGTCACCGCCATCTTCAGATCTTCGGCGCGCGCCGCCGCAAGGTTGATCGTCAGGGCAAGGACTGCCGTGGCGACAAAGGCCAGTGATTTGAGTTTCATGGCAACAGATCTCCTTTCAGGTAAGCCGCCGCCTGGGCGGTTCGGGGTGCCGCGAAAAACGCGGCGCTTGCGGCGGTTTCAACCAGAAGGCCGCCGTAAAGAAACCACACCTCATCCGCCAGCCGCCGCGCCTGCCCCAGGTCATGGGTAGACATCACGATGCGGGTTCCGGCGTCACGGGCGCGGGTCAGGATCGATTCAATCTCGCGGGTGGACCGGCCGTCAAGATTGGCGCAGGGTTCATCGAGGAACAGCACCTCGGGGGTGCGGATCAGGGCGCGCGCCAGGGCCAGTTTCTGCTTTTCGCCCCCCGACAGCACCGCCGAAGGTTTATCGAGCGCATCCGCCAGCCCCACCGCCGCCGCCATCTCTGCCGCGCGCGCCCGCGCGGCCTTGCGCGGCACCCCGTCAAGGTGCAGCGGATAGGCGATGCAATCGGCCACCTTGCGGCGCATCAGGATCGGCGTCTGAAACACGAAAGCCTGCCGCGCCCGCACATCCTGCGCGCCCCCCTGCCAGTCAACCGTGCCGCGCGTGATCCGTTCCAGCCCGTGCATCACCCGCAAGAGCGAGGTCTTGCCCGATCCGTTCGGCCCCATCAGAACGGTGATCCCCGCCCCCGAAACCGTCAGCGACAGCGGGCCAAGGATGCGTCGGCCACCGCGGCGCAGTTCGACATCGCGCAGCGTCAGGGGCAGGATCGGCGTCACCATCGGCTGCCCGTTTCTGTGCGCGACAGAATATGCACCGCCAGGTTGACCGCAATCGCCAGCCCGATCAGAATGAACCCCAGCGCCAGCGCCATGCCGAATTCGCCCTTGCCGGTTTCCAGCGCAATCGCCGTGGTCAGGATCCGCGTGGCGTGATCGATATTGCCCCCCACGATCATGACCGCCCCCACCTCGCCGATCGCCCGGCCAAAACCGGCCAGCGCGGCGGTCATCAACGCCCGCCGCCCATCCCAGATAAGCGCCTGAATGCGTTGCCAGCGTGTCGCGTTCAGCGAGATCAGCAGATCGTGGTAATCGGCCCAAAGATCGCGGATCGCCTGATGCGCGATCGAGGTGACGATCGGGGTTATGATGATGGCCTGCGCGATCACCATAACTGTCGGCGTGTAAAGCAGCCCCAGCACCCCCAGCGGACCCGAGCGCGAGAAGACCACATAGACCAGAAGCCCCACCACCACCGGCGGCAGCCCCATCAGCGCGTTGAGCAGGGCAATCACCACCCGCCGCATCCGGAACCGGTTGATCGCCAGCCAGGCCCCCAGCGGCAGGCCGATCAGGGTGGCGACCAGCGTTGCCGACAGCGTGACCCGCAGCGACAGCGCGGTAATCTCGAAAAGATCGGCGTCGAAGGTGATCAGAAGCCGCCACGCCTCGGCCAGGCCAAGCGAGATGCTGTTCATGCCGTGGCCGTCCGTCGTGCCTGTGTTCGGGGGCCAAGGGTTCGGTGGCCTTGTGTCCGGGGGTCATGCAAGGGTTTCCACCTGTTCAGCGCGCCCCGGCTTCTATCCTGCGTCATCAGTGCCTCAAGTCAGGGCCAGGGCCCGGTGTTGCCTGCGGCGCAAGACGGGGTGCGGGCCGGGCCTGTCCACGCTCGCATCCCTGCACTTGGCGCGGAATGGACAATTTGGGGGCGCCCCGACAAGGCGATGGACATTTTGTCCATGCTCGCTCAGGCCTCCAGCCCCAGGCACCACCCCAGCACCTGCGCGACAGACGCAGGCAGGGCGATGCCCATGCCCCCGGCAAAGGCCGCGAACCCCGGCATGTTGTCGGGGTTCACCGCCGTGAGCACCGGCACCCCCATCACCAGCGCCCGCCCGATCACCGGGCGAAAACCACGGCCGTCAACTTCCTGCTTGCCGAATTTGTTGACGATCATCAGGCGCGGGCGATCGTCAAGCGCCGCCTCCACCAGCCCCACCGCCGCCTCAAGCCCCGCCGGATCAAGCCGGCATCCGCCCGAATGCGCGCCAAGGTTCTGGCTGATGCGCACCACCTGATCGCCGGCCAGAACATGCAGTTCCATATCGCAGGGCCGTTCGGGATCGGTTTCAAGGTTGACCTGCACCGCCCCGGCCAGCCGCCAGCCAAGGCCGCGCAACCGCGCCGCCACGTCGCACAGCAACGGATCGGCCGTGCCGCGCCGGTCGGTCGTGACATACCCCAGCATCGCCCCCCCTTGCATAAACACCCCCCGGCATACAAGATGCCTGACCGAGTGAAAAGAGGTGCCATGCCCCCCACATCCCCCGACATGCCGCCCGACATGCCCGCCGCCCTGCCGCTGCTGCCGCGCCCCGGCGATCCGCGCCTGACCCGGCGGATTTCCGGCACCGATCAGACCGGCGCCAGCACCGAGATTTCGGTGGTCGAGGAACGGCCCCTGACCATCTATCTGAATTCGCAAGAAATCGTCACCGCCATGACCATCGGGGATTACCCCGAATATCTGGCGCTGGGGTTTTTGCGCAATCAGGGCATGTTGCTGGCCGATGATATCGTGACCGGGGTCGATTACGACGAAGAGGTGGAAACGGTCGTGGTGCGGACCGGGCGGCGCACATCCTATGAGGAGAAGATGAAGAAGAAGACCCGCACCTCGGGCTGCGCGGTGGGCACGGTTTTCGGCGACATGATGGAGGGGCTGGAAGGGCTGGTGCTGCCCGCTGCCGCGCTGCGCACAAGCTGGCTTTATGCCTTGGCGCGCGAGATCAACACCACCCCGTCGTTATACCTTGAGGCGGGGGCGATACATGGCACGGTGCTCTGTCAGGGCGAGAGACCGCTGGTCTATATGGAAGATGTCGGGCGGCACAATGCGGTGGACAAGATCGCGGGGTTCATGTTCCGCCATGGCATCGCGGCGGGGGACAAGATCCTTTATACCACCGGGCGGCTGACATCCGAGATGGTGATCAAGACCGCGCTGATGGGCATCCCTGTGCTGGCGTCGCGATCGGGGTTCACCGCCTGGGGGGTGGAAATCGCGCGCGAGGTGGGGCTGACCCTGATCGGGCGGCTGCGCGGGCAGCGGTTCGTGTGCCTTGCGGGCGAGGAGCGGCTGATCCGCGACGCCGATCCGGCTGCCGTGGCCAATGAGGGGGCGCGCAACCGGCGCAAGGGGGCGGATGCGGATGTGTGATCGACCCGGACAGCGCGACAGGCAGCCGGGGGCTTTGGCCCAAAGACCGGGAGCGCGTATTTTTGCCAAGATGAATGGGAAGCCGCGGGCATGAGCGGGGTACCGGGGGTCATTCTGGCCGGGGGGCTGGCCACACGCATGGGCGGCGGCGACAAGGGGTTGCGCGTGGTCGCCGGGCGGCGGCTGATCGATCATGTGATCGGGCGGCTGGAACCGCAATGCGCGGGGCTGGCGATCAACGCCAATGGCGATCCGGCGCGGTTTGCGGGTTTTGGCCTGCCGGTGCTGGCGGATTCGGTCGCGGGGTATCCGGGGCCGCTGGCCGGGGTGCTGGCGGGGCTCGACTGGGCGGCGGCACTCGGGGCCGAAGCGATCGTGACGGCGGCGGCCGATACGCCGTTCTTTCCGGGCGATCTGGTGGTGCGGTTGCGGGCGGCGGCGGGGCCGTCGGGCCTGGCGCTGGCGGCAAGCCGGGATGCTTTGGGGCAGGTGCGGGCGCAGCCGACCTTTGGCCTGTGGCCTGTCGCGCTGCGCGAGGATCTGCGCGCGGCCCTGGCGGGGGGGCTGCGCAAGATCGTGCTGTGGACCGAAGCGCATGCGGCGGGGCTGGCGGTATGGGATGCCGCGCCCTTCGATCCGTTCTTCAACGTCAACACGCCCGAGGATATCGCGGCGGCCGAACATCTGATGGGGACTGCATGAGGGTTTATGGCGTCACCGGCTGGAAGAATGCCGGCAAGACCGGGCTGATGGAACGGCTGGTGACCGAGATATCGGCGCGCGGGTTTTCGGTATCAACCATCAAACATGCGCATCACACCACCGATGTCGACCAACCGGGCCGCGACAGCCACCGCCACCGCGTGGCGGGCGCGCGCGAGGTCATTCTGGCCTCGACCCACCGCTGGGCCCTGATGCACGAGCTGCGCGGCGCCGATGAGCCGACGCTTGAGGGGCTGCTGGCGCGGCTGTCGCCGGTCGATCTGGTGCTGGTCGAGGGCTACAAGTTCGGACCGCACCCCAAGATAGAGGCGCATCGGGTTGAAACCGGGCGCGGTTTGCTGGCCGCCGAAAACCCCACGATCCGCGCCGTCGCCTCGAACGCGGCGGATCTGGTGCTGGGGGCCGGGGTGCGGCGGTTCGATCTGGATGATACGGCGGCCATTGCCGGGTTCATCCTGCAAGAGGTGGGGCTGCAAGAGGTGGGGTTGTGAGGTTTCAGCGGGTAGCGGTGATTGACTGGTCGGCGGCGGCGCGGCCAAAACGGGGGCGGGATTCCGTCTGGCTGGGCCTGGCATCCGACGCCGGGGTAAGCGCCGAAAATCCACCGACGCGGGCCGGGGCCGAGGCGCGGCTGCATGCGCTGGTGGCCGACACGCTGGCGGCGGGAGAGCGGCTGCTGATCGGGGCCGATTTCGCCTTCGGCTTTCCCACCGGGTTTGCCGGGGCGGTAACGGGCGCGGCGCGGGCGCTGGCGGTCTGGGACTGGCTGGCGGCGCGCGTGACCGACACGGCGGGCAACCGCAGCAATTATCGGCAGGTGGCGGCCACACTGAACCGGCTTTTTCCGGGCGACGGCCCGTTCTGGGGCAATGGCGAGCGGCTGGACACACCCGATCTGCCCCGGCTGAAACCGGCCTTGCCACCCGGCCTGGCAGAGCACCGCGCGACCGATATCGCCGGGCGCGAGGGCGGCGCGCGGCCAAAGCCGGTGTGGCAACTGGCCGGGGCCGGTGCGGTGGGGGCGCAGGTGTTGACCGGGCTGCCGGTCTTGCAACGGTTGCGCGCGGCCTTTGGCGGCAAGGTTTCAGTCTGGCCGTTCGAAGGGGCAGAGGCGCCGGTGGTCCTGGCAGAGGTCTATCCGTCGCTTCTGTCGGCAGAGGTGCGCGCGATGTGCGCCGCCCATCCGGGCCTGACCCCGGACGAGGCGCAGGTGCGGCTGCTGGCCACCGCGTTCGCGACCTTGTCCGCGCGGGGGCAGTTGGGCGATCTGTTCAGGGCGGCGACCGCCGCCGAGGTGCTGGCGGAAGAGGGCTGGATCCTGGGCGCCGGGCACGGCATGGCCCTGCGCGCCGCCCTGCCCGCAACGCAAGACCCGCCGCGCCTGCGCGACGATTGTTTTGCGATGCCGCAGGGCGTGCAATGGGTGCCGGTGGACGAGGCGCTGGCGCGGTTGCGGGGCGCCCTGGTGCCGGTGACGGGGGTGGATGAGTTGCCCGTTTCGCGCGCCCTTGGCCGGGTTCTGGCCAGGGATGCGGTGGCGCGGCGATCGAACCCGCCGCAGGCGAATTCGGCGGTGGATGGGTACGGGTTCGCACATGCGGCCACGGGATCGGGGCCGCAGCGCCTGCCGCTTGTCAACGGGCGGGCGGCGGCGGGGCAGCCCTTTGACGGGGTGGTGCCACCGGGGGCGGCGATCCGCATCCTGACCGGCGCGATCCTGCCCGAGGGGGTGGATTGCGTGGTGCTGGAGGAAGATTGCGCAACCGATGGCGCGGCGGTGGTGTTCGATGGCCCGGTAAAGCCGCGCGCCAACACCCGGCGCGCGGGCGAGGATGTGGTCGCGGGGGCGGTGGCGCTGACCGCCGGGCACCGGTTGCGCGCGCCCGATCTGGCGCTTTTGTCGGCGCTGGGGATCGACCGGGTGACGGCCTGTCGGCCGCTGCGGGTGGGCGTTCTGTCAACCGGGGATGAAATCGTGTCACAGCCCGGCGCGCCGGTGCTGCCGCATCAGATCTATGATGCGAACCGGCCGATGTTGCTGGGGCTGGCGGCGGGCTGGGGTTACGAGCCGGTCGATCTGGGCCATGTGCGCGACGATCCGCGCCGGATTGCCGCCGCGCTGGATCGGGGGGCCACGCGGGCGGATGTGATCCTGACCTCGGGCGGGGCCTCGGCGGGGGATGAGGATCATGTCTCGCACCTGCTGCGCACGCAGGGCACGCTGTCAAGCTGGCGTATCGCGATGAAACCGGGGCGGCCGCTGGCGCTGGCGCTGTGGCGGGGCGTGCCGGTGATCGGGCTGCCGGGCAATCCGGTGGCGGCGCTGGTCTGCGCGCTGATATTCGGGCGCCCGGCGCTGTCGCTTCTGGCGGGCGGCAGCTGGCAGGAGGCGCGGGGATTTTCGGTGCCCGCCGCGTTTTCCAAGACCAAGAAGGCCGGGCGGCGGGAATATTTGCGCGCACGACTGGATGAGGCGGGCCGGGCCGAGGTCTTCGCCTCGGAAGGATCGGGGCGCATCAGCGGGCTGAGCTGGGCCGAGGGGCTGGTGGAACTGCCCGACGCGGCGATGGATATCCGCCCCGGAACCCTGGTGCGGTTCTTGCCCTATGACAGCTTCGGGGTGATCTGAGGGGCCGGGCGCGAATGGCGGCGGGGTTTTTTCGAGAGGATGAGGGGATGTTGCGGGTCTGCCCGTCGGGGGTGATCCACACCGATTGGCGCGCGCGGATCGTTGCGGCGGCGGTGGCAGAGGCGCCTGAACAGGGGGATGTCGGCGGGGCGATGGCCGGGCTGAACGGGTCGAAAAAACCCCGCCCGTGACTGTTGCGCCAGGGGCGGGGCAAGGTTGCGCCCCCCGATAGTGGTCGGGGCGCAGGCGAAAGCGGTGATGGATCAGTTGGGCCGCGCGCCGCGCAGGGTGCTTTTTTGCAGGCGTTTTTGCGGCGGCTCTGGCGCCAGATCGGCGGCCATTTCGGCGCGGATCTGCTGGCGCAGGATGTCGATGGGGATCACCTGGCCTTCGCGGCGAAAGTGCCAGAAGGTCCAGCCATTGCAGCTTGGCGCGCCTTCGAGCGCCGCGCCGACCTGATGGATCGATCCTTTCGTATCGGCGGAGACCAGCGTGCCATCGGCGCGGACCTTGGCGGTCTGGCCGCGCGGGCCTGTCAGCACCTCTCCCGGTCGCAGCATGCCGCGTTCGACGACCTGGCCGAAGGGCACGCGCGGCTCAGTACGTTTCGAGGTGGAGACCTCTATCGCGGCCTTGTCATAGGGGCGGGTGCGGGCCAGCCGCGCCTTTGCCACGTCGCGGTAGCCCGCGTCGCGTTCAATGCCGATATAGTTGCGGCCCAGCATATGCGCCACGGCGCCGGTGGTGCCGGTGCCGAAGAACGGATCAAGCACCACGTCGCCGGGGTTGGTGGTGGCGACAAGGATGCGGTGCAGCAGTGCCTCGGGCTTTTGGGTGGGGTGGGCCTTGTCGCCCTGCGCGTCTTTGAGGCGTTCGTGGCCGGTGCAGATCGGGATCACCCAGTCGGACCGCATCTGCACCCCGTCATTGAGGGATTTCAGCGCCTCGTAGTTGAAGGTGTATTTCGCGCCTTCGCCGCGCGAGGCCCAGATCAGGGTTTCGTGGGCGTTGGTCAGGCGTTTGCCGCGAAAGTTCGGCATCGGGTTGGATTTGCGCCAGACCACATCGTTCAAGACCCAGTAGCCCGCATCCTGCAACGCGGCGCCGACGCGGAAGATGTTGTGATAGCTGCCGATCACCCAGATCGCGCCATCGGGTTTCAAGAGGCGGCGGGCGGCGGCCAGCCAGGCGCGGGTGAACTGATCATAAGCCTCGAAACTGGCGAACTGGTCCCAGGCGTCATCGACGGCATCGACGCGGGAATTGTCGGGGCGGTGCAGGTCGCCCTTCAGTTGCAGGTTATAGGGCGGGTCGGCGAAGATCAGATCGACCGAGCCTTCGGGAAGCGCGTTCATCGCCTCGATGCAATCGCCGGCAAGGATGGTGTTCAGCGGCAATTCTGCCGCCGGTTTCATGGTTTTCATCTGTGCCTCTGCCCCGCGTCTGTTGCGCTGTTTGTTGGGTGCAGAATGAGTCAGGGATGATTCGGCGTCAATTTCTTTTTTGAATCAGCGGGTTGTAATATTTTCTTGATACAAGATATTGCGCACCGGCGCGAAGCTGCGTCTATGGTGAGGGGTGAGGCCAAGATCTTGGAGGGCGCTTTGATGCGCAGCGGTCGGGTAGCCCGCGTTTTTTTCCCATCCATAGCCGGGGTACTGTTGCGCCAAATCCACCATGTGGCGATCGCGCACCACTTTGGCCACGATCGAGGCGGCGGCGATCGACAGGCTGAGCGCGTCGCCGCGCACCACGGCGCGGGCGGCAAGCGGCAGGTCGCGGGGGATCAGGTTGCCGTCGATCAGGGCCAGATCGGGGCGGCGCGGCAGGCCCGCAAGGGCGCGGCACATCGCCAGGTGGCTGGCACGCAGGATGTTGAGGGTGTCGATTTCCGCGACGGATGCATGGGCCACCGAGACCTCGGCCACCTCAAGCAGGGCGGTGAACAGGGCAAGGCGGCGCGCGGCGGTCAGTTTCTTGGAATCATTCAGGCCGGGGGGGATGCGGGCGGGATCGAGGATGACGGCGGCGGCGGTGACCGGGCCTGCGAGCGGGCCGCGCCCGACCTCATCGACGCCCGCGACGATGGGCTGGCCGTTGGCGCGGGCCGCGTCTTCAAGGGTGAAATCGGGCGGTGTCATGGCGCCATGAAACCGGAAACCGGGCGCAATGCAATTGGCGGCACCTCAAAAAATTGCCCTGACCGGGGCGCTGCGGTAGGAAGCGGGGGCATTTGGCGACTGGGGGAAGGGCGGAGGCGCGGATGGGTTTCTTCGATCTTTCAGACCGATACGCGAGATTGGACGCCAAGAAGGTTCCTCTGATCTTGATCGACGCGATCATGCCCTGGGAAGAATTTTGCCCGGTGTTGGAAGGGGTCTGGCAGGGGCCGAGGCTGGCGGTGCCAATGGGGCGGTTACGTTCGAAGGGGCGGTTGCGATTATCTTGTTGCTGGGGGCTGGCTGGCCTTGGTTCAGGCGATGGTGATTTCGACCCGGTTGCCGTTCACGGTGATATTGCTGGCGATGTGCGTCTAGATCATCAAGGGTTGCAATCGGAAAGGGCGGCAATCATCGCGGCTGAATAACGGCGCCGTGCCACGGCTGTTGCCAAAGGGCCCCGCACATCGGGGCACTTTTGTGTTGTGGCCGCGCGCGGCTACCGCTTGACCGGCTGACTGGCGCCCTAGATCAAGGGGGCTGACGCGGGAACAAGACCAGAATTCGGGGCAGAATGAACAGGATGGCACCGGTCCTTTGGTGGATCAGGCGGGATTTTCGCCTAAGCGACAACCCGGCGTTGATGGCGGCGGTGGG
>JACIYW010000004.1 GCA_014359745.1 Paracoccaceae bacterium | reverse complement strand
TCGGCCCGGTCGCGGTGGACCATCATGGAAAGCGCGTCCACCGGTTCGTCATTGACCAGCACCGACATTTTCACCAGAAAATCCTCGCGGTAGCCGGTGATCTGGTAATCGAACGACGCATAGCCCTTGGTGACCGATTTCAGCCGGTCATAGAAATCGAACACCACCTCGTTCAGCGGCAGGTCATAGACCACCATCGCCCGCGCGCCCGCATAGGTCAGGTCAAGCTGGATACCGCGCCGGTCCTGGCACAGTTTCAGCACATCGCCGAGGTATTCATCCGGCACCATGATCGTGGCCTTGATGCGCGGTTCCTCGATATGATCGACATGGGTCAGGTCGGGCATGTCGGCGGGGTTGTGCAATTCGCGCAACGTGCCGTCGCGCATGTGCAGGTGATAGACGACCGAAGGGGCGGTGGTGATCAGGTCGATATCATATTCGCGTTCCAGCCGGTCGCGCACCACCTCAAGGTGCAAAAGCCCCAGAAACCCGCAGCGAAAGCCAAAGCCAAGCGCGGCAGAGGTTTCCATCTCGTAGGTGAAGCTGGCGTCATTCAGCGCCAGTTTTTCGATCGCCTGGCGCAGATCTTCGAAATCATTGGCATCGACCGGGAACAGCCCGCAAAACACCACCGGTTGCGCCGGTTTGAAACCGGGCAGCGGCGCGGCGCAGGGTTTTTTCTCATGGGTTATGGTGTCGCCGACGCGGGTGTCGCGCACCTGTTTGATCGAGGCGGTGAAAACCCCGATTTCGCCGGGGCCGAGTTCGGGGATCGCCACCATCTGCGGTTTGAGCACCGCCAGCGTGTCGATACCGTAAACCGCGCCGGTCTGCATCATCTTGATGCGTTCGCCCTTGCGGATCACGCCGTCCATCACCCGGATCAGCACCACGACGCCCAGATAGGCATCGTACCAGCTATCGACCAGCATCGCCTTCAGGGGCGCGTCGCGGTCGCCCTTTGGGGCGGGCAGCCGGGTGACGATGGCTTCCAGCACATCGGGAATGCCAAGCCCGGATTTGGCGGAAATCGGGATGGCCTGGCTGGCATCGATGCCGATCACATCCTCGATCTGTTCCTTGACGCGCTCGGGTTCGGCGGCGGGCAGGTCGATCTTGTTGAGAACCGGCACGATTTCGTGCCCCGCATCGATGGCCTGATAGACATTGGCGAGCGTCTGCGCCTCGACCCCCTGGGAAGCATCGACGACCAGCAACGACCCTTCGACCGCGCGCATCGATCGCGACACCTCATAAGCGAAATCGACATGACCCGGCGTGTCGATCAGGTTCAGCACATAGGTATGGCCATCCTTTGCCGGATAGTCGATGCGCACGGTGTTGGCCTTGATGGTGATGCCGCGTTCGCGTTCGATATCCATCGCGTCGAGCATCTGCTCTTTCATGTCGCGATCGGAGACCGTGCCGGTTGACTGGATCAACCGATCAGCGAGCGTGGATTTGCCGTGGTCGATATGCGCCACGATGGAAAAATTGCGGATGCGGGAAAGTTCGGTCATGCGCCGGATATGATGGGGATTGCAGGGGCGGTCAATGGGGTTTGCGGGGGATTGCCCGGACGACCGCGCGGTCGGGCCTGTGGGCGGGAAACGTGATTCGCGCGATGCGTGCGGATGGCGGGCGGCACCGAAAAAAAGGCGGCGCGCCCGATCTGGGCAATCCCCTTATTGTTGCGGCGCGGGGCTGCGTGACCACACCATGTTGCGATCGGCGGGATTCGCGCACGGCGTTTCGAAATTATTGATAAAATTTCGGTTTTTTGGCATAATCATCGGAATAAAGAGGCACAAACCCGGTGGCCACAACGCTGCCGGGAAACGGGCCGGGCCTGAACCCGACCGCAAAACCGGAGCAGAGACATGATCACGAAATTCAAGGCCCTGACGCTGACTGCCGCCCTGACAGGCCTGTGCCTGCCACTACAGGCCACGATTGCGCAGGCCGGACCCATAGAAAGCGCCTGCCTGCAATCCGACCGGGGCGCAGGGCGATCGCTGTGCGGCTGTATCCAGCAGGTCGCCGATACAACCCTTGACCGGCGCGATCAGCGCACCGCGGCACGGTTTTTCAAGGATCCGAACCGGGCGCAGGAAGTGCGCATGTCGAAATCAGATTCCGATTCGCAGTTCTGGGCCCGCTATCGTCAGTTCGGCAATGCCGCCGAGGCCCGGTGCAGTTCGCGTAGCTGACCCCGGTTGCTGATCCAGGCGGTCGCCCCTGCCCCGTTTGCTGTCACCACCCCGCCCGGCAGGGCGCCGGACGGAATGGTTTAGCAGTTCCGCAAGGGTCACTTTGTCGGCTGATCGGCACCGCCGTGCATGGCGCCGTGATCCATGCTACCCATCGCGCCTGCCCCTGCGGCGGCGTTTTGATCGACGGTCAGGTCAACCACCATGTCGGGCAGCCCGTCAAAGTGGAACGTCACCGGCACGGTCGCGCCCTGTTCCAGCGGTTTGACCAGCCCCATGAACATCACATGTTCACCGCCGGGTTTGAGAACATGCGTGCCGCCTGCGGGAATGGTGATGCCATCGGCAAGCGGGAGCATCCGCATCACCCCTTGCGCATCCTGCGCCATGGTGTGCAAGGCAACCTCGGCCGCCACGTCGGATGATACGCCGGTGATATGCACCGGCACGGTGCGGTGATTGTCTATCACCAGATAGCCCGCGGCGGTCGGGGCCGTTGGCGGCACGGACCGGACATAGCCATCGTGGATCGTCACGCCGTCATGGGCCAGTGCCGCCCCGGCGGGCAGGGTGAACAAAAGCGCCGCGGCGGCGGCGGATCGCAGAAAAGTCAGGTATTTCATGGTGTTATCCTGTCAGAAATTTGTGTGAAGGGGATGTTTCACACAGACAGGGGCGGCGCGCGCGCTTCGGGCAGGCCATTGGGCCGAAGGGTCGACACCCCCGCATCGGGCGCCATCGGATCAAGGGCGCGGGCCGCGCGCACCGGCACAGGCGCGACCCGGCCCGCATCGGGCAGCACTGCGGCGCCGATGATGCAATAGGGGCAGATATGCGCGGCGGGAACCGGGTTGCCATTGGCATCGATCACCACCGTCTGCACACCGTCAGGCGAACACAGGGTTGCAACCATCCCCCCCTGCGCCTGCCCGCGGGCCACCGCCATGGTGATGCTCGTGCACATCAGCACAAGCGCCAGCATAAGCGCGGCAACGGGTTTGATCGCAGGCAACACTTTCATGGCCGCAGTATCACCCCGATCGGACGCCGCGCCAAGTGCGAAATGAAAAAGCCCCGCCCGACACCGGGAAGGGCCTTTTCAAACTGTTTCGCGGGCAATGCCATCCGGCGCGCCCATCAAGGATCACACGACGGCGGCTTCGGTTCCCGCGTCACGGGCCTTGGCGATATCGCGCTTGATCTTGAGCGCTTTTGCCGAAAGCTCTTCATCCCTGGATTTATCAAGGAACGCATCCAGACCACCGCGATGATCCACCGTGCGCAGCGCCGAGGCCGAAATCCGCAGCTTGAACGACCGGCCAAGAACATCCGAAATCAGCGTGATGTCGTTCAGGTTCGGCAGAAACCGGCGGCGGGTTTTGTTGTTGGCGTGGCTGACATTGTTGCCCGACATCGGGCCTTTTCCACTCAATTCGCAGACGCGCGACATCGGTTTGATCCTTCAATTTGACAACAAAGCGGGCACCGGCCTGCGGCACCTCGTGACATTGGCGCTGCTTTACGGGGGAAAGGCCGGGGCGTCAAGCGCCTCTGCCCGCATGGGTGGGGTTATCCGACGTGAAAAAGCGTGTTGAACAGCTTTGGGTCCAGGCTTTCGGCGGCAAAAGTGGCGCCTTCGGTCAGGATGCTGACGGCGTCATGGCTGTGCAGGCTTTCCTGATGGCTGGCGACGACGCGGAAATCACCGATACGGGAATCGGCCAGAAGCTGTTCACAAAACAGCCGCGCGGCATCCTCGACAAAGATCGGATTTGCGGCGTTGAGTTCCGCGAAAGCCTGTTCATCCTCGCGTTTGACCATCACCTGCGTCTCGGTCGGAACGGCGGCGCGGCAAAGTTCAACCAGATCCTCGAACCACAGGCATTTGTCGCCCGTCACCTCGACCGAAATCCGCGCGACCGACCGCTGCGAATGCGGCGTGGCCAGTTGCCCGCGCACGCGCCGCGCGTGTTCCGACAGTTCCAGCGAACAGGGGCAGGTCGATGAATATACATAATCAAGATGCATGATCTTCTTGCGCACCCCGCCCTGTTCCACCAGTTCCAGCGCGATATCGTAATACTGATACCCCTCCAGCCCCGAACGCAACGAGGCGATCTTCATCGGAAACGAAAACCGCATCTGGATGCGGGCGTCGAAACTGTCCAGATCGGCCTTGTAATCGTCCAGCGCCGCCTCGATCACGCCAAAGCTGAACGTGCGGGTTGCGTGGCCATAGAAGGTGCGCATGATGCGCGACATGTTGATGCCCTTCTTTTCGGCCTCAAGGCTGACCGTGCCGGTGACAGAGGTTTCCAGCGTCAGATCGCCGTTATCGCGGCTATGAAAGCGAATTGGCAGGCGGAAATTGGAAATGCCCACATGCTGGATCTGGGTGCGCGCGCCGCGGATCAGGCTGGCGGGGCCGTTTTGCAGATCGGGCAGATCCTGGCGATAGGCGGGTGTGGCGTCGAAATCTGCGGGATACTCGCGCGACAGATCGGGATAGCGCGCCCCGGCCCCCGGCACCAGCGCGCGCAACGCCGGGTCAAGCAGCGCCGGGTCAAGCCGCGCGATTTCGGCATCCGAGGCCTTCCTGGCCCATTGGCGCAGCACGGCAAGCGCGGCCTCGGCCTCGGTTCTGTCCGGCTGTTTGTCGATGGCAGGCGTGTGGGCGTTCATCGGGCCTTCCTCGCATTGCGTGCGCACTGTGCCATACTTGGTACGTCGGCGGCGCGTGTCCAATACTAAAAGCATTTCGCGTGCCCGGCAGCCCGCCACCGACGCCGCCAGATATCCTTGTCAGATGCTGTCCAGCCCCGCGCGCAGATCGGCCAGCAGGTCATCGGCATCCTCCAGCCCGACCGAGATGCGCACCAGCCCCGGCGTGATGCCAAGCGCTGCCTTCTGATCATCGGGCAGGCGTTGGTGGGTGGTCGTGGCGGGATGGGTCATGATCGTGCGGGCATCGCCAAGATTGTTGGAAATCAGACAGACCTTCAGGGCATTGAGAAAGCGGAACGCCGCCTCCTTGCCGCCCTTCACATCAATGGCAAACATGGTCCCCCCCGCCCCCATCTGCGCCTGTGCCAGCGCGTGTTGGGGATGGCTGGCAAGGCCGGGATAGATCACCCGCGACAGGCGCGCATCGCCTTCCAGCGCCTCTGCCAGCTTCTGGGCTGTTTCGGTCTGGGCGCGCACCCGCAGATCCATCGTGGTCAGGCCATTCAGCATCACCCAGGCGTTGAACGGGCTCAGCGCGCCGCCGGTGTGCTTCATGAAAGGTTCGACCGTGCCGCGGATGAAATCGCGGCTGCCCAGGATCACCCCGCCCAGCGCCCTGCCCTGCCCGTCGATATGTTTGGTGGCCGAATAGATCACCACATCGGCCCCCAATGCGACCGCGCGCGAATAGATCGGGGTGGAGAACACATTATCCGCCAGCACCAGCGCGCCCACCGCATGGGCCAGATCGGCAACGGCGCGGATATCGATCACCTCAAGCATCGGGTTGGACAGCGATTCAAAGAACACAGCCTTGGTTCCCGGCCGGATCGCCGCGCGCCATTGATCAAGGTCGGTGCCATCGACAAAGCTTACCTCGACACCGTACCGCACCAACACGTTTTCCAGCACATAAAGGCACGATCCGAACAGCGCCCGGCTCGACACCACATGATCCCCCGCGCGCAACGTGGCCGCAAGCGCGCCAAAAACCGCCGCCATGCCGGATGCGGTGGCAAAGGCATCCTCGGTTCCCTCGATCGCGGCGATACGGTCCTCGAAGGCGCGCACGGTGGGATTGCCGTAACGGGCATAGACGAATTCATCGGGGCCCGCGCCCAGGAACCGCGCCTCGGCATCCTCGGCCCGGTCATAGACAAAGCCCTGCGTCAGATAGATCGCCTCGGCCATTTCGCCGTATTGGCTGCGGCGCGCCCCGGTATGGACAAGTTTCGTCTTGATGTTCCAGTCATCCGCCATCACGCTTCCCCGCGCAAAAAAACCCCGGTCGCAACAGGCGACGGGGGTTCCCGGCACCTCTTTAGCGGCTTGTTTAACGTGGCCCGCAATCCGGTAACAAAGCACCACGCGGATCGGTTACGCCCTAATCAGGGGCGCGTCAACCGGGGCGCGTCAACCGGGGGGGGCGCGCACCGGCCATGAACCGGGTCAGCCGGTCAAGCCCCTCGGCGATGTCCTGGGTGCTGCGGGCATAGGAAAACCGCACGGTCTGGTGGCCGCGCTCGGGGTCGAAATCAAGGCCGGGGGTGATGGCGACACCGGCCTTTGCCAGAACCTCGGCGCAGAAGGCGCGGCTGTCGGTGGTGATGTCGGACACATCGGCATAGACATAAAAGGCCCCGTCCGGCGGGGCGATGCGGGTGAACCCCGCCTTTGGCAGGCCGTCCAGCATCAGACGGCGGTTTTCGGCATAGACGGCGCGATTGGCCTCGCATTCCGCCACCGCCCCCAGCGCGGCAAGCGCCGCGATCTGGCTGGCGTGGGGCGGGCAGATGAACATGTTCTGCGCCAGCCGTTCGATCGGGCGCACCAGCGCCTCGGGGACCACCATCCAGCCGACCCGCCAGCCGGTCATCGAGAAATACTTGGAAAACGAATTGATCACGCACACATCGTCGCTGATTTCCAGTGCCGAAACCGCGCGCGCGCCGTAATGCAAGCCGTGGTATATCTCGTCCGAGATGACGGACAGCCCGCGCGCCTGTGCCGCCGCGATCAGGGCACCCAGCGCCGGGCGATCCAGCATGGTGCCCGAAGGGTTGCCCGGCGAGGCAAGGATAAGGCCCGAAAGGCCCGGCGTGGCGGTGATCTGATCGGGCGTGGGTTGATAGCGATCCTGCGCGCGCGTGGCCAGACCCACCGGGGCCAGCGACAGCGCCTTGAGGATCTGACGATACGACGGATAACCGGGCAGGCCCAGCGCCACCCGGTCACCGGCGTCGAAAAGCGCGGTGAAGGCCAGCAGGAACGCCGCCGACGATCCCGACGTCACGATGACGCGCGCCGGATCAAGGCTGATGCCGTACCAGCGCCGGTAAAGATCGGCGATGCCCGCGCGCAGTTCCGGCAGGCCAAGGGCGACGGTATAGCCCAGCGCATCGGTTTCCAGCGCCCTGCCCAGCGCGCGGCGCGCGGCGGCGGGGGCCGGGGTGCCGGGCTGGCCCACCTCCATATGGATGATGGACCGGCCGCCGACCTCAAGGGCGCGGGCGGCTTCCATCACATCCATCACGATGAACGGATCTATATTCGCGCGGGATGATGTTTGCATCGGGGCCTCTCAGACATTACGTTCGGGTCATTCCAGCTAGGGGGCGAAAGGTCAATGCCGGGGGTGCGACGCAGGGCTTTATCACTGTTCGCGGCGCTGGTGGTGGCGCTGGTGGTGGCGGGCGGCCTTGTGCGGCCTGTCGCGGCGCAAGGCCTGGTCCGCGACGCGGGCGTGGAACATGCGCTGCGCCAGATCGCGGCACCTTTGCTGACGGCGGCGGGCCTGCCCGCGTCGCGCATACAGATCCTGTTGATCAATGATCCGACGATGAACGCCTTTGTCGTGGATTCGAACCACATCTTCATGCACACCGGCATGTTGATGCGCCTGTCCACCGCCGCCGAGGTGCAGGCGGTGCTTGCGCATGAGGCCGCGCATATCGCCAACGGCCATATCGCACGCCGCATGACCAACATGCGCAGCGCCGCGCTGGGGTCGCGGCTGGGCCTGTTGCTGGCGCTTGCGGCGGGGGCGGCGGGGGCGCCGGGCAACGCGATCATGGGCATTGCCGCGGGCACCAGCGGATCGGCGCAGCGCATTTTCCTGTCGCACACGCGGGGCGAGGAATCATCGGCCGACCGGTCCGGCGTGCGCTATATGGCGCAGGCGCAGGTTGACCCCGGCGCGATGCTCGACGTGCTTGACCTCTTTCGCGGGCAAGAGGCGCTGGCCCCCGGCCGCCAAGACCCCTATCTGTTGTCGCATCCGCTGACGCGCGACCGGCTGCGCGGTCTGCGCGGCTTCGTCGCCGCCCAGCAGGGCCGACAGTTCAGCGACAATGAAACGGTTGATTACTGGTTTTCGCGCGCCAAGGCGGTTGTGGGCGCTTTCATGCAGAACCCGGCGGTGACGCTGCGCAACCTGCGCCGCGATGACACGTCGGACGCTGCGCTGATCAGCCGGGCGGTGGCCTATCACCGCCAATCCAGGACCACACAGGCGCTGGACGCGATCGACACCGTGATCGCGCGGCGTCCCAATGACCCCTATCTGATGGACCTGCGCGGCCAGATCCTGCTGGAATCGCGCCAATATGCCGGGGCCGTCAATGCCTATGCCAAGGCCGCCTCGCTCGGCCCGAACGAACCGCTGATCCTGGCCGGATACGGGCGCGCCTTGCTGGCCCGCGATACGCCCGAAAGCAACCGGCAGGCGCTGGGCGTTCTGGAAAGGGCGCAGGCCGGGGATGCCAACGATCCGGGCATGTTGCGCGATCTGGCGGTGGCCTATGCCAAGGCCGGCAATAACGGCATGGCGTCGGTCGCGACGGCGGAACGCTATGCGGTGCTGGGCCGCCTGCGCGATGCGGGCGTGCATGCGCGCCGCGCGATGGGCATGGTGCCGCGCGGGTCGCCGGGGTGGCTCCGGGCGCAGGATGTGCTAAACATGGTCGAAGCGGCCGAATAACGGAGACCCGGCAATGCCCCTTTTTCCCCTGCGTCCGCTGCTGATGGCGGCTGTTTTCATGGTCGGCCTTTTGGCGGGGCTTGCCGCGCCCGCGCTGGCGCAACCGCTTGATCCGGGGTCGATGACCCCCGAACAGCGCCAGGACTTTCGCAAGGAAGTACGCGATTACCTGATGGACAACCCCGAAGTGCTGATCGAGGCGATACAGGTTCTGGAACGTCGGCAAGCCGCCCAACAGGTCCGGTCAGAGGCAGAGTTGCTGCAAGACAATCACGCTGCGATCTTTGACGATGGATATTCCTTTGTCGGCGGCAATCCGGACGGCGATATCACCCTTGTCGAGTTCATGGACTACCGCTGTTCCTTCTGCCGTCAGGCCCATCCCGAAGTGGCGGAACTGTTGAAAAACGATGGCCGTATCCGCTGGATCGTCAAGGAATTCCCGATCCTTGGCCCCGACAGCACGCTTGCCTCGCGCTTTGCGATCGCGGTTCTGGATCTGGGCGGGGCGGATGCCTATGGCCGCGCGCATGACGCGCTGATGACGATGCGCGCCAAGGTCTCGACCGAGGCGCTGGAAAAGCTGGCGGGCGATCTGGGGCTGGATGCGGGGGCGGTGCTGGCCAGGATGGACAGCGCCGAGGTGACAAAGGTCATCGACGCCAATCATGCGCTGGCACAGCGCTTGCAGATTTCCGGCACGCCCACCTTCATTCTGCAAGACCGGTTTCTGCGCGGCTATGTGCCGCTGGATGCGTTGACCAATCTCGTGGCCGAGGCGCGCAACGGCGGCTGACGGGCCGCCCTATTCCGCCGCTTCCGACGCGCGGTTTTCCGCCTCGATCGCCTCGGCGCGTTGTTCGACCAGGCCGACGATATGGTCGATCATCTGCTCATTGCCCAGCTTGTGAACCTGTTTGCCCGCCAGATAGACCATGCCAGACCCGGCCCCACCGCCGGTAAAGCCGATATCGGTCATCAGCGCCTCGCCCGGCCCGTTGACCACGCAACCGATGATCGACAGGCTCATCGGGGTCTTGATATGCGACAGGCGCTGTTCCAGCGCCTCGACCGTCTTGATCACGTCAAAGCCCTGCCGGGCGCAGGACGGGCAGGAAATGATGTTGACGCCCCGGTGCCGCAGGCCCAGCGATTTCAGGATCTCATAGCCCACCCGCACCTCTTCGACCGGATCGGCCGACAGGGACACCCGAATCGTATCGCCGATCCCCATCCACAAAAGGTTCCCCAGCCCGATGGCGGATTTGACCGTGCCCGTCATCAGCCCGCCCGCTTCGGTAATGCCAAGATGGATGGGCGCGTCGGTGGCATCGGCGAGCGCCTGATAGGCGGCGGCGGCCAGAAACACGTCAGACGCCTTCACGCTGATCTTGAATTCATGGAAATCATTGTCTTGCAGGATGCGGATGTGATCCAGGCCGCTTTCCACCATAGCCTCGGGGCAGGGTTCGCCGTATTTCTCCAGAAGGTGGCGTTCCAGACTGCCGGCGTTCACGCCGATGCGGATCGAACAGCCGTGATCCTTTGCGGCGCGGATCACCTCGCGCACCCGGTCGGCGGACCCGATATTGCCGGGGTTGATGCGCAGACAGGCCGCGCCCGCCTTGGCCGCCTCGATGGCGCGTTTGTAATGGAAATGGATATCGGCCACGATCGGCACCGGGCTTTCAGCCACGATCTCGCGCAGGGCGCGCGTCGCGGCCTCATCGGGGGTGGATATGCGCACGATATCGGCCCCCGCCTCGGCGCAGGCCTGCACTTGCGCGATGGTGGCGCGCACATCCGAAGTGTCGGTGTTGGTCATGGTCTGCACGGTGATCGGCGCATCGCCGCCCACCGGCACCGGGCCGACATGGATCTGACGCGACTTGCGGCGGTAGATATTGCGCCACGGCCGAATGGGATTAAGCGACATGAAGCCCCCGGAATGTTGATGCCTCAGACATAGGGCCTGAACCGCGGCGGGGCAATCGGATCACGGCAATCCGCGGATTATTGCGCTCCGGCCTCGGCGATTGCGACGAAACGCGCAAGTTCGGGATCGCTGTCGATCCGCGCCAGGGCGAAATCGGCAACCAGAGATTCGGGTGAAAGCACCACATTCGACACAACCTGCGCCCCCGGCGCGGCGGGGCCATAGGTTTCGCCATTGACCGCAAAGAACACTGACCCCGAATTGCCGGCCCGCAGCAGCGTCGGCGCCTCGGTCTGCGGCAGAACGAACCGTTCGCCCGCATCCAGCGTCTTTTCCAGCAGAACCGTGCCATCGGCGGATTTGATCCGCACCCAGGCCGGGCGCACCGCGAACACCGCCACCTCTGGGGCCTGGGGTTCAACGACCTGCACGGGGGCGCCGTTATCGGCCACATCGACAGAGGGCACGTCGGGGTTGATCGCCGGGGCGATATCGCCGACACCCGGATCAATGGCCGCGATAGGGCCGTCGCGGGCCACCAGCACCGGCACCGCCAGGGCCTGCGGTCGGTAAATCCGGTCGAACGCCTCGGGGCGGGGCTGGATCAGCACCGGGTCATCGCCGCCCGCCTCTGCCATCCGTGCCCGAGACAGGTCTTCCCCCCGGCCAGCCCCGGCCAGCGGATCAAGATCGGCCATCACCCCCGGCGACTGATCGACGGGCGCAAGGCGCACGCGCTGCACCTCTTGCAGAACGCTCCACCCGCCATAGCCCAAGCCCCCCATCAGCGCGACAAGAACCAGAACCGACCCGATCGCGCCCGGCTGGATGCCGGTGAAAAACGCCTCGCCCTTGGGAACGAATGTTGCGTTGGGATTGGCCAGCGGATCGGAATAGACCGGCTTTTTCGATATCTTGGGAACGGCGCGCCGGGGGCTGGAAGCCGCCGCCGACATCCCGTGCGCGGTTTCAAAACCCGCCTCGCCACAGAACTTGCGATAGGCCCAGTCCGGGTCCATCTGCAGGAACCGCGCATATGACCGGACATATCCGGGGATGAAACCCGGCGTCTCGAAGGCTGCGACATCGCAATTCTCAATCGCGGCAACGTAGGTTGCCTTGATCTTCAACTCGCGCTGCACATCAAGAAGCGATTTGCCAAGGGTCGCGCGTTCGCCGCGCATAAGATCGCCCAATCGCAGGTCAAAATCGTCAAAGCCTTTCGGCTTTGCGGTTTCCTGCGACGAAGGTTGCACCCTCCGACCGATCATACACCCTGCCCCAACCAGATCGTTGCCCAAAGATTCCAAGGCCGACTCGGCCCGGAACATTTTCTTGAGAAGACGTTACCACAGGCCCGGATGTCATGCATCCGCGAAAGTGTCAGGCAGAGATTTCGGCGCGATTCAGCGCACAATGCGCCCACAATCCGTCCATGGCCTTGACCAGGTGATCTATCATCTTGGGGCTGTGCACCGGCGACGGGGTAAAGCGCAGCCGTTCGGTGCCGCGCGGCACGGTGGGAAAGTTTATCGGCTGCACATAGACGCCGTAAGTTTCCAGCAGCATGTCGGAAATCAACTTGCAATGCACAGGATCGCCCACATGCACCGGCACGATATGGCTGCCGTGATCGATGATCGGCAAGCCCAGCCCCTTGAGCCGCCGCTTCAGAATCGCGGCATGTTCCTGATGCTTGTCACGCAGGGCCTGATCGGTTTTCAGATGCCGCACCGATGCCGCGGCCCCGGCCGCGACCGCAGGCGGCAACGATGTGGTAAAGATGAACCCCGGCGCATAAGACCTTATCGCATCGCACATCTTTGCCGATGCCGCGATATAGCCGCCCATCACGCCGTAAGCCTTGGCAAGGGTGCCGTTGATGATGTCGATCCGCCCCATCAACCCGTCGCGTTCGGCCACACCGCCGCCGCGCGGGCCATACATGCCGACCGCGTGCACCTCATCCAGGTAGGTCAGCGCGCCGAATTCCTCGGCCAGATCGCAGATCGCCGCCATCGGGGCGAAATCGCCATCCATCGAATAGATCGATTCAAATGCGATCAGGATCGGGCGGCCCGGCGCGATCGATGCCAGTATCTCGCGCAGATGCGCCGGATCGTTGTGGCGAAAGATGTGCTTTTCGCAGCCGCCGCGCCGGATACCCTGAATCATCGAGGCATGGTTCAACTCATCCGAAACGATCACCAGATCCTTGAACAGATCCGGCAAGGTCGACAGCGTGGCGTCATTGGCGATATAGGCCGAGGTAAAGATCAGCGCCGCCTCTTTGCCGTGCAGATCGGCCAGTTCAGCCTCCAGCGCCTTGTGATAGACGGTGGTGCCGGAAATGTTGCGCGTCCCGCCCGACCCGGCGCCGGTGGCATCCAGCGCCTCGTGCATCGCCGCCAGCACCACCGGATGCTGGCCCATGCCCAGATAATCGTTGCCGCACCAGACGGTTATGTCCTTTTCGCTGCCGTCTGGCCTGCGCCAGACCGCATGCGGATAGGCACCGCGTCTGCGTTCGATATCGATAAAGGTACGGTAACGGCCTTCCTGGTGCAGACGGTCGAGGGCGCTGTCGATGGCGGCTGTATAGGTCACGGGCACTGCTTTCGTTAGGCGATCATGCTGGCAAGTCAGCTTGCGATTCTTCTGCTATTTAATCAGAACAGCTCTAATGTGACGTGATATGGATCAAAAAGCAAAAAATACACGGGGCAAAGTGACGCCCCCGGTTCGGCAGGTGCCGTGGTTTGGGTGATTTCCTTGCGCATTCCAATATCCGCTGCTGCTGCCTCGCCGCGCATCCTAACGCCCTCGGCCAGACTGGACACCCCTTGAACGCCTGATAGGGTGATCACTTCACCCATAGCAAGACCAAGAGCAAGGAACCCGCCATGAACCCCGCAGTGCCACCCGCATGCCACCCGCATTACCCCCCGTTCTTGACCGTCTCGATGCCGATCTGGATGCGGCGCTGGCGCGGCTTTTCGCGCTGATGCGGATTGCCTCGATCTCGACCGATGGCGCTTACCGCGCCGATTGCGATGCCGCCGCCGACTGGCTGGTGCGCGATCTGGCCTCTATCGGGGTGCGGGCCGAAAAGCGCGCAACGCCGGGCCATCCGATGGTGGTGGGCCATATCGACGGGCCAAAGGGCGCGCCGCATGTGCTGTTTTACGGGCATTACGATGTACAGCCCGTTGATCCGCTTGACCTTTGGGCGCGCGATCCCTTCGATCCGGTGATCGAGGATACGCCGGCGGGCAAGGTCATCCGGGGGCGCGGCGCATCCGATGACAAGGGCCAGCTTATGACCTTTGTCGAGGCGTGCCGCGCCTGGATCGCGGTGCACGGCCAGTTGCCGCTGCGCGTGTCGTTCCTGTTCGAGGGCGAAGAGGAATCCGGTTCGCCGTCGCTGGTGCCGTTCCTGACCGAAAACGCCGATGACCTGCGCGCCGACCTGGCGCTGATCTGCGACACCGGCCTTTTTGACGCCGACACCCCCGCCATCACCACCCGCCTGCGCGGCCTTCTGGGCGAGGAGATTACCCTGACCGGCCCCGACAGGGATCTGCATTCGGGCAGCTACGGCGGTGCGGCGATCAACCCGATACGGGTACTGGCCCGCATCATCGCCGGGCTGCACGATGACAAGGGCCGCGTCACCGTGCCGGGGTTCTATGACGGCGTGACCGAGGTCGCGCCCGAGATCGCCGCGCAATGGGATGGGCTTGGCTTTGACGCCGACCGGTTTCTGGGCGCTGTCGGCCTGTCCCACCCGGCGGGCGAGGCGGGGCGCAGCGTGCTGGAAGCGATCTGGGCGCGCCCCACCTGTGAAGTGAACGGCATCCAGGGCGGCTATACCGGCGCGGGGTTCAAGACGGTGCTGCCCTCAAAGGCCCATGCCAAGATCAGCTTTCGCCTGGTCGGCACCCAGGATCCGCAGAAAATCCGCGCGGCGTTCCGCGCGCAGGTACGCGCCGCCCTGCCGCCCGATTGCCGCGTCGAATTCCACGATCACGGCGCCGCGCCCGCCGCGCAGATGGCCACCGACCATCCCGCGTTCGAGGCGGCACGTCAGGCGCTTGGCGCCGAATGGCCACGCCCGGCGGCCTTCGTGGGGGCAGGCGGATCGATCCCGATTGCCGGGTATTTCAAGGATATCCTGGGAATGGATTCGATGCTGATCGGCTTTGCCAATGCCGATGACCAGATCCACAGCCCGAATGAAAAATACAACCTGTCCAGCTTTCAGCGCGGCATACGCAGCTGGGCGCGGGTGCTGGCGGCGATCAGCGGATGAGGCGGGCGGCGGCGGCCCTTGGCCTCTGCGCCCTGCTCGCCGCGCCGACGGCACGGGCCTGCGATGTGGCGCTGTTGCTGGCGATGGATGTATCGGGATCGGTCGACCGGGGCGAATACCGGATGCAGACCGGGGGCCTTGCAGCCGCCCTTGGCGATCCGCAGGTGGTCGCCGCGCTGATCGCGGGGCAGGCGGCAATTGCCGTCGCGCAATGGTCGGGTGTTGGGCAGCAGGCGCTGTCGATCCCTTGGCAGCGCCTGCTGGAACCGGTCGACGTGGCCCGGCTGGCAGCACAGGTCGCGGCGATGCCGCGCGCCTTCGACCGTTCCGACACCGCCGTGGGCGACGCGATCCGCCACGGGGCGGCGCAATTCACCCAAGCGGCCGATTGCGACCGCCGTGTCATCGACATTTCGGGCGACGGATCAGCCAACGCGGGCCTGCCCGCCGAACCGCAATCACGTCGCGCGCAGGCGGCGGGCATCACCATAAACGCCATCGCCATCGAGGATATGGGCCGGGGCATCAGCGTGACCGAATTCTACCGCCGCCTGGTGATCACCCGGGGCGGTTTCGTCGTGACCGCACGCGGCCATCTTGATTACACCCGCGCCATCCAGGCCAAACTGCTGCGCGAAGTCGTCAGCCCCAGCGGTTGACGCAGGTGCGGACATAGCGGGCATCCATCAGTCGGGTTCATTCGCTTGACCGGTGCGCGCGTGGCGGGCGTGGGGTTTCGAGTATTTTTTCGAGAGGATGGAAAGCAGGGTTTTCTTGTGCGGGCCGGGTTTGGCGCAATAAAGCCAGCAGGTAAACACCCCATCCAGATGCGCGGCGGTTACGACCCCGATGACAGCCGCGTGCCCGGCGCGCGCACCTGCTGTCCGCGCGACGGGTCGCGCGACGGGTCGGGCGGGATCACCGCCGCGCCCGTCGGCGATACCAGACGGCGGGGGGTGGAGGTGGTCCAGATCTCATCCATCGCCTGGCGCCCCGCCTCGGTCCGGCCGCCGCGATAGGGGTTGAGGCGCCCATCCGTCCAGACCGCGCGATACCCTGCGGGAATTCGGGCAACGGTGGGGCGCGCCCCGCCAGGCGCCACGCCGCTCGCCCTGGGTGTGGGCGGCGCAGTTACGGGCCGTGGCGTTGCGACGGGTGTCGCCGGGGTGACACTTGCCACAATGACCGGCGCCGTGACCGTCTCGGTCGGCGTGGCGGTGCAGCGCAGCAACCGCCGTCCGTCGCTGCCGATCACCGCTTGCCCGTAAGGATGCGTCTGCGGGCAGCCTGCCCTGCGCGCCGTCTGTGCCGGTTCCGGCGCGGGGCGGGCGGGCGCGGGCGATCCGGCCACCGTTGCCATCGGCGGCCCGACGGGCGCGGCGGGCCGGGCCGATACAACGGCCGGGGGCCGCGATGGCGTCACAGGTTGCAGGGCAGGTTGCGCGACCACCGTCCCTGATGCCGCCCGCAGCGATGGCACCATACCGCACACAGGCTGCCGGTCCAGCGTCACGCGCGGCACCCATTCAACCTTGCCGCCATAGCCCGCCCGCATGAACGCGCAGCCGGTGCTGTCAACATATTGTGGTGCGGTATAGGATGGCGGCGGCGTCTCTGCCGGAACATACATGTCCCGCCCCTGTGCCAGGGCCGTTATCGGATTGAATGCACCGCAACAGATTGCGGCAACCAGCACATGAACTCGCAACATATGACCCCCCAGTCATTATGTTGTGAGTGTGCAGGAAACAATCCGCCTAGTAAAGGCCCTTACCCACTATGTAGTGCCATAGATGCGATCCCCCGCATCCCCCAGACCGGGCAGGATATAGCCTTGATCGTTCAGCCGTTCGTCAACCGCAGCCGTGATGACCGGCACATCGGGGTGAACGGCGTGCAGCCGCGCGACCCCTTCGGGCGCGGCAAGAAGGCATAGAAACCGCAGGTTTGCCGCCCCTTCCTTTTTCAGCAGATCAAGTGCGGCAACCGCGGAATTTCCGGTGGCCAGCATCGGATCGACCAGGATCACCGGCCGTGGCGCAAGGGGGTGCGGCAGTTTCGCGTAATACTGCACCGGCTGCAGGGTTTTCTCGTCACGGTACAGGCCGATGAACCCGACGCGGGCCGAAGGGATCAGATCCAGCACCCCGTCCAGCAGCCCGTTCCCGGCCCGCAGAATAGAGACGATCGCCACCCTGCGCCCGGCCAGCGCCGGGGCCTGCATCGGCGCGAGCGGCGTATCAATAGCGCGGGTGGTCAGCGCCAGATCGGCAGTCGCGGGATAGGTCAGCAACTGGCCAACCTCGCGCAGAAGCTGGCGAAACATCGCGTTCGGCGTGGTCTTGTCGCGCATCAGGCCCAGCTTGTGCTGCACAAGCGGGTGGTTGACGATGGTCAGCGGGCGGGTGTCGGGGTTGGTCATGGGGCACCTCTGGCCGGTGATCGGGATCGGCGCATCTGACCCCGCCGGGCGCGGGTGCGCAAGCCTCAGATGAAACTTTCGCCCATCCCGCCGGGCAGGCCCAGATGCGCCGCGATCGTCGCCGCGACATCGACAAAACCCACCTGCCCGATCGTGCCCGCCCCGGCCCCGGCCACCAGCACCGGCACACGTTCGCGGGTGTGATCGGTGCCGCGCCATGTGGGATCGTTGCCGTGATCCGCGGTCAGGATCAGCAGATCCCCCCCGCGCAGGCGGGGCAGCAACGCCCCCAGCCGCGCATCGAACCATTCCAGCGCGCGGGCATAGCCCGATATGTCGCGCAGATGGCCATAAAGGCTGTCGAATTCGACAAAGTTGGCAAAGGTAAAAGAACCAGGCTCTGCCTCCCTCACCAATCGGTCAAGATGTTCGAAAAGTACTGCATCCGATGCGCCTTTGTGCGCCATACCCACGCCACGGCCCGAAAAGATGTCGCTGATCTTGCCCACGGCATGGGTGGCGCGCCCTGCCCCGGCGGCACGATCGAGCAGGGTGGGCGCGGGCGGCGCGATCGCGAAATCGCGCCGGTTCGGGGTGCGGGTGAAGGCGCCGTTCGGCCCGGTGAAGGGCCGCGCGATCACCCGGCCCACCCGCATCGCGTGCAGCATCGGCGCCACGGCCTGACACAGCGCATAGAGCCGCTCCAGCCCGAACGCCTGTTCATGCGCGGCAATCTGAAACACCGAATCCGCGGATGTATAACAGATCGGCCAGCCGCTGCGCAGATGCTCGCCCCCCAGCTTGTGCATGATCGCCACGCCCGAGGCATGACAATTGCCCAGAACACCGCCCGTCCCCGCCGCCGCCTGCACGGCCGCAACCACATCGGGCGGAAAGGCCGGAACCGTCAGGGGGAAATAATGCCACTCCCACGGCACCGGCACCCCGGCAAGTTCCCAATGCCCCGATGGCGTGTCCTTGCCGCGCGATACCTCTGTCGCCGCACCCCACCGGCCCTGTGGCACTGCCGCAAGCCCCGGCGTGGCCGCCCCCGATGCCAGCCGGATCGCCGCGCCAAGGCCCAGCGCATCCAGATGCGGCACAAGCAACGGGCCCGCGCGCCGGTCGGTCGCGCGCCCCTCGGCACAGGCCTGCACGATATGGCCAAGCGTATTGGCCCCCGCGTCACCGAAATCGGCGGCATCAGGCGCGCCGCCCGCGCCCACCGAATCCATCACCACCAGAAAGGCCCGCGTCATCCGGCGATCCGATCCAGGATCAGCGGCGGCTCTGCCCCGGCGCTTTCGCCCAGAACATAGGCCGCCTGCACCGCCGCCACCGCCCGGTCCGCCGCCGCCGCATCTGCCGCATGCACCACGCAAAGCGGCAGGTCGGGGGCGACATGATCCCCGATCAGCGCCAGATCCGCCAGCCCGACCGAGGGATCAACCCGGTCATCGCCCCGCCTGCGCCCGCCGCCCAGATCGACCACCGCCATGCCCAGCGCCCGCCCGTCGATCGCGGTCACGAACCCTTCGAACGGCGCGGGCACCACCCGCACCTCGGGCGCGGCGGGCAGGCGGTCGGGCCAGCGTTCCACGAAATCCGCCGGGCCGCCCAGCGCCGCGACCATGCGGCCGAATACCTCGGCCGCGCGCCCGGACCGAAGCGCGGCGGCGATGCGCGCGCCCCCCTCGTCGGGGTCGGCGGCCAGACCGGCCAGCGCCAGCGCCTCGCCACCCAGCGCGCAGGAAAGATCCCACAGCCGCGGGCTGACAGAGGTGCAGGTCAGCGTTTCCATCACCTCGCAGACCTCCAGCGCATTGCCCGCCGCCGTGGCCAGTGGTTGATCCATGTCGGTGATCAGCGCCACAGTCGGGCAGCCCGCGCCATTGGCCGTGTCCACCAGCGCACGGGCCAGCGCCTGCGCCCCGGCCCGATCGCGCATGAAGGCGCCCGACCCGGCCTTGACATCCAACACCAGCCCCCCCAGCCCCGCCGCCAGCTTTTTCGACAGGATCGAGGCGGTAATCAGATCGATGCTTTCCACCGCCCCCGTCACATCGCGCACCGCGTAAAGGCGTTTGTCGGCGGGCGCGATATCGTCGGTCGCGCCGACAATGGCACAGCCGACATCGGCCACGATGGCGCGCAGCCGGTCCGGGCCGATACCGGTGCGCAGCCCCGGTATCGCCTCCAGCTTGTCAAGCGTGCCGCCGGTATGGCCAAGGCCGCGCCCCGCGATCATCGGCACAAACGCCCCGCAAGCCGCCAAGGCCGGCGCGATCAGCAGCGACGCGGCATCGCCGATGCCCCCGGTTGAATGCTTGTCGATCACCGGCCCCGGCAGATCCCAGCGCAGCACCTGCCCGGAATCGCGCATCGCACAGGTCAACGCCACGCGCCCCGCCTCTCCCAGCCCGTTCAGACAGACGGCCATGGCAAAGGCCCCCGCCTGCGCATCGCTGACCGCGCCGTTGGCAAGCCCATCGGCGAACCACGCGATTTCAGCGGGCGAAAGCGCCTCCCGGTCGCGCAGACGTTGCAGGATGCGGCGCGCGTCGGTCATGGCCTGCCCAGATGCAGGGACCGGAACGCGCCCGGCAGCAGATCGCCCAACAGCACCACCCGCGATGCGCCCGCGGTGGTGGCCAGCGTCACCGGCACATCGCCGCCCGCGAATTCCGCCAGCTTCTGTCGGCAGCCGCCGCAGGGCGGCACCGGATCGGGGCTGTCGGCGATCACGGCAACCGCGGCGATCACCCGTTCCCCCGCCGCGACCATCGCGGCAAGGGCGCCCGCCTCGGCGCAGGTGCCTTCGGGATAGGCGGCGTTTTCCACGTTGCAGCCGCGATAGATGGCGCCAGACCCGGCCAGGATCGCCGCCCCCACCCTGAACCCCGAATAGGGCGCATGGGCGTTTTCGCGCACGGCGCGGGCGGCCCCGATCAGGTCAGGCCGGATGTCCTGCGCAACACTCATGCCGCCCCCCAACCGGCGGGGACGGGCGGCACCGCTGACAGATCATCGGCCGGATCATCTGCGGCCCCGATCCGTTCCAGCCCCATCCCCGGCCCCCCCAAATAAAACCCCGGATCCGCCCGCAGATCCCGCGTCGGCTCTGCGATGTCCGCCTCTCTGTCCGCCTTGGTCGCTGTCATCACCTTCCCCGCCTGCTGCGGCCAGAGTGATCCGCGCCCGCCGATTTTGCAAGTTCCGCTTGAACCGGGCACCTCAGGGGCGCTATTTCTGCGGGAACGGTGTAGTTTAACGTTAAACAAAGACGCCCCCGGTGGCGCAAGGGAGGCATGATGGAAGAGACCCGGCAGGACAACACGCGGCAGGCGGCGCTGGATTACCACGAATTTCCCAAACCCGGAAAGCTCGAAATCCGCGCGACCAAACCGATGGCAAATGGCCGCGACCTGTCGCGCGCCTACAGCCCCGGCGTGGCCGAGGCCTGCCTGGAAATCAAGACCGATCCGGCCAATGCCGCCCGCTTTACCGCGCGCGGTAATCTGGTCGCGGTGGTCACCAACGGCAGCGCGGTGCTGGGCCTGGGCAATATCGGCGCGCTGGCCTCCAAACCGGTGATGGAGGGCAAGGCGGTTCTGTTCAAGAAATTCGCCAATATCGACTGTTTCGATATCGAGGTGAACGAATCCGATCCCGAAAAGCTGGCCGATATCGTCTGCGCGCTGGAACCCACCTTTGGCGCGATCAATCTTGAGGATATCAAGGCGCCCGACTGCTTTATCGTGGAGCGGCTGTGTCAGGAACGCATGAACATCCCGGTGTTTCACGACGATCAGCACGGCACCGCCATCGTGGTGGGGGCGGCGGCGGTCAATGCGCTGCATGTGGCGGGCAAGGCGTTCGCGGATATCAAGATCGTCTCGACCGGGGGCGGGGCGGCGGGGATCGCCTGCCTGAACATGCTGCAAAAACTGGGGGTGCGGCGCGAAAACATCTGGCTGTGCGATATCCACGGCCTGGTATTTGAGGGCCGCGAGGTCGACATGACCCCCCAAAAGGCCGCCTACGCGCAAAAGACCGATCTGCGCACGCTCGATGATGTGATCGACGGCGCCGATCTGTTCCTTGGCCTGTCGGGGCCCGGTGTTCTGACGGCGGCGATGGTGGCGCGGATGGCCCCGCGGCCGATCATCTTCGCGCTGGCCAACCCCGCCCCCGAGATTGACCCGGACGTCGCGCGCACCGTTGCGCCCGGCGCAATAATCGCTACCGGGCGGTCTGATTATCCCAATCAGGTCAACAATGTTCTGTGCTTTCCCTTCATCTTTCGCGGCGCCCTTGATGTCGGCGCGACCGAGATCAACGACGCGATGAAAATCGCCTGTATCGAGGGCATCGCCCAGCTTGCCCGCGCCACCACGAGCGCCGAGGCGGCGGCGGCCTATCGTGGCGAACAGATGACCTTCGGCGCCGATTACCTGATCCCCAAACCCTTTGATCCGCGCCTGATGGGCATCGTGGCCCCCGCCGTGGCCAAGGCCGCGATGGAAACGGGCGTCGCGACCCGGCCAATCGACGATCTTGACGCCTACAAGATGAAACTTGACGGGTCGGTGTTCCGATCGGCGCTGCTGATGCGCCCGGTGTTCGAGGCGGCGCGCGCCACGTCGCGGCGCATCGTCTTCGCCGAGGGCGAGGATGAACGGGTGCTGCGCACCGCCAACGCCCTGCTCGAGGAAACCACCGAAGAACCGGTGCTGATCGGCCGCCCCGACGTGGTGGCCGCGCGCTGCGAACGGGCCGGCCTGCCGATCCGCCCCGACAAGGATTTCCAGTGCGTGAACCCCCAAAGCGATCCGCGCTATCGCGATTACTGGGAAACCTATCACCGGGTGCTGGAACGGCGCGGCGTCACCCCTGACACCGCGCGTGCGGTGATGCGCACCAACTCTACCGCCATCGCCGCCGTGATGGTCCACCGGGGCGAGGCCGACAGCATGATCTGCGGCACGTTCGGGCAGTATCTGTGGCACCTGAACTATGTCACGCAGATGCTGGCCGATACCACCCGCCACCCCGTCGGGGCGCTGTCGCTGATGATCCAGGAAGAGGGGCCGCTGTTCATCGCCGACACCCAGATACATGCCGAACCCACCCCCGAACAGTTGCGCGACACCATCATCGGCGCCGCGCGCCACGCGCGCCGCTTCGGGGTCACGCCCAAGATCGCCATCTGTTCGCATTCGCAATTCGGCAATCTCGACAATGACAGCGGCCGCAGGATGCGCGCGGCGCTGGCGCTTCTGGATGCCGCCGGGGTCGATTTCGATTATGAGGGCGAGATGTCGGTGGATGCCGCACTCGATCCCGAATTGCGGACGCGGATCTTTCCCAACGCCCGCTACAGCGCCGCCGCGAACATCCTGATCTTTGCCAGCATCGACGCGGCCAGCGGCGTGCGCAACATCCTGAAAATGCGTGGTAACGGGCTGGAGGTGGGGCCGATCCTGATGGGCATGGGCAACCGGGCGCATATCGTCACCCCCTCGATCACCACGCGGGGGCTGATCAACATGGCCGCCCTTGCCGGATCGACGGTGGCGCAATACGGCTAGGGCGGTTTCGGCCCGTCGGGTTCATTGCCCCGACCGGCGCGCGCGTGGCGGGCGCCGGATACGAGTATTTTTTCGAGAGGATGGGAAAAAAGATTTGCTTGTGCGCCCAAGGGGCGGGGCCGATCATCCTTCCGCCCCGGCTGCTTGTGGCGATGATTGACGCGGGCGTGGGCCGTGATACACCCTGCCCCGGCAAAGGATGACAAGATGAACCTGTTTTCAGAAATGCGCGCCCGCGTGATTGCCGGGCTTGAGGCGCTGGTGGCGGCCGGAACCCTGCCTGCCGGGATGGATTATGCGGCCGTGGCGGTGGAACCGCCGCGCGACCCCGCCCATGGCGACATGGCGACCAACGCCGCGATGGTGCTGGCCAGGCCCGCCGGGCTGAAACCGCGCGATATCGCCGGGGCGCTGGCCGCCGATCTGGCCACCGATCCGCGCATCGCCACCGCCGAAGTGGCGGGGCCGGGGTTCATCAACCTGGCGCTGGCGGCGGCGCAATGGCAGGGCATGGTTGGCACGGTGCTGCGCACGGGCACCGATTTCGGCCGGTCGGACATCGGCGCGGGGCAGCGGGTGAATATCGAATTCGTGTCGGCCAACCCGACCGGGCCGATGCATGTCGGCCATGTGCGCGGCGCGGTGTTTGGCGATGTGCTGGCGCGGCTGATGATCTTTACCGGCCATGAGGTGACGCGCGAATATTACATCAACGATGGCGGCGCGCAGGTCGATGTGCTGGCGCGGTCGGCCTATGAACGCTACCGCGAGGCGCACGGGCTTTCGCCCGAGATCGCCGAGGGGCTGTATCCCGGCGATTACCTGATCCCGGTCGGCAACGCGCTGAAGGAAAAATACGGCGACAGCCTGCTGAACCGTCCCGAGGCCGATTGGCTGGACCTGGTGCGCGAATTCGCCATGCAGCGGATGATGGCGATGATCCGCGACGATCTGGCGGCGCTGGGCGTGACGATGGATCGCTATTTCTCGGAGAAATCGCTTTACGGCACCGGCCGGATCGAGGCGGCGATCAAGGCGCTGGATGATGCCGGGCTGATCTATACGGGGGTGCTGGAGCCGCCCAAGGGCAAGCTGCCCGAGGATTGGGAAGAGCGCGAGCAGACGCTGTTCCGGTCAACCGCGCATGGCGATGACGTGGATCGCCCGATCCGCAAATCCGATGGCTCCTGGACCTATTTCGCCCCCGATATCGCCTATCATTACGACAAGATCAGCCGTGGCTACGATCTGTTGATCGATGTGTTCGGCGCCGATCACGGCGGCTATGTCAAGCGGATGAAGGCGGCCGTTTCGGCCCTGTCGGGCGGGCGGGTGCCGCTTGAGGTGCGGCTGATGCAACTGGTCAAGCTGTGGCGCGGCGGCGTGCCCTACAAGATGTCGAAACGCGCGGGCACCTTCGTGACGCTGCGCGAGGTGGTCGATCAGGTCGGCCCCGATGTGACCCGGTTCGTGATGCTGACCCGCAAGAACGACGCGCCGCTGGATTTCGATTTCGACAAGGTGCTGGAACAATCCCGCGAAAACCCGGTGTTCTATGTGCAATACGCCCATGCGCGGATCTGTTCGGTGATCCGCAAGGCGGGCGAGGCGGGTATCCCCGCCGATGATGCCAGCCTTGCCGCCGCCGATCTGTCGCGCCTGGCGCATGAGGCAGAGCTGGCACTGGCGCGCAAACTGGCCGAATGGCCGCGCCAGGTGGATCTGGCCGCGCGGACCAAGGAACCGCATCGCATCGCGTTTTTCCTGTATGAACTGGCCGGGGATCTGCATGGCCTGTGGAACAAGGGCCATGACGATCCGGCGCTGCGTTTCATCCAGGAGGGTGACATTGCCACGTCGCAGGCGAAAATCGCCCTTGCCCGTGCCGTGGCTGTTGTTATTTCCTCAGGTCTTGGTATCCTTGGGGTCAAGCCGGTCGTGGAAATGCGCTGATAAAAGCCACCGCAACCGGTCAGCAGGCAGTTTTGAACGATAACCGGCCGGGTGCCGGAGCAAACCAAGGGCCGCGACAGCGGTCGCAGCAAACCCACGGCGGGTAACGCGCCGGGGTGATGGGGCAGAGCATGGCAGAAAGTTATTTCGAGGATTTTTCGGCATCCGAACCTGCGGCGCGGCTGGAGGTTGTGCAGACCACGATGCGCTGGGGGGTGGCCGTTGTATCGGTTGCGCTGGTGATGGGGCTTGGGGTCTGGACCTATCGGCTGATGGTGCGCGATGTCAGCGGGGTTCCGGTGGTGCATGCCCTTGCGGGGCTGGGCCGGATCGCGCCCGATGATCCGGGCGGGCAGCAGGCCGCGCATCAGGGCCTGTCGGTGAACCGCGTGGCCGCGCTGGGCGAGGCGGCGGCGCCCGCCGATCGCGTGGTTCTGGCGCCGCGCCCGATTCGCCTGGCAGAGGAAGACCGGCCCATGGACGCCGTCACCAGGGCCGAACACCGGATCACGGCCGAGGCGCCGCCGGTGGTGCTGGCCAGTCTGCGCACGACCGACCCTGCCGCCCCTGCCGACCTTGCCGACCCTGTGCCCGACACACCCGGCGCCCTTGCCGCCGAAGCGGCCAGCCAGACCAGGGCGCTTTCCGAAGAACCCGGCACGTCCGGGGTGTTCGGCAGCGCCCTTGATGCGGCGCTGGCCGAGGCGCTGGGCGTCAAGAGCAGCATCCTGCGCTCGCCCCGCCCCCTTGCCCGTCCGAAGGCCGGAGCGGGTGCGCACGACCGGATCGCGGCGCTTGATGCCCCGATCGGGCAGGTGGAAAACCTTGTGGCCGAAACCCCCGCAACCTTGGCCCCCGAACCGGTGACCGACCCCGAAAACCTGGCCCCCGGCACCAGGCTGGTGCAGCTTGGCGCCTTTGACGACGCGGAAAAGGCCGGGGAGGCATGGGAGCGCCTGCAAAGCCGGTTCGGCGCCTATCTGGAAGGGCGGCAGCCGGTTATTCAGGCCGCCGAAAGCAACGGGCGCAGCTTTGTGCGTCTGCGCGCGCTGGGCTTTGCCGATGAAGGCGATGCGCGCCGGTTCTGCGCCACGCTCCTGGCCGAAGACACAAGCTGCATCCCGGTCATGATCCGCTGAATGGTCGCGGGGGCGTGCATCCTTGGCTGCGCCGGCCCCCGCCTGTCGCGCGATGAGGCGCGGTTTCTGGGCCGCGCCGATCCCTGGGGGTTCATCCTTTTTGCCCGCAATCTGATCGATCCCGCGCAGATCCGCCGCCTGACGGCGGATCTGCGCGATGCGGTCGGACGCGACGCGCCGGTGCTGATCGATCAGGAAGGCGGGCGCGTGGCGCGGCTGCGCCCGCCGCAGTGGCGCGACTGGCTGCCGCCGCTGGAGCAGATGGCCCAAAGCGGGGGCAGTACGCGGGCGCTGTATCTGCGCGCGGCGCTGATCGCGGCGGAATTGCGCGCGCTGGGCATCGACACCAATTGCGCGCCCGTGGCCGACATCGCCGGGCCCGACACCCACCCGTTCCTGCGCAACCGCTGCCATGGCACCGATGCCGAAAGTGTGACCACCGCCGCGCGCGCGGTGGCCGATGGTTTGCTGGCGGGGGGCGTGTTGCCGGTGGTCAAGCACCTGCCCGGCCATGGCCGCGCAGAGGCCGACAGCCACCACCACCTGCCGCGCGTCAGTGCCGATATCGAGACCCTGCGGCAGACCGATTTCGTGCCGTTCCGGGCGCTGGCCGACCTGCCGCTGGGCATGACGGCGCATGTGGTCTTTGACGCGCTTGATCCGCACAACCCCGCCACGACATCGCCGGAAATCCTTGCTATGATCCGCGCATGGATCGGGTTTGAAGGGCTGCTGATGACCGATGACATTTCCATGCAGGCGCTGGCCGGGCGGGTGGGCGCGCGCGCGGGCGCGGCGCTGGCGGCGGGATGCGACCTGGTGCTGCATTGCAATGGCGATGCGCGTGAGGCCGCGGAGGTCGCCGAACGGGTGGGACCGATGAGCGCCGGGGCCATTGCCCGCGCCGAACGCGCGCTGGCCCTGCGCCCCGAGATGGCGCCCGCGCTTGACTGCGCCGCCCTTGAGGCGGAATTCACCGGTATCATGGGCGGTATCATGGGCGGTATCTGGGCGGGGCCGATGGCTGAACCCGACGCCGCCGATATCCTCGCCCGCCGCGCCGATGAGGCGCTGATCATCGATGTGGACGGGTTCGAGGGGCCGCTTGACCTGTTGCTGACGCTGTCGCGCACGCAAAAGGTCGATCTGCGCAAGATATCGGTGCTGCAACTGGCCGAGCAATATCTGGGGTTCGTGGAACGGGTGCGCGCCCTGCGCATCGAACTGGCCGCCGATTATCTGGTGATGGCGGCCTGGCTTGCCTATCTCAAGTCGCGGCTGCTGCTGCCGCCAGACCCGACCGAGGACGGCCCGTCGGCCGAGGATCTGGCGACACATCTGGCCTTTCAGTTGCAGCGCCTTGAGGCGATGCGCGCGGCCGCAGCACAACTGATGGCGCGCGACCGGCTGGGGCGCGATTTCTTCGCGCGCGGCCTGCCGCAGGATGTGACGCGGGTGCGTCGCTTTGAATATGGCGCGACGCTGCTGGATCTGATGCAGGCCTATGCGCGGCTGCGCACCCGCGACGAATTCCGCCCCTATGCCTTTGACCGGCATGACGTTTACACGCTGGAACAGGCGCTGGAACGGATGCGCGGGCAATTGGGCGCCGGGGGGGCGGACATCGGCTGGGCCGATCTGGCGTCTTACCTGCCCGCCGACTGGCTGGACGATCCGGCGCGGCGCCGGTCGGCCACGGCGGCGACATTCGCGGCAACGCTGGAACTGGCCAAACGCGGCCAGATCGACATAAGGCAGGGCGACACATTCGCCCCGATCCAGATCCGCGCCAGATCGGAGCCGACATGACCGACAAGAGCGCCGACACCGCTGCGGAAACGCCGCTTTTCGCCCCGCCCACGATGGCCGAACAGGAACGCATGGTCGAGGCGATGCTGTTCGCATCGGCCGATCCCTTGACGGTGCAGGCGCTGGCCGCGCGGATGCCGCATGGCTGCGACCCGGCCGAGGCGCTGGCGGCCCTGCGCCGCCATTATGCCGGGCGCGGCGTGCATCTGGTGCGCATCAACGACGGCTGGGCGTTTCGATCGGCGCCCGATCTGGGCTATCTGATGCATCACGAAACCGTCGAGATGCGCAAACTGTCGCGCGCCGCGATTGAAACGCTGGCGATCATCGCCTACCATCAACCCGTGACCCGCGCCGAGATCGAGGAAATTCGCGGCGTGGCCGTGTCGCGCGGGACGATCGAGCAGTTGCTGGATCTCGACTGGATACGCTTTGGCCGCCGCCGCCTGACCCCCGGCAGGCCGGTGACATTCGTGGTGACCGACGGTTTCCTGGATCACTTCGGTCTGGAAAGCGCGCGGGATCTGCCGGGTCTGAAGGATCTGCGCGCCGCAGGGCTGCTTGATAACCGCCCCGCCCCCGGCTTTGGGCAGGACGCCGAAGACGAAGACACCCCCCGCCCCGGACAAAGCGAGTTGTTCGAGGACTGACCATCAGGAGGCCAGCATGAACGCCAACGCCATCATCAACATGATCATCCGGCAGGTGATCAATCACGGTATCCGCAGCGGGTTTTCCATGCTGGGACGGCGCCGCAAGGATCAGCCCCCCCTGACCGGGGCCGAGGCCGATCAGGACCGCCGCGCCAAACAGACGGCGAAAAATGCAGGGCAAGCCATGCGCGCCACCCGCCGCATCACCCGGCTTTAGGGCAGGTTTGGGTTGGTCGGGGTCATTGCCCTGACCGGCGCGCGCGTGGTCGGCGCGGGGATTCGCGTATTTGGGCCAAGATGAAATGAGCGAGGGTTTTTGGGCGGTCAGGGTGCTGACCGGGTTGGGCGCAAGACGCGCCCCTGGCGATTCTGCCCGACCGGAAAAAGCGCGATTTACCGCCGATCACCACAGTATCAGGTGACATTTCGTGGCTCTGCCCCTATAAATAGCCGCAATCGGCCAGAAATCGGCCGTTCAACCATGGGGCAGCACATGAACAACGGGCTTTCATTCCTATCGCGGCGTGGCCTTCTGGCGGGCGCGGGCGCGATGCTCACGCTGACGGCGGCCTGCGGCAACGGTGTGGACAGCAAGGACGCCGCCGTGATCGACGCGCGGGTCGAGGCGACGCGCGAGTATCTTTTCACCAACTATGCCGGCACCCGCGACCTGGCCGACAAAGCCTTTGGCATCCTGTACATGCCGCTGGTGACCGAGGCGGGCCTGGGCATCGGCGGCAGCTATGGCCGGGGGGCGTTGCAGATCAATGGCGTCACGGTGGATTATTATTCGGCCACCCGCGCCACCTTTGGCCTTCAGATCGGCGCGCAGCAATATGCGCATGCGCTGTTTTTCATGACCGAAGAGGCGCTTTCGGATTTTCGCCGCGCGTCGGGATGGGCGGTCGGGGCCGACATGAAATATGCGATCGACGATCAGGGCGGCAGCCTTGGCACCGACACCACCACCGGGCTTGCGCCGATCATCGCCTTCGTGTTCGGTCAGGCGGGGCTGATGGCCGGGGCCACGCTGGGCGGAACCAAATACACCAGGATCATCCCGTAAGGCGCGCCTTGGCGCCTGTTGCGCGCGATCAGATCCGCCGCGTGAGCACCCGAGAAAATACTATCCCGGTTCATCTTGGCCCAAATACGCGTCTCCACGCCGACCAAGCGCGCACCGTTCAAGACAATGAACCCGATGGGCCGAAACCCGCTATCGCGGGGTCGGGCGTTTGATGCGGTAGATGCCTTCGGGCAGGTTCAGCGCGGCAGCGAGATCCTGGGCCTGCGCCATTGACAGGGTGATGGTCACCATGTCTTCGCGGCGCGGATCGTATTGGTTGACGGTGATGCAATCTTCAAAGGCGTTCAGGGTGACGTCTTCTTGCAGGGGTGCCGCGCCCTCATCCACAAGGGTGACCACTGTCGCGTCGAAATCGTGTTCGATGGTAAACATACGCCAAGCATAGAGGCCGCCTGAGGCGTTTCCAAGGGGATTTACCATTCGGGCCGGGTGTGATTGCATGGCGATACCCCGTGACCGCAGCATCTGACGGAGAGTGTCTTGCGCCCGATAGCACATAGTCTGAGCGTGTTCGCCCTGGCCCTGGCCGCCTGTGCCCCCCTGCCCGAACCGGCGCCGGGGCCCGCCGCGCAGGGGCCCGTCAACTTGCCGCCGCCCGGCCCGAAACTTTCCCCGAACGAGGCCGCGCGCACATTCGCCAGCGTGGTGCGGCGGATGGAGCCGGTGACCGAGGCGGAATGCCGCGCGCGTGTCCCGCGCGCGAATTGCGATTTCGATATCCGGGTCGATACACGGGCGGGCGTGCCCGCGAACGCGTATCAATCGCTTGACAATTCCGGGCGGCCGGTGATCACCTTCACGCTGCCGCTGATCACCGAAGCCCGCAATGCCGACGAGATCGCGTTCATCCTTGGCCACGAATCCGCCCACCACATCATGGGCCATATCCCGCGCGGCCAGCAAACGGCCATGACCGGGGCGATCCTGCTGGGCACGCTGGTGGCGCTGGGGGGCGGGTCGGCGAGCAGCATCGATACCGCGCAGCAGATCGGCGCGGGGGTGGGCGGGCGCACCTTTTCCAAAAACTATGAGCTGGAGGCCGATCAACTGGGCACCGTGATCACCCATCGCGCGGGCTATGACCCGATGCGGGGGGCGGCGTTCTTTGCCCGCATCCCCGATCCGGGCAACCAGTTTCTGGGATCGCACCCGCCCAATGCGTCGCGTCTGGAAACGGTGCGGCGCACCGCGGCCCAGTTGCGCTAACGCAGTTTCAGAAAAAGTTGATAGACCGATGCTACCTGAAAACCCGAAATTTCTTATGGGTTGTGACGCGGAAGGTGTGTGACATCTGGCTTTGGTAGGTTTTCCACTCATTCGGGATGGTTTCCCGAAAGAACTTCAGGATCGCATCAGCGACCAGTTTTCGGGTGGGCGGCATCGGCGAAATGGATCGCTTCATCAGCCGACAATGCCCGCATCAACCTCTTGTACAATGCGATAAATTCGGCTTGCTTTTTAGCGGACGCAACGCGCGTCAGGACCTTGGATTTGCGGGACTCGAAACCCAGTCGGGCCAGAAGCCTGATGCAGCCGGAATGCGGGTAACGCAGGCCGAACTGTGCTGAAATATGGGCTCTGATCTCCGCCGTGGGGCGGCAGAAGCGCCCCCCGAGCCAGTCGCACAAGGAGACCTCCTGCGGAGCCATCAGGCGGGACCGGCCGCCTTTCCGGCTGTCAACGGCCAAAGTGTCCCAGCCATCCCGTCGCGAGGTGTTGTGACCAGCCACGGATCGTGCCCTCGTCAAGATACAGAAACTTTGCGATTTTGGCGCAGCTCTCGCCATCGTCGAGCAACAGAATCGCGTTTGCCCGTCGCGCAATGCCACGGTTCTCGCGTTGATTGCGCGCGCAAGCCTCAAGCTCGCGCCGCTCTGGCGGGGAAAGAAAGTCGGGGCGGATCATGAACCTCCCTGAATTGTTACACATCCAGACGTCAAAAGCGTCAAATTCGCCTTCTGAAGGACTCTCAGTATATCAACTTTTTCTGAAATTGCATTAAGGTGGCGCCGAACTGACGGAGGCACCATGGCTGAGCCGAAAACACCGCATCGCGATGCCTATTCGCTGATCCTGCACGCGATCGACACCGGCATCTACCGCCCCGGCGACCGGTTGGTGGAATCGGAACTGGCGGAGCGGTTCGGCGTGTCGCGCACCCCGATCCGCGAGGCGTTGCAGCGGCTGGAGACGCAATCGATGCTGGTGCGCGACGGGCGCAGCCTGATCGTGGCCTCGCTCGATCACAACCAATTGGCAGAGCTTTATGTGGTGCGCACCGAGTTGGAGGGGCTGGCGGCGCGGCTGGCGGCGCGCCACGCCACCGACGAGGAAATCCGGGTGCTGCGCGCCATGGCGGGCGAGGATCGCGCGCTTGTGGGCGATCCGCAGGCGCTGTCGCGCGCCAACCGGCGGTTTCACAAGCAGATCCACCTGGCATCGCACAACCGGTATCTGGTGCAGCAGCTTGATCTTGTGCACCGGTCGATGGCGCTGCTGGCGACCACATCGCTGGCCGCCGACGGGCGCGGTCAGGCGGCGCTGGTGGAACATGATGCGATCGTCGAGGCGATCGCCCGCCATGACGGCGATGCCGCGCATCAGGCGCTGCGCGATCACATCTCGCATGCGTTCGAGACCCGGCTGCGGCTGGATGCCAGACGCCACGGCTGATCAGCCGACATGACGCAACGGCTGGTCAGCCGATATGGGCCGCCGCGCAGGGATCGGCCACGTCGCAGATGCCGTGCGATGTCTTGTCCCAGTAGAAGGGCCGCGCCAGCAGTTCATAGGCGGCCTTCCACGCCGCCGCCGCCGCCAGCGGGTAGTAAAGATGCAGCGTCGGCACCCAGCGCCGCAGCCCGCGATGCCGCCGCCCCGAAACGGCGACCATGCCGATCACCACATTGACCGCCTCGGCCAGCACGAAAGCCGCGATCAGCCCCGCGCCCGCCCAACCCGGCAGGGCACCAGCCAGCGGGTGGCCCAGCCCCAGCGCCAGCGCCCAGAAGGACCAGAGCACCGGCGCCAGAAGAAATTGCACGGGTGCGGCCAGGAACATCACCTGAAAGCCGAAAAACCCGCGCGGCCCCAGATCGCGCCAGAGCGCCAGCGGGTCGCGCATATGCACCGCCCAGGTCATCATGTAGCCCTTGATCCAGCGCGATCGCTGCCGCACCCAGGGCAGGAGGCGGCAATTCGCCTCTTCCTCGGTCACGGTATCAAGGACCACGGTGCGATAGCCGTGCCGGGCCAGGCGTATGCCCAGATCGGCATCCTCGGTTACGTTATGCGCATCCCAGGCGCCCAGATCCTCCAGCGTGGTGCGGCGGAAGAACAGCGTGGTGCCGCCCAGCGGGATCGGCAGGCGCAGCCGTTCCAGCCCCGGCAGCACCAGCCGGAACAGCGCGGCATATTCCACCGTGAAACAACGCGACAACCAGTTGCGGCGCGGGTTGTAGAAATCGAGCACGCCCTGCACGCAGGCGACATCGGGGCCGGCCGCGTGGAACCGGCGCACGACGCGATGGATCTGATCGGCCTCGGGCGCGTCTTCGGCGTCATAGACGCCGATCACGCTGCCCCGGCAGAAATCCAGCCCGAAATTGAGCGCGCGCGGTTTGGTCTTGATCGGCCCGGCGGGCACGGTGATCACCCGCATCCAGCGCGGCAGGCGGGCGCGGTGCAGCGCGGCGCGGGTGGCGGCATCCTCGGCCTCGACCAGCAGCAGCACGTCGAGCAGTTCCTTGGGATAGGTCAGCCTGCCCAGCCGGGCGACAAGGCGCGGCGCGATATCGGGTTCGTGGTAAAGCGGCACCATCACCGACACGACCGGCAGCCGCCCGATGGGCACCGGATACGGGATCGGGCGGGATGGGCGGGGGGCGGTATCGGGCGCCGGGCGGGCATGACCGCGCAGCGTGGCCAGCGCGGCCGTGGCGCGCAACCCGGTGTTGAGCACCATCATCGCCAGCGCCAGCGCCGTAACCCCTGCAAGGGCTGCGACCGGCGCGAGGGACAGCAGCAGCGCCAGGCACAGCCCCGCGCCGAACGCGGCACGGCGAAAGGTGACGCCGGTCCAGACCCGGCAGCTAAAGCGCGGGGCGACGCGGCTTTCGGCCCGCTGGCGCAGATCGGCGCGCCGGGTGGTCAAAAGCCCGGCGTGCAGATCGCGTTCATTGGTCAGGCCCATGATGACGCGGCCGAACCGATCCTCCAGCTTCGGGCGGTGGCGTTCGAATTCCTCGGGCCGGGCGGTGAGCACCACGGTGGCGCCGCCGACATCCTTCCAGGGAAGCAGCCCGTCGCGCAGGCAGGTCTGCGCCCCCAGCAGATCGACAAGGCGGGGATCGGGCGGGCAATTGGCCAGATCGGGCACCCCCGCGTGCCATTGCTGCGCGAGGGCGTCGAAAAGTTCTGCCTCTGTCACCATGGCGTGGCCCACCAGGATATCGCCAAGCCGCGCCTGTTCGCGGCCCTGAAGGGCCAGCGCGCGGATAAGATCGCCGGGTTTCAGCGCGCCGTTTTCCAGCAGGATCGCGCCAAGCCGGGGTGGGGCGGTGCCCCCCTGCCCGCGCACCACCGCAAGCGCCGGGCGTGCCCGCGGCAAGGCCCCCGGCACGGCAGGGCGGGCCGCAGGCCCCAAATTTACGGAGTGATCAGTCATGCAAGACCATGGGCCGCCGTTGGGAATGCCCCTGCATCCTTTACCCACAAGATTAACAGGTGGTTAACGGCGGCGGTTCGATCGCGCCTCAGGCAGCGCTGCGCGCGGCCATCGCGGCGACGAACCGGTCGAAAAGATAGGCGCTGTCCTGGGGGCCGGGACTCGCCTCGGGGTGGTATTGCACCGAAAACACCGGGCGATCCTGAAGGCGGATGCCGCAGTTGGACCCGTCGAACAGCGATACATGGGTTTCCAGCACCCCGGCGGGCAGGGTCTGGCTGTCAACGGTGAAGCCGTGATTCATCGAGGTGATTTCAACCTTGCCGGTTTCCAGATCCTTGACCGGATGGTTGGCGCCGTGGTGGCCGTGGTTCATCTTGACCGTGCGCGCGCCCAGCGCCAGCGCCAGCATCTGGTGCCCCAGGCAAATGCCGAACACCGGCAGATCGCGTTCCAGCAGCGCCTTGATCACCGGCACCGCATAAAGACCGGTCGCCGCCGGATCGCCGGGGCCGTTCGACAGGAACACCCCTTCGGGATCATGGGCCAGCACCTCATCCAGGGTGGCGGTCGCGGGCAGCACCCGAACCGAGCATCCGGCCGAGGCAAGGCTGCGCAGGATGTTGCGTTTCGCGCCATAATCAATCGCCACCACCCGGTGCCCCGGCCCGGTGCGGCGGGTGTAGCCATCGGGCCAGGCCCAGCGCATTTCATCCCAGGCATAGCTTTGCGCGCAGGTCACATCGCGGGCCAGATCCAGCCCTTCGAGGCCGCTGAAGGCGCGGGCCCTGGCCACCAGCGCGCCGATATCGAAATTGCCGTCGGGATCGTGCGCGATCGCGACGTTGGGCGCGCCTTGCTGGCGGATCGCGCGGGTCAGGCGGCGGGTATCGACACCGCCGATGCCGATCCGGCCCTGTTTGACCAGCCATGCGGCCAGATCCCCGGTTGCGCGCCAGTTCGACGGTTCGGTCGGATCCCATTTCACCACGATGCCGGCGGCGAAAGACACCCGCGCCTCGTCATCCTCGGGGGTGATGCCGGTATTGCCGATATGGGGAAAGGTGAAGGTGACGACCTGCCCGGCATAGGACGGATCGGTCATGATTTCCTGATAGCCGGTCATCGCGGTGTTGAAACAAAGCTCTGCCACCGTCTCGCCATGGGCGCCAAAGCCGTGGCCGAAGATCACCGTGCCGTCGGCCAGCGCCAGACATGCCGTCGGCTTGGCGGCGGGGGGGGTTCCTTGGGCCATGCGACCGACTCCATTTCGCTGAATTCGCGGGACATTAGTGCCCTATGCCGCCAAGGTCAAGGCGGCGATGGATTTGAAAAGATTATGAAATTCAGGTACTTGGGTAAAAATAGAGTGGTTGTAACGGCGGCGGGCACAAGGTAATGTGGGCACTTCCGACAGCCATGGGGATGGGAACGGATGAGTTTGCGTGCAAGGATCACCACGGCCCTGAAAGCCGCCATGAAGGCGCAAGAGGCCGCGCGCCTGTCGACATTGCGCCTGATCAATGCCGCGATCAAGGATCGTGACATCGCGCTGCGCGGCGAGGGCAATGATGCCGGTGTCACTGATGCCGAGATACTGGGGATTCTGGGCCGGATGGTCCGCCAGCGCCAGGACAGCGCCCGCGCCTATGAAGAAGGCGGGCGGCTGGAACTGGCAGAGCGCGAGCTGGCCGAGATCACCGTGATCGAGGAATTCCTGCCCCGGCAACTGTCCGACGCCGAAACCGAGGCCGCCATCGACCGCGCGGTCGAAGAGGTTGGCGCCACCTCGATCCGGGATATGGGCCGGGTGATGGCGGTGCTCAAGGGCGCCTATACCGGGCAGATGGATTTCGGCAGCGTCGGCCCGCGGGTCAAGGCCCGGCTGGGCTGACAAGTGTCCGGGGGCTGACGACTGCCGGGGGATGAGGGGGCGGGATCGGGCAGCAACCCCGATCAAACGCGCCGAAAGCGTGCCCACAAGGCGCGGACCTGGCTGGCAGCGTTTGGTGGCAGCGTTTTCAGCCCCGTCAAATTTCCGGGTTTTCTTTTCCGCGGACGTGGGTATAGTCCGTGCCATGACCAGGGCCGATCATATCACTGTTGCGCGGGCGCATTGCGCCCTGCCCGCCCCTTGCGGCCTGCCCGCCCGTGGTCTTCTGCTCCTTACCTGCTTCTGAGCGTGCCTTTGGGCGCGACCGCTCGGAAGTAGACAGCGCCCAACGCCAACGGAACAGAGACCCACAAGACCACACAGGATTTTCCCATGACCGACACAAAACAGGCGCAAGACCGCGTGCTGATTTTCGACACGACCCTGCGCGACGGCGAACAAAGCCCCGGCGCCACCATGACCCATGACGAAAAGCTGGAGATTGCGGCGCTGCTGGATGACATGGGCGTCGATATCATCGAGGCCGGATTTCCCATCGCGTCGGAAGGCGATTTCGAGGCGGTCCGCGACATCGCCAAACTGGCCAAACGCGCGGTGATCTGCGGGCTGGCCCGCGCCAGCACCACCGATATCGACCGCGCCTGGGAGGCGGTGAAACACAGCCCCCGCCCGCGTATCCACACGTTTATCGGCACCTCGCCCCTGCACCGCGGCATCACCAGCCTGGATCAGGACGGCATGGCCGAACAGATCCACGCCACCGTGACCCATGCGCGCAACCTGTGCGACAACGTGCAATGGTCGCCGATGGATGCGACGAGGACCGAACATGATTACCTGTGCCGGGTGGTCGAGATCGCCATCAAGGCCGGGGCCACCACCATCAACATCCCCGATACCGTGGGCTATACCGCGCCGCGCGAATCCGCCGCGCTGATCGCGATGTTGCTGGAACGGGTGCCGGGGGCCGACGAGGTGGTGTTCGCCACCCATTGCCACAACGATCTGGGCATGGCGACGGCGAATGCGCTGGCCGCCGTCGATGCCGGTGCGCGCCAGATCGAATGCACGATCAACGGGCTGGGCGAACGCGCGGGCAACACCGCGCTGGAAGAGGTGGTGATGGCGCTGCGGGTGCGCAATGACATCATGCCCTACCAGACCGGCATCGACACCACGAAGATCATGCAGGCCAGCCGCCTTGTGGCGGGGATTTCAGGGTTCCCGGTGCAGTTCAACAAGGCCATCGTCGGCAAGAACGCCTTTGCCCACGAATCGGGCATTCATCAGGACGGGATGCTGAAGAACGCCGAAACCTTCGAAATCATGCGCCCGACCGATATCGGCCTGTCGGAAACCAGCCTGGTGATGGGCAAGCATTCGGGTCGCGCGGCGCTGCGCGCCAAGCTGCACGATCTGGGCTATGATCTGGCCGACAACCAGTTGGGCGATGTGTTCGTGCGGTTCAAGGCGCTCGCCGACCGCAAGAAAGAGGTTTACGACGACGACCTGGTCGCGCTGGTGGCCGACAGCGCCACCAATGCCGAACATGATTACCTGCAAGTCAAACGTCTGCGCGTGGTCTGCGGCACCGACGGGCCGCAAGAGGCGGAGCTGACGCTGGCCATCGACGGTGTGGATCATTCGATCGACGCGACCGGCGACGGGCCGGTGGATGCGGCCTTCAACGCGGTGCGGATGCTCTATCCGCATGAGGCGCGGCTGGCGCTTTATCAGGTGCATGCGGTGACCGAGGGCACCGATGCGCAGGCCACGGTTTCGGTGCGCATGGAAGAGGCGGGCCATATCGTGACCGGGCAATCGGCCGATACCGATACGGTTGTCGCGTCATTGCGGGCCTATGTGAACGCGCTCAACAAGCTGATCGTCCGGCGCCAGAAAACCCGGCCCGCGGCGGCGTTCTGACGGATGCCGGGCCATGGCGGGGGCGGCCATGGCCCCCCCCGCCGGTTTCGCGCCCTGTTTTGCGCCGCCCTGCCGCGACTCGGGCCTTGGCCGGTGGGGCGGCACGAAATGCCTGCTTGCACGGATCGAACATTTTCTGCCGCGCCAGGCGCCTGTGCGCGGATTGGAAAAGCGGATTTGCGCTTAAATGCCAGATCACGCCCCTTTTACCGCCCGCGCGGCGGGCCTATAACCGCTGCCTGACGGCCTTGCGGGGGAATCGCGGGGCGCAACGGATCAAGCAGCAGGAAAGCACAGGGAATGTTCGGCATGCCAGGGCTGTTTTCATCGGATATGGCGATCGACCTTGGTACGGCGAACACGCTGATCTATGTGCGGGGCAAGGGCATCGTTCTGAACGAACCCTCGGTCGTGGCCTATCACGTCAAGGACGGCAAGAAGCAGGTTCTGGCGGTGGGCGAGGATGCGAAACTGATGCTGGGCCGCACGCCGGGCAGCATTCAGGCGATCCGGCCGATGCGCGACGGGGTGATCGCCGATTTCGACGTGGCCGAAGAGATGATCAAGCATTTCATCCGCAAGGTGCACAAGCGCACGACCTTTTCCAAACCCAAGATCATCGTCTGCGTGCCGCATGGCGCCACCCCGGTGGAAAAGCGCGCGATCCGGCAATCGGTGCTGTCGGCGGGCGCGCGGCGCGCCGGGCTGATCGCCGAACCGATTGCCGCGGCCATCGGCGCGGGCATGCCGATCACCGATCCGACCGGCAACATGGTTGTCGATATCGGCGGCGGCACCACCGAGGTGGCGGTGCTGAGCCTGGGCGATATCGTCTATGCCCGCTCTGTCCGGGTGGGGGGCGACCGGATGGACGAGGCGATCATCAACTACCTGCGCCGTCAGCAAAACCTGTTGATCGGCGAATCCACCGCCGAGCGCATCAAGACCTCTATCGGCACGGCGCGGATGCCCGATGACGGGCGCGGTGCCTCGATGCAGATCCGCGGGCGCGACCTGCTGAATGGCGTGCCCAAGGAAATCGAGATCAACCAGGCGCAAGTGGCCGAGGCGCTGGCCGAAACCGTTCAACAGATTACCGAGGCGGTGATGACCGCGCTGGAGGCCACGCCGCCCGATCTGGCCGCCGATATCGTCGACCGGGGCGTGATGCTGACCGGGGGCGGCGCGCTGATGGGAGAGTTGGATCTGGCGCTGCGCGAACAGACGGGGCTTTCCATCTCGGTCGCCGACGAGACGCTGAATTGCGTGGCCCTTGGCACCGGAAAGGCGCTGGAACACGAAAAACAACTGCGCCATGTGATAGATTACGAAAGCTGATCGGGTTTTCCCGGCGAGGTGCCCATGGCAAGGACGGGCAACAACGACCCCAACCACATCCGACCGGTCAGACAGGTTCTGATCGGGTGCATGGTGGTGATCCTGTTTGGCCTTTTCATGCTGTGGCGTATCGACAGCCCACGGGTGGAACGGTTTCGCGCCGCCCTGATCGACCGGGTGGTGCCGAATTTCGACTGGGCGCTGATCCCGGTGACCAAGGCGGCGGGGATGCTGGAGAATTTCCATTCCTACACGCGGATCTATGAACAGAATCAGGAACTGCGCCGGGAATTGCAGCAGATGAAGGCCTGGCGCGAGGCCGCGCTGCAACTGGAACAGAAGAACGCGCGGCTGCTGGATCTGAACAAGGTGCGTCTTGACCCCAAGCTGACCCATGTCACCGGCGTGGTGCTGGCCGACAGCGGGTCGCCGTTTCGCCAATCGGTGCTGTTGAACGTCGGCGCGCGCGACGGGATACGCGATGGCTGGGCGACGATGGACGGTCTGGGCCTGGTCGGGCGGATATCGGGGGTGGGGCCGGGCACGTCGCGGGTGATCCTGCTGACCGACAGCAACAGCCGCATTCCGGTGATCATCCAGCCATCGGGGCAGCGGTCGCTGCTGTCGGGCGACAACAGCGCCGCGCCGCTTCTGGAGTTTCTGGAACGGCCCGAAGAGGTACGGCCGGGCGACCGGGTGGTGTCTTCGGGCGATGGCGGGGTGTTTCCGGCCGACCTGCTGGTCGGGCAGGTCGCGCAAGAGGCCGACGGGCAGTTGCGCGTGCGCCTGTCGGCCGATTACGAGCGGCTGGATTTTCTGCGTGTGCTGCGCAGCCAGGCCGCCCCCACCATCACCGATCCCGGCGGCCTGGTCGCGACCGGGGCGGGTGGCGCGCCAGTGGTGGAGGGGCCAGATGGCTGAGACGTTCCTGTCATCGCGCTGGGGCTATCGCGGGCTGTTCGTGCTGTTGGCCGGGGGGATGCTGTTTTTCCGGTTGTTGCCGCTTTCGACGCAGCCCGGCGGGGTGCCGGGGCCGGACCTGATGCTGTGCCTGGCCTTCGCCTGGGTCATGCGGCGGCCCGATTATGTGCCCGCCCCCCTGATCGCGGCGGTGTTTCTGGTGGCCGATATGCTGATGATGCGCCCGCCGGGGCTGTGGGCGCTGCTGGTGTTGCTGGGGTCAGAGTTCCTGCGCGCGCGCGGCAGCCTTGCGCGGGCGCTGCCCTTTGTGCTGGAATGGGTGCTGGTCGGGGGGGTGATGGGGGCCTTGATGCTGGCCAATCGGCTGGTGCTGGAACTGGCGATGGTGCCGCAGGCGGGGCTTGGCCTGACGCTGCTGCAAATGGTGCTGACGGTTGTGGCCTATCCGGCGGTGGTGATCGCCTCGCATCTTGGCCTGGGTGTGACACGGGCGGCCCCCGGCAAGGCCGACGGCAGGGGGCGGCGGCTGTGAAACGGAGCCAGAAGGATACCGAGGAAAGCGCGCGGCGGATCAACCGGCGCGCGCTGGTGCTTGGCGGGCTTCAGGCGGCGGTTCTGGTGGTGCTGGGCGCGCGGATGCGGCACATGCAGGTCGATCAGGCCGATCAGTTCCGCATGCTGGCCGAGGAAAACCGCATCAACCTGCGCCTGATCCCGCCTGCACGCGGCCTGATCCACGATCGCAACGGCGGCTTGCTGGCGGGCAATGAACCGATCTACCGCGTGGTCATCGTGCGCGAGGATGCGGGCGACGTGGCCGGGGTTCTGGCGCGGCTGGCCGAACTGATCCCCCTGCCCCCGGACGATATCGAACGCACCCTGCGCGAGACCGCGCGGCGCAGCAGCTTCGTGCCGATCACGGTGGCCGAACGCCTGACCTGGGAACAGTTTTCCAAAGTGGCCGTGAACGCCCCCGCCCTGCCCGGCGTGACGCCAGAGGTCGGCCTGTCGCGCCATTATCCGCAGGCCGAGGATTTCGCCAATATCGTCGGCTATGTCGGCCCGGTCAGCGAGGCCGACCTGAAGGCGCTGCAAGACCCCGACCCGCTGTTGCAGATCCCGAAATTCCAGATCGGCAAGGTTGGGGTCGAGGCGCGGATGGAAAAACAGTTGCGCGGGCGGGCCGGATCGAAACAGATAGAGGTGAACGCGGTCGGCCGCGTCATGCGCGAACTGGGCCGCACACCCGGCGATCCGGGCGACAACATCCAGTTGACCGTCGATCGGCGCTTGCAGAATTTCGTGCAGGCCCGGCTGGGCGGGGAAAGTGCTGCGGTGGTGGTGATCGATGTCAACAGCGGCGATCTGCTGGCGATCAATTCCGCCCCGACCTTTGATCCCAACCTGTTCGTGCGCGGCATTTCGGTGCCCGATTACCGCGCCCTGCTGGAGAACGATCACAACCCCCTTGGCAACAAGACCGTGCAGGGCGCCTATCCGCCCGGATCGACCTACAAGATGGTGACAGGGCTTGCCGCGCTGGAGGCCGGGGTGATGACGCCGCAGGACACTGTCTGGTGCCCCGGATATCTGGAGGTGTCGGGGCGGCGGTTTCACTGCTGGAAAGGCGGCGGGCACGGCCATGTGAACCTGGCCGACGCGCTGACCCAATCGTGCGACGTGTTCTTTTACGAGATGAGCCAGCGTGTCGGCATCGACCGCATCAACGCCATGTCCACCCGGCTGGGGCTGGGGGTGCGCCACGATATCCCGCTGTCGTCGATCAGCGAGGGGTTGAACCCCTCGCGCGACTGGAAGCGGCAGCGGCGCGGCGCGGAATGGCAGATCGGCGACACGATCAACGCCTCTATCGGGCAGGGGTTCGTGCTGACATCGCCGCTGCAACTGGCGGTGATGACGGCGCGGCTGGCAACCGGGCGGGCGGTGGAACCGAGGCTGATCAAATCGGTTGACGGGGTGGAAACGCCGCTGCGGGGCGGCGAAAGCCTGGGCTTCGATCCGGTCTGGCTGCGCCATATCCAGCGCGGCATGGCCGATGTTTCCAACCACCGGCGCGGCACTGCCTATGGCTCGCGGATCGAGGCGCCAGACTTGCGCATGGCGGGCAAGACCGGCACCAGCCAGGTGCGCAACATCTCGGTCGCTGAACGGGCGCGGGGGGTGGTGCGCAACGATCAACTGCCCTGGAACCGGCGCGATCACGCGCTTTTCGTGGGCTTTGCGCCGCTGGCCGCGCCGCGGGTGGCGGTGTCGGTGGTGGTGGAACATGGCGGCGGCGGATCGACGGCCGCCGCCCCCATCGCGCGCGACGTGGTGCTGGGGGCGCTGTCGGGCGGGGTGCCGCCGCTGTCGGCCTATCCCGCATCGCAGCGCGGGCGGATGGAGACCTTGTTGAAGGGGCTGGATCTGCGCGATTTCGACGGGCCCGCAAACCCCGGACGATCCCGCGCATGAGCTATCTTGAATACAACCTCAAGACCGTGCCGACCGGCCTGCGCAAGGTGATGCACCTTAACTGGCCACTGGTCTTGCTGCTGGGCGCGGTGGCGAGTTTCGGGTTCCTGATGCTTTATTCGGTGGCGGGGGGCGACATCGGGCAATGGGCCGCGCCGCAGATGAAGCGGTTCGGCCTGGGGCTGGCGGTGATGTTCACGGTGGCGCTTGTGCCGATCTGGTTCTGGCGCAACGTCTCGGCGCTGGCCTATCTTGCGTCGCTTGTGCTGTTGGTATCGGTGGAATTCATCGGATCGGTGGGGATGGGGGCGCAGCGCTGGCTGGATCTGGGGTTCATGCGGTTGCAGCCGTCGGAACTGACCAAGATCACGCTGGTGATGATCCTGGCCGCCTATTACGACTGGCTGGATATCCGCAAGACCTCGCGCCCGGTCTGGGTGGCGATCCCGCTGATGCTGATCCTGATCCCCACCGCGCTGGTGCTGCGCCAGCCCGATCTGGGCACGGCGCTTTTGTTGATGATGGGCGGCGGGGTGATGATGTTTCTGGCCGGTGTGCACTGGGCCTATTTCGCCACTGTGGCCGCCGCCGGGGCGGGGATGGTGGCGGCGGTGTTTTCGTCGCGGGGCACGGCCTGGCAGTTGATCAAGGATTACCAGTTCCGCCGCATCGACACCTTTCTTGATCCGGGGTCGGACCCGTTGGGGGCGGGATATCACATAAGCCAGGCCAAGATCGCGCTGGGATCGGGCGGATGGGCCGGGCGCGGGTTCATGCAGGGCACGCAATCGCGGCTGAATTTCCTGCCCGAGAAACACACCGATTTCATTTTCACCACCCTGGCCGAGGAATTCGGCTTTATCGGGGCGATGACGCTTTTGGGGCTTTATGCGCTGATCCTGGTGTTCTGCATCGCCTCGGCGATGAACAACAAGGACCGCTTTGCGTCTTTGGTGTCGCTGGGGGTGGCGGCGACGCTGTTTTTCTATTTTTCCATCAACATGGCGATGGTGATGGGGCTGGCGCCGGTGGTGGGGGTGCCGCTGCCGCTGGTGTCTTATGGCGGGTCGGCGATGCTGGTGTTGATGCTGGCCTTCGGGCTGGTACAAAGCGCGCATATCCACAGGCCAAGGGGGCGCCGATGACGTTGACGGTGCTGTTCGCCGCAGGGACCGAACGGTGGGATGCCTATCGCGCGCCATTGCAGGAGGCGTTCCTCGCAAAGGGGCTGGACGCCGATCTTGTGCAGGAGGCCGACCCTTCCCGCGTCGATTACATCATCTATGCGCCGGGCAGCCCGTTGCAGGATTTTCGGCCCTTCACCCGGACAAGGGCGGTTCTGAATATCTGGGCGGGGGTGGAACGGATCGTGGGCAACCCGACGCTGACCCAGCCGCTGTGCCGGATGGTCGATCCGTCGCTGACCGAGGGCATGGTGGAATGGGTTGCGGGCCAGGTGCTGCGCCATCATCTGGGGCTGGATACGCATATCCTGCATCAGGATGGCATCTGGCGGCATGACCTGGTGCCGCCGCTGGCGCGCGACCGCCCGGTTGCGGTGCTGGGCATGGGCGCGCTGGGGCAGGCCTGCGGGCAGGCGCTGGCCGGGCTTGGGTTCGCGGTAACGGGATGGAGCAGGGGCGCGCGCGCGGTGTCGGGGCTGGTGGGCAGGTTCGGCGAGGCCGGGCTGCGCGACGCCCTGACCGGGGCGCAGATCGTGGTGTTGCTGTTGCCGCTGACCCCCGACACCGAGAACCTGATCAACGCCGAACGGCTGGGCTGGCTGCACAGGGGTGCCGTGCTGATCAACCCCGGACGCGGCGCGCTGATCGATGACGCGGCCTTGCTGGCGGCGCTTGACAGCGGCCAGGTCGGGCATGCGACGCTGGATGTGTTCCGCACCGAACCGCTGCCCGCCGATCACCCGTTCTGGGCGCATCCCCGCGTCACCGTCACCCCGCATATCGCCGCCGAAACCCGGCCCGAGACCGCCGCCGTGGTGATCGCCGAAAACATCCGCCGATCCGAGGCGGGCGAGGCGCTGCTGCATGTGGTCGACCGGCAGCGCGGGTATTGAAGCGGATTTCAGTTGGGCGGATTGATTTTCTTGACCGACGCGCGCGTGGTGGGTGCGTCGGTCAAGCGACTGAATCCGACCCGCCGAAATCCGCCCCCAATGATCCGGCCACGGTTTTGCGGGCCATTTCCCAATAGATATCGGCCACGCGGTCGCAAGACAGGCGGCCATCGGGGCGGAACCAGGTGGTGATGCCGGTCAGCATGGCGATCAGGGCGAGGGTGGCAAGCTTGGCATCGGGGATATGCATGGTGCCCCCCTCAAGCCCCGCGCGCAAGATCGATTCAAGCCGGTCTTCATAGGTGCGGCGCAGTGCCTCGATCCGGGCGAAATTGTCGGGGGTAAGGTTGCGCAGTTCCATGTAAGACAGGAACACCGCGTCGGCGCGCTCAAGGCTGTGGTGGATGTGAAAGCGCACGAAGGCTTGCAGGCGCACAAGCGGCGGAAGTTCCGGGCCGGGATCGGCGGCGTCCCAGGCGCTGATCAGGGTTTGCATGTGGTCGTGCATCAGGTCGAACAGCAGGCTTTGCTTGTCGGGCGTGTAGAAATAAAGCGCGCCGGCCTGCACCCCCACCGCTGCCGCGATCTGGCGCATGGAAACGGCGGCAAAGCCGTGGCGGGCGAACAGGCTTTGCGCGGCCGCGCGGATGCGGGGGCCGGTGATATCGGCATGTGATCCGGTTTTGCGCACCATCGGGGGATGATTAACTGAACGGGTGTTCAGTTCAAGGGTTCTTGCCCTTGTGGGGGCAGGCCCGTTAGGGTGGCGCGGCCTGAAAGGACCGCAAAGATGCCCTGCCCTGCCCGTGTGACCCTGAGTCGTGTGACCCTGAGTGTCGTGGTGTTGGCCGCCGTTGTCGGCGGGCTGTCGGGCTGCGCGCGGTTTCCCGCGCTTGATGCCGCGACCTCGCAGGACGCGATGCGCGCGCCCTGGCCACGCCTGCAACCGCTGCCGCCGATCATCGCGGCGGGCGAGGCGGGCACGGTGACCGAAGCGACCACCGGCGCGATAGAGGCGCGGGGCGAAGCGCTGCGGCGGCGGGCGGCGGCGCTGCGCCGGGCGGGCACCGAATAGGGCCGCCACCCGCCGCCGGGAACCGCGTTGCATGGCGCGGGCGAACAGGCTAACAGACGCCTGACCCAGAAAAATGCCCCGCGCGCCGGGCCGGGAAACGGAGTTTGCGATCATGACCGATGTCTTGCCCCCCCTTGCGGCCGGTGCCGCGCCATTGCGGCTTGGGGTGGCGGGGCTTGGAACGGTGGGGGTCGGGCTGATCCGGCAGATCGCGCGCAACGGCGATCTGATCGCGCGCCGCGCCGGACGCGCGGTGACGATCGTGGCGGTCTCGGCCCGGTCGCGCGGGCGCGATCGCGGCGTCGATATTTCCGGCTTTGACTGGGAAGACGATCCGGTGGTTCTGGCGGCGCGCGCCGATGTGGATGTGTTCGTCGAACTCATGGGCGGGTCGGACGGCCCGGCCAAGGCCGCCGTCGAGGCCGCGATTGCCGCGGGCAAGGATATCGTGACCGCCAACAAGGCCCTGCTGGCCCATCACGGGCAGGCCCTGGCCGAGGCGGCCGAGGCGGCGGGGGTATCGATCCGCTTCGAGGCGGCGGTTGCGGGCGGCATTCCCGTGGTCAAGACACTGGCCGAGGGGCTGGCGGGCAACCGCATGACCCGTGTCATGGGGGTGTTGAACGGATCGTGCAATTACATCCTGACCCGGATGGAAAATTCAGGTCTGAGCTATGGCGCGGTTTTCGACGAGGCGCTGAAGCTGGGCTATCTGGAGGCCGACCCGGAGCTTGACGTGGGGGGTATCGATGCGGCCCACAAGCTGGCGCTGCTGGCGGCGATCGGCTTTGGAACACAGGTGAATTTCGACGCGGTGGAGTTGGAGGGGATCAGCGCGATCTCTATCGACGATATCCGCCACGCCGCCGACATGGGCTATCGGATCAAGCTGCTGGGGGTGGCGCAGGTGACCGGGCGCGGGCTGGAACAGCGAATGACGCCTTGCCTTGTGCCCGTCTCGCATCCCTTGGGGCAATTGCAGGGTGGCACCAACATGGTGGTG
>JACIYW010000039.1 GCA_014359745.1 Paracoccaceae bacterium | reverse complement strand
GGTGTAGTTGCGTGAATTGGTGGCCTTGGGGTGCATCGACACCAGGCCGCGATAGGTGTTCTGCGCGCGGCCCGCGCTAATGCCCTTGGACACGATGCGCGATCTGGTGCGTTTGCCCAGATGCACCATCTTGGTGCCGGTATCAGCCTGCTGCATGTTGTTGGCGATGGCAATGGAATAGAATTCGCCCTGACTGTCATCACCCCGCAGGATGCAGGACGGGTATTTCCAGGTGATCGCCGACCCGGTTTCCACCTGCGTCCACATCACCTTGGCGCGCGCGCCCCGGCAATCGGCGCGTTTGGTCACGAAGTTATAGATGCCACCCACGCCGTTTTCATCGCCCGGATACCAGTTCTGCACGGTGGAATATTTCACCTCGGCATCGTCGAGGATCACGATCTCCACCACCGCGGCGTGAAGCTGGGCGATGTCGCGCTTGGGGGCGGTGCAGCCTTCGAGATAGCTGACATATGCGCCCTTTTCGGCGATGATCAGCGTGCGTTCGAATTGGCCGGTGTTTTCGGCGTTGATGCGGAAATAGGTCGACAGTTCCATCGGGCAGCGCACGCCTTCGGGGATGTAGACGAAGGAACCATCGGAAAACACGGCCGAATTCAGCGTGGCGAAAAAGTTGTCGGTGGCGGGCACGACAGAGCCAAGGTATTTCCTGATCAACTCGGGGTGTTCGCGGATCGCCTCGGAGATCGAGCAAAAGATGACACCGGCCTTTTTCAGTTCCGCCTGAAAGGTGGTGCCGACCGACACGCTGTCAAACACCGCATCCACCGCCACCCTGCGCCCTTCGGCAGGTGCATCGCCCGCCCCGTCGACACCGGCAAGGATCATCTGTTCCTTGAGCGGGATACCCAGCTTTTCATAAGTCGCCAGCAGCTTTGGGTCCACCTCATCCAATGATTTCGGCTTTTCCATCATGCTTTTGGGTTTGGCGTAATAATATTGATCCTGATAATCGATCGCCGGATAATCGACCATCGCCCAGGTCGGTTCGGTCATTTCCAGCCAGCGGCGATAGGCGGCCAGCCGCCAGTCGGTCATCCATTGCGGTTCGTTGTTCTTTTCGGAAATCAGCCGCACGATATCTTCGGACAGGCCCTTGGGCGCATAATCCATCTCGATATCGGTGGACCAGCCGTGTTTATAGGTTCCGGCCATCGCCTGAACGGTTTCCACCGTCTCACGATCCACACCTTCGCGCACATCGGTGTTGTCAAGTGCTGCCATCGTCCTCACCCTGCTTTCGTGTTTCGGGGCATCGCCCGTTGCCATCACTCAGGCCGCGCGGGCGCGAAAGCGCCGGTAAGCGGCCAGCCAGGCGGCAACAAAGCGTTCCACCTCTTCCATCGTTGTCCCCGGCCCGATCGAGACCCGGATCGCCGAGGCCGCATCATCGGGTCCATAGCCCATGGCGCCCAGCACCCGGCTGGCGCGCACCTTGCCCGATGAACAGGCAGACCCGGCCGAAACCGCAAAGCCCGCCAGATCCATCTGCATCACCTGCGTCTCGCCCTTCCAGCCCGGCGTCAGCAGGTAGCTGGTGTTGGGCAGGCGTGGCGATTCTTTCCCTACAAAAATAGTCTCTTTTGTGCCGGACGCTATAGCTGTATCTAGAATATTTCTAATTTGCGCAACTTTTTCCCACACACCCGCCGCCAGATCGGCCGCCGCCGCCGCCGCCGCGGCCCCAAATCCCGCGATGCCCGCCACGTTTTCGGTGCCCGAACGGCGGCCCATTTCCTGGCCGCCGCCGCGAATTTGCGCGGCAAGGTCCAGCCCACGGCGCAGGACCAGCGCGCCAACGCCCTTGGGGCCGCCGATCTTGTGGGCCGAAACCAGCCCCATATCGATCCCCGAGGCATCGAAATCGAAGGCGATCTTGCCAAAGCCCTGGGTCAGGTCGGCAACCGCCAGCCCGCGCGGCAGATCCTGGATCACGCCGGTTTCGGAATTGGCCAGTTGCAGCGTGCTGCGCGCGGGATCGGCCAGCACCACCCGGCCATCCGCCCCGGTGCCAAGATCGGCGCGCGTCCAGGCCAGCACCGCGTCATGTTCGATTTCCGCCGCGCAAAGATCGCGGCCCCCAAGCGCCAGCGCCGCCGCCTCTGTCGCGCTGGATGTGAACACGATATCCGCCGCCCCTGCCCCCAGCGCCGCCGCCACCTGCGCGCGGGCCCGTTCCACGATCGCGCGGGCCGCGCGCCCCTCGGCGTGCACCGATGACGGGTTCGCCGCCCCCATCGCCGCGATCATGGCCGCGCGCGCCTCGTCGCGCAGCGGGGCGGATGCGTTCCAGTCAAGATAGGCGCGCGGGCGTGTCATTCGTCCACGATCTCCAGCAGGCTGGGCACGGCGCGGCACGGGATCAGATCGTTGCCCACAACATCCGAAAGCCGCGTCTGGTGCAGGAACACATAGACATTGGCTGACATGCTTTCCCACAGCCGGTTGGTCAGCGACTGGGCCCGACTGCCCGATACCGCCCCCGTGGCCCCGGCGCCGGTGTGCAGCGCGCTGGTGGTTTCATCCACCGCTTCCATGATTTCCAGCACGCGAATGCTGTCGGGTGCGCGCGCCAGGCGATAGCCGCCACCCGGCCCGCGCGTCGATTCGACAAGCCCCGCGCGGCGCAGCTTGACAAACAACTGTTCCAGATAGGCCAACGAGATGTCCTGCCTGCGCGAGATATCCGCCAGCGGCACCAAGGCCCCCCGATCGGCCAGCGCCAGATCGGCCAGTGCGATCATCGCATACCGCCCCTTGGTTGAAAGTTTCATCGCGTCATCCCCGGTAAACCGCCCCCTTGGGCTGGCAAAGTCATTGACGTTGGCTCTAAGGAACCTTACTTCCCTGAACAATTGTTCGGCCGAAACCGAACTTTAGAATGCTTCTAGGTTGTCTTAGCAAATCTGTCAAGAATAACCGGAAATCAGCCGACGAAGGACAGTTGCCCCATGCCCGAAGTGATCTTTCCCGGACCCGAGGGCCGGTTAGAAGGCCGCTATCATCCCCAAAAGCAAAAAGACGCCCCCATCGCGATCATCCTGCATCCGCATCCGCAGTTTGGCGGCACGATGAACAACCGGGTTGTCTATAACCTGCACTACGCGTTTTATAACACCGGCTTTTCGGTTCTGCGCTTCAATTTTCGCGGTGTCGGGCGCAGCCAGGGCGAATACGATCAGGGCATCGGCGAATTGTCGGACGCGGCATCGGCGCTGGATTACCTGCAAACCATGAATCAGAACACCAAGCATTGCTGGGTGGCGGGGTTCAGTTTCGGGGCCTGGATCGGTATGCAGCTTTTGATGCGCCGCCCCGAGATTACCGGCTTCGTGTCGGTCGCGCCGCCGGCCAACCTGTATGATTTCTCGTTTCTGGCGCCCTGCCCGGCGTCGGGCCTGGTGATCAATGGCACCGCTGACCGGGTCGCGCCGCCGCGCGACACGCAAAACCTGGTGAACAAGCTGCACGAACAAAAGGGCATCACCGTCACCCATGTCGAGGTGCCGGAGGCGGGCCATTTCTTTGAAGAACCGCACATGGACACGTTGATCGACACCGTGTCCAGCTATGTCAAACGGCGGCTGACCGAGGGCACGCGCTGATCCTTGCCCGGCGACAAAGTGTTGTGGTCGATGGTTGAGAGGGCTGCGGCTTTATGGTCGGGGCGTTGATGGCGCGATCACGCTTTTGGTATACAATAGCATGCCGTCTATCTTTTCCGCCGTTTCTGCGCTAAGGCCGGGCAGAACCCCACGCGCAAAGGCCCTCCCCCCATGCCGAAGATCAAAGTAACCAATCCCGTCGTCGAACTCGATGGCGATGAGATGACCCGGATCATCTGGGACATCATCAAGACAAAGCTGATCCTGCCCTATCTGGACATCGATCTGAAATATTACGATCTGCGGATCGAGGAACGCGACCGCACCGACGACCAGATCACCATCGACGCGGCCAATGCGATCAAAAAATACGGCGTGGGCGTGAAATGCGCCACCATCACCCCCGACGAGGCGCGGGTCGAGGAATTCGGCCTCAAACAGATGTGGCGCAGCCCCAACGGCACCATCCGCAACATCCTGGGCGGCGTGATCTTTCGCAAGCCGATCATCTGCCGGAACGTGCCGCGCCTTGTGCCCGGCTGGACCAAGCCGATCGTGGTGGGCCGCCACGCTTACGGCGATCAGTACCGCGCCACCGATTTCCGCTTTCCCGGCCCCGGCAAGCTGACCCTCAAATTCGTCGGCGACGACGGCAAGGTCATCGAACGCGAGGTGTTCGACGCCCCCGGTGCCGGCGTGGCGATGGCGATGTACAACCTTGACGAAAGCATCATCGATTTCGCCCGCGCCAGCCTGAACTATGGCCTCGACCTGGGCTGGCCGGTCTATCTTTCAACCAAGAACACCATCCTCAAGGCCTATGACGGCCGCTTCAAGGATCTGTTCCAGAAGGTGTTTGACGAAGAATTCGCCGACAGGTTCAAGGCCGCCGGCATCACCTATGAACACCGGCTGATCGACGACATGGTGGCATCGGCGCTGAAATGGTCGGGCGGCTATGTCTGGGCGTGCAAGAACTATGACGGCGATGTGCAATCCGATACCGTCGCGCAGGGGTTCGGCAGCCTCGGGTTGATGACATCGGTGCTGATGACCCCCGACGGAAAGACGGTCGAGGCCGAGGCGGCGCATGGCACCGTCACCCGCCACTATCGCCAGCACCAGCGGGGAGAGGCAACATCGACCAACTCCATCGCGTCGATCTTTGCCTGGACGGGCGCGCTTTTGCACCGAGCCAAGCTTGACGACAACGCCGCCCTGAAAACCTTTGCCGAGACGCTGGAAAAGGTGACGGTCGGCACGGTAGAGGCCGGTTACATGACCAAGGATCTGGCGTTGCTGGTCGGCCCCGATCAAAAATGGCTGACGACCGAAGGCTTTCTGGAAAAGGTGGATCAGGCCCTGAACAAGGCGCTGACCCTGTAATCACGCGGGCCGGGGTTGGCGCCGGGGTTGGGACCGCTCAGAACTGCATCCCAAGCAGGAAACCGCCGCCGTCGCGGTCGGCCCAGGGCACCAGACGCACCTGGTTGTCGCGCCGGTTTGTCAGAAGCAGGCCGGTGCCGGTGCCGATGGCGGCGCCCGCCAGCACGTCATACCAGTGGTGTTTGTCGGCTTCGTGCCGCGCCACACCGACAGCGCCCGCCACCACGAACGCCGGAAACCCGGCCTGCCAGCCATAGCGCTTTTCCAGCGTTGCCGCAGCCGCGAATGACATGGCGGCGTGGCCCGAGGGAAAGCTGTCATTGCCGCTGTTGTCGGGGCGCTGTTCGGGAAACGCCTCTTTCAGACCGGCCGTGATCCCGGCGGTCACGCCGATGCTCGCCGCGGCCTGAAGCGCCCCTTTCCAATCCGCCTGCACGGTCGGATACCCCAAAGCCGCCGCGACCAGCACGATGCGGCCGACATCACTTGCATCGGCCCAATCGTTATTGCTGAAAGCCTGGGCCGGAGCCCCCTGAAATGACGCAATCAACGCGGCGCAAACAACTGTGGCCCGCGCGCGGGCTTTCAGGGTCATGGGCCATCCTTTCGCTTCAGATCCAGCCATCATTCAGTGCCATATATGCCGGGGATTCAAGATAAATCGCATGAAATCTGCCCGTGTTGGCGGTTGAACGCCACTTGCGGGCGCGCGGCTCGCGGTCCCCGAGGCAGGTTCGGGGCGGCCAAGGATCGGCGGGCCTATCCGGCCGGGAACGACAGTTTGCCAACGTCGCATCGTCATGGCGTGGCCCCGTGACATTTCGGGCCGCAAGTTCGGTGCAATCGGCGACTATAAAGGCAAAGCAAACGACAAAGGGCGCCACAATGGGCGCCCTTTGCATTCGATGTTCCCTGAAGGGGCAGATTACATCATGCCGCCCATGCCGCCCATGTCGGGCATGCCGCCGCCGCCGCCCTGGCCTTTCGGCTCGGGTTTGTCGGCGATCATCGCTTCGGTGGTGATCAGAAGGCCGGCGATCGAGGCCGCATCTTCCAGCGCGGTGCGCACCACTTTGGCGGGGTCGATCACGCCGAACTTGAACATGTCGCCATATTCTTCGGTCTGGGCGTTGAAGCCGAACTTCAGATCGTTCGATTCGCGGATCTTGCCCGCCACGACCGATCCGTCCACACCGGCGTTTTCCGCGATCTGGCGCAGCGGGGCCTCAAGCGCCTTGCGCACGATGGCAATGCCCGCATCCTGATCCGAATTGATCCCCTTGAGACCATCAAGCGATTTCCCGGCCTGGATAAGCGCCACGCCGCCGCCCACAACGATGCCTTCCTGAACCGCCGCGCGGGTCGCGTTGAGCGCGTCATCGACGCGGTCCTTGCGTTCCTTCACTTCGGTTTCGGTCATGCCGCCAACGCGGATGACGGCAACGCCGCCCGCCAGCTTGGCCACACGTTCCTGCAGCTTTTCGCGGTCATAGTCAGAGGTGGTGTCTTCGATCTGTTGACGGATCTGCGCCACGCGGGCCTCGATCTCGGCCTTTTCGCCAGCGCCGTCGACGATGGTGGTCTCATCCTTGGTGATCGAGACTTTCTTGGCGCGGCCGAGCATGTCGATGCCGACATTTTCCAGCTTCATGCCCAGATCATCGGAAATCACCTGGCCACCGGTCAGGATGGCGATGTCCTGCAACATGGCCTTGCGACGATCACCAAAGCCCGGCGCCTTGACGGCGGCGATCTTCAGCCCGCCGCGCAGCTTGTTCACCACGAGGGTGGCCAGCGCTTCGCCTTCGACATCTTCAGCGATGATCAAGAGCGGCTTTTGCGACTGAATGACCGATTCCAGCAACGGCACCATCGGTTGCAGCGACGACAGTTTCTTTTCGTGCAGCAGGATGTAGCAATCTTCCAGATCGGCAATCATCTTTTCCGAATTGGTCACGAAATAGGGCGACAGATAGCCACGGTCGAACTGCATGCCTTCGACGACGTCGGTTTCGGTCTCAAGGCCCTTGTTTTCTTCGACGGTGATGACACCTTCGTTGCCGACCTTCTGCATCGCATCGGCGATCTGGCGGCCGATCTCGGCTTCGCCATTCGCGGAAATGGTGCCGACCTGCGCCACTTCGGCGCTGTCGCTGACCGGGCGCGACGCGGCCTTGATGGCGGCGACAACCTTGGTGGTGGCCAGGTCGATACCACGTTTCAGATCCATCGGGTTCATACCGGCGGCGACCGATTTCAGGCCTTCCTTGATGATGGCCTGCGCCAGCACGGTGGCGGTGGTGGTGCCGTCGCCCGCTTCGTCATTGGTGCGCGAGGCGACTTCTTTCACCATCTGCGCGCCCATGTTCTCGAACTTGTCTTCCAGTTCGATTTCCTTGGCGACGGTGACGCCGTCCTTGGTGATACGGGGCGCGCCGAATGATTTTTCGATGACGACGTTACGGCCCTTGGGGCCAAGGGTGACCTTCACAGCGTCGGCAAGGGTGTTGACGCCGCGCAACATGCGGTTGCGGGCATCGGTGTTGAACTTGACGTCCTTAGCAGCCATTTTGCTTGCTCCTGGTTGTCTGAATGGGATGGGTTGGAAAGACGAAGATCAGCCGATCAGGCCAAGGATGTCGCTTTCTTTCATGATCAGCAGTTCTTCGCCATCAAGCGTAACTTCGGTGCCCGACCATTTGCCGAACAGAACGCGGTCGCCGGTCTTGACCGAAGGGGCGATCAATTCGCCGCTATCCTTGCGCGCGCCTTCGCCAACGGCGATGATTTCGCCTTCGGCGGGTTTTTCCTTGGCGGTGTCGGGGATGATCAGACCGCCCTTGGTCTTTTCGTCGCCTTCGATGCGGCGGACCAACACGCGGTCGTGCAACGGTTTGAATGCCATCTGAGAACACTCCCTTGGGTTCCAGGTTAATGGGAATTAGCACTCTGTTCAGGTGAGTGCTAATAACCGCTAAATAGGGAGTTGCCGTATGCCTGTCAAGCGGGAGAGGCGTTAAATCAGCGGCGCAAATGCGGTGCCAACCGGGGGCGCGGCTCTGCGGTCGATCGCCCCGCGCGGGGCAGGTGACAATGCCGCAACTGCCAAGTATAAGGCGCCCCATCAATACACAAACAGCAATGACGGATATACCATGACAGTTCAGGTTTTCGGCCACAAATCCCCCGACACCGATTCCACCGGATCGCCCCTGATCTGGGCCTGGTATCTGAGCGAGGTAAAGGGCATCCCCGCCCAAGCCAAATTGCTGGGCACCCCCAACACCGAGGCGCTGTTCATGCTGGACCGCTGGAAACTGGCGCAGCCGGAAATCATCAGCGACGTGGCCGCCGGAACCCCGGTGGTGATCGTTGACACCAACAACCCCGCCGAACTGCCCGCAGGGATCAATGCCGCCGATATTCGCGGCATCATCGACCATCACAAACTGGTCGGCGGGCTGGAAACCAAGGGGCCGATCGACATCACCATCCGGCCGCTGGCCTGCACCGCCACGATCCTGCACGATCTGATGGGTGAGGATGCGGCGAAGATGCCCCAAGGCATTCGCGGCGCGATGCTGTCGTGCATCCTGTCGGACACGCTGGAATTCCGCAGCCCCACCACCACCGCGCATGACCGCGCGGTGGCCGAGGCGCTGGCCGCCGATCTGGGCGTCGACATTCCGACGCTGGCCGCCGAGATGTTCGCGGCGAAATCCGATGTGTCGGCCTTCTCGGACGCCGAACTCTTGCGCATGGACAGCAAGGAATATGAGGTGGCGGGCAAGCAGTTGCGCATTTCCGTGCTGGAAACCACGGCGCCGCAGGTGGTGCTGGACCGCAAGGACAGCCTGATGAAATCCATGGTGGATGTGGCGGTCGAGGATGGGGCGGATCAGGTGCTGTTGTTCGTGATCGACATCCTGCGCGAAGAGGCGACGCTGCTGGTGCCCAACGATCTGGTCAAGGCGCTGGCCGAAAACAGCTTTGGCGTAACCGTGACCGGCGACACCGTGGTGCTGCCCGGCGTGATGAGCCGCAAGAAACAGATCATCCCCAGCCTGAAGCTGTGATACCGGCGCGCCAATGACCCGGATGATCACGTCGCTTGCCGATCTGGCGGGCCGCTATGACGCGCTTTATTGCGATCTGTGGGGCTGTGTGCACGATGGCATCACCCCCTACCCCGCCGCCGTATCCGCCTTGCAGGCGTTTCGCGCGGCGGGCGGCACGGTGGTACTGGTGACGAATTCACCGCGCCCGCGCGCGCAGGTCGAAGACCAGTTGCGCGGCATGGGCGTGCCGGATGATTGCTGGGACACCATCGCCACCTCGGGCGATTCCGCGCGGGCGGCGATGTTTCTGGGCGCGGTCGGGCAGCGGGTATATTTCATAGGTGAGGATCATGATCGGGCGTTTTTCACGCCCATGACCATCCTCAAGGACGCGCTTGCGATCCGGCAGGTGCCGCTGGACGCGGCCGAAGGGATCGTATGCACCGGGCCGTTCGATCCCTTTGCCGATCCGGCCGAAATGCGGGGGCCGTTCCTGTCGGCCATTGCGCGGGGGCTGAAGCTGCTGTGCGCCAACCCCGATATCGTGGTCGACCGGGGCGCGCGCCGGGAATGGTGCGCGGGCGCGCTGGCCGCGCTTTATACGCAGATGGGCGGCGAGGCGCTTTATTTCGGCAAACCGCATCCGCCGATCTATGATCTCGCGCAGCGTCGCCTGCTGGCGCTGGGCCGCGATGCGGACCGGGGCCGGATACTGGCGGTGGGCGACGGGCTGGCCACCGATGTGGCGGGCGGCATGGGCGAGGATATCGACACGCTGTTCCTGACCGGCGGGCTGGCGGCGGACGAGACCGGCACGCGACCGGGCGGGCAGCCGGACCCTGCCGGGCTGGAGGCCTGTCTGGCGCGCGCCGGGGTACGCCCGACCTATGCGATGGGCTTTCTGCGCTGACCCCGCAGGGCGGCACGGATGGTGGGTGCGGACGCCTCCGGCGGGAGTATTTGGATCGAGAGGATGATCAGTGCAGGCGGAATTCGCCGGTGACATTGCGCCATTCGCCCGGTGCGATCAGTTTGCGATGGGTGAACTGGACCGAATGCAACGGGCCGTCGATTTCCTTTTGCCAGAATTCGATGAACCCGAACAGTTTGGGATAATCGGGTGCAAGATCGTATTCCTGCCACAGATAGGTGTTGAGCACCCGCTGGTAGTCGGGCATCCGGTAATACAGTTGCGCCGTGGTCAGACCGTAGCCTTGCAGCATGAGTTCGGTTTCCTGTGTGTCCATGGTGTACCTCTGGTTCGTTCCCCCTGGATGGAATCATGCCATGAATAAATTAGTTTTCAATGAAAACAGTGTGTTGTCACTCCGGCCGCGTGGCTGCCGGACGGGGCGGGATGGGGCCATTGCACCCCAGATGCGGGATCGGCTATAGTACGGACAACAATATCTGGGGCCGATCAAAGTTAGGCGAGAACAACGTGAACGATACGCCGGAACCACCTGAAAACACCCAAGAAGCGCCGGAACGGCCCGTGCCGGGCGGGCATACCATCTCTATCACCGAGGAGATGAAAACCTCGTACCTCGATTACGCGATGAGCGTGATCGTCAGCCGCGCGATCCCGGATCTGCGCGATGGGCTGAAACCGGTGCATCGGCGTATTCTTTATGCAATGCACGAAACCAACAACACCCATGACAAGCCCTATCGCAAATCGGCGCGGCCGGTGGGCGATGTGATGGGCAAATATCACCCGCATGGCGATTCGGCGATTTATGACGCGCTGGTGCGGATGGCGCAGCCGTTTTCGATGTCGCTGAAACTGCTGGATGGGCAGGGTAACTTTGGCTCCATGGATGGCGATAACGCCGCCGCGATGCGTTATACCGAAGTGCGGATGGACAAGCCCGCGGCGTTTCTGCTGGCCGATATCGACAAGGACACGGTCGATTTTCAGGACAATTACGACGGCAAGGATCAGGAACCCACGGTTCTGCCCGCGCGGTTTCCCAACATGCTGGTCAATGGCGCGGGCGGCATCGCGGTGGGGATGGCCACCAATATTCCGCCGCACAATCTGGGCGAGGTGATCGACGCCACCCTGGCGCTGATCGACAATCCCGACCTGACCAGCGAGGATCTGATGGCGCATGTGCCCGCGCCGGATTTCCCGACGGGCGGCATCATCCTGGGCCGGTCGGGGGCGCGCAAGGCCTATCTGGAGGGGCGGGGATCGGTGATCATCCGATCCAAGACCCGGATCGAGGAGATCCGCAAGGATCGCTGGGCGATCATCATCGACGAGATCCCCTATCAGGTGAACAAATCGACGATGATCGAACGGATCGCCGAGGCCGCCAAGGAAAAGCGGATCGAGGGGATCGCCCATGTGCAGGACGAATCCGACCGCACCGGGGTTCGGGTGGTGATCGAATTGAAACGCGATGCCACGGCGGATGTGGTGCTGAACCAGTTGTTCCGCTTTACGCCCATGCAGGTGTCTTTCGGCTGCAACATGCTGGCGCTGAACGGCGGGCGGCCGGAACAGTTGACTCTGCGCGATTTCCTGCATCATTTCGTAAGCTTCCGCGAAGAGGTCGTGGCGCGGCGCACCGCGTTCGAGTTGCGCAAGGCGCGCGAGCGCAGCCATGTGCTGTGTGGTCTGGCGGTGGCGGTGTCGAACGTTGACGAGGTGGTGGCGACGATCCGCGCCTCGAACGATCCCGCCGAGGCGCGCGCGAAACTGATGGAACGGCGCTGGCCCGCGCATGATATCGCCGAATATATCCGGCTGATCGACGACCCGTCGCACACGATCAACGACGATGGCACCTATTACCTGTCGGAAGTGCAGGCGCGCGCGATTCTGGAATTGCGCCTGCAACGGCTGACGGCGATGGGGGTGAAGGAGGTCACCGACGAATTGCAGGATCTGGCCGCGAAAATCCGCGACTATCTGGATATCCTGCGATCGCGCGCCCGGATCATGGCGATCATCCGCGAGGAACTGAACGAGGTGCGCGCCGCCCATGCCGTGCCGCGCCGCACCGAAATCGCCGACTGGTCGGGCGATATGGAAGACGAGGATCTGATCGAGCGCGAGGATATGGTCGTCACCATCACCTCGGGCGGCTATATCAAGCGCACCGCGCTGGATGAGTTCCGCGCGCAGCGGCGTGGCGGCAAGGGGCTGGCCGGGATGGCCACCAAGGAAGACGACGTGGTGACCACGCTCTTTGTGGCCAACACCCACACGCAGCTTTTGTTCTTCACCACCGATGGCATGGTTTACAAGCTGAAATGCTGGCGCCTGCCGGTGGGCGGGCGCAATACGCGCGGCAAGGCGGTTGTCAACATCCTGCCCATCACGCCGGGAGTTTCGATTGCCGCGATCATGCCCGTCGAGGCGGCGGAAACGGAATGGGAGAACCTGCAAATCTTCTTTGCCACATCAGAAGGCGATGTGCGGCGCAATGCGCTGTCGGATTTCACCAATGTAATGCGCAATGGCAAGATCGCGATGAAGCTGCCCGAAGGGGTCAGCCTGGTGAATGCGCGCATCTGCGACGAGGGCGACGATGTGATGCTGGTCACGGCACTTGGCCGGGCGATCCGGTTCCCGACAACCGAGGTGCGGGTGTTCAAGGGCCGCGATTCCACCGGCGTGCGCGGTATCCGGCTGGCGGCGGGCGACCGGGTTGTGTCGATGTCGGTGCTGCGGCATTTCGAGGCGGAACCGGCGGAACGGGCCGCCTATCTCAAGATGCGGCGCGCGGCGCTTGGCGCGGGTGATGAGGCGGCCGATGTTGACGAGGATGACGAGGCGGTCGAGGCGGTCGAGGCAGGCACGCTTAGCCTGGAACGCTATGGCGAGATGTCGGCGGTCGAGGAACTGATCCTGACCATCACCACGCGCGGCGCGGGCAAGCTTTCATCAAGCCATGATTACCCGGTCAGGGGCCGGGGCGGTCAGGGGGTGATGGCCATGGACAAGGCGCAGCGGGGCGGGCCGCTGGTGGCGTCTTTCCCGGTGGAATTGAGCGATCAGGTGATGCTTGCCACCTCTACCGGGCAATCGATCCGCTGCCCGGTCGACGGGATCTCGTTCCGGTCGCGGTCGGCGGGGGGGGTGAAGGTGTTCAACACGGCGCCGGGCGAAGAGGTGGTGTCGGTGGCGCGAATCGCCGATCAGGGCGACGAAGCGCAAGCCGGGGAAGAGCTGGCGGGGGAAGAGCAGGCCGGGGGCGCATAAGCCCCCTGCCCGGTGCGCGCGTCTGCGGCGAATTTGAGTATTTGGGCCAAGATGAAATACGGGGGCGGTCAGCCAAGGCCGAAAATCGGGCGCAGGCGGGTGCCGATGATGGTGCCCGCGAAGGCCGAGGCGAACCAGAGCCAGCCGTGCAGGCTGCCCGAGGCGATGCCGGAAAACAGCGCGCCGATGTTGCAGCCAAAGCCCAGCCGCGCGCCATAGCCAAGCAGCAGCCCACCGATGACAGCGGCGGCAACCGAACCCGGAGACAGATCAACCTTGGGGGCGAAGCGCCCGGCGAGGCCCGCGGCAAGGGCCGCGCCAAGGATGATGCCGAAGTTCATCACCGAGGTTGTGTCAAAGATCACCGGGCGTTCCAGCGCGCGGGCGGAAAAAGCCGTGGTCCAGAACGGCCAGCTTGCGACGTCGAGGCCCGCGACCTGCGATATCTTGGCAGCCCAGAGGCCAAAGCCATAAGTCACCGACCAGGTATGCCCCGCCGTCATCAAGGTGGCGATGTTGAGGGCGGCAAGGATCAGGCCGCCGCCAAACAGCGGCCAGGGGCCACGGGCAAGGCGCCACAGGCCGTGGCGGGCGGCGGGTGCCGCGGCTTCCAGTCGGCCGTGGCGGCGCAGTTCCACCCCGACCGTGAGCAGCGCAACCGCGCCAAGCCCCGCCAGCGTCACCGCCAGCGCCCCCGCTGTGCCCAGGCTTTTGCCCAGGCTGATGATGCCCAGCGACGGCAGCGCCATCCACCAGCCAAGATGGGCGGTGCCGATCAGCGCACCGATGCAAAAGAAGATCAGCGTGATCAGCATCCGTGCCGACCCGCCGCCCACCGTGAACAGCGTCCCCGATCCGCAGCCGCCGCCAAGCTGCATCCCCACGCCGAAAAGGGCCGCGCCGACAAGCACCGAGATGCCGGTGGGCGCGATGGCCCCCGCCAGCGGCTGGCCCAGAAACGTGCCCGCCTGAAGCATCGGCAGGATCACCACCGCCGCCGCCGCCACCATCAGCATCTGCGCCCGCATCGAACGGCCGCGCCGGTCAATCACCAGCGCCCGCCAGCCGCCGGTGAACCCGAAGGCGGCGTGGTAAAGTGTGACCCCCATCAGCCCGCCGATCAGGAACAACAGCCCCTGACGCAGGCTGACGATCTGGCCAAGCAACAGCGGCACGGCAACAAATCCGACAGCCGCGACCAGAATCGCCGCGCGACTGGGGCGGGGCAGAGTGCCGAGAAACGCCACCGTTGCGGCCGGTTGGCTCGGGTGCATTGCGCAGGCTCCTTCGTTGGACCGTATCAGTTCCTGACCACCACCTGGTTGGCGGGATCGCGGGTCCAATCGGCCATCGAACCATCATACATCGCCACATTTGGCCGCTTTTCCACCTCGGACAGCGCAAACCACGCGATAGAGGCCCAGTGCCCGGTGTTGCAGAAGGTGATGGTGGGCTGCGAGTCCTTTACCCCGGCAAGGGCCGACAGGCGGGCCACCGCATCATGCCCGGCAAATTCCGTGCCCGTGTAAACGTTCGAATGCGGCAGGCTGACCGCGCCCGGCAGGGTTCCGGGCACCCGCGCCACCGGCGATTTTTCCAGCCCGCGATATTGCGCATCGGGGCGGCCATCGACCAGGTTGACGCCCTGACCGATGGCGGCGCGCACCTGATCGGTGGTCGCCACAAGCTGCGGTTGGAAATCGGCGGTGAAGGTGGCGGGGACCGGCGCGGTCGCCATCGGTGCCGTTGCCTGACCATCGGCCAGCCAGGCGCGATAACCGCCATCAAGGATCGTCACCGCGTCATGGCCCAGCACCCGAAACGTCCAGTAGACGCGGGTGGCCTTGCCGAATTCGGTCGAATTGGCGCCTTCGGCCACGATGACCACCTGGGTGTCGTTCGTCACCCCAAGCGCGCCGATGCGGGCGGCGATCTTTTCCACCGGGGGCAGCATGCCGGGCACGCCGCCCACCTCTTCGCGCCAGCCATAGCTGGCGTAGGGGGCGCTGACGGCGCCGGGCACATGGCCGGTATCATAGGCGCTGGTGCCGCCGACCGGGTCGCGGACATCGACGATAACCATATCTGCGGCGTTCAGATGCGCGGCCAGCCAGGCGGGATCGACCAGCGGCTGCGTGGTCAGCCGTTCGGCATGGGCGGCTGCGGCCAGCCCGATCCAGAACGCAAGAAAAACACGGATAACTGCGCGCATGGCGGTTCCTCCTGAACGAGACGTGGTTTGGTTTACAATGGGCCTTTGCGGCCGTTATGACAACTCGGGAAACTGCGGATGGTCTGTTGTGGAACGGGCTGTGGGCGAAGGGGCTGACAATGCATGATGACCTGATCCTTGATCCAGAGGGCGGCATCGCCCGCTTGCGCGCCATCATGCGTCGGTTGCGCGATCCTGAAACCGGCTGCCCTTGGGATATCGTGCAGGATTTCGACACGATCGCCCCCTATACGATCGAAGAAGCCTATGAGGTGGCCGATGCCATCGCGCGGCGCAACTGGCCCGATCTGGAGGGGGAGCTGGGCGATCTGCTGTTGCAGGTGGTTTATCACGCCGAAATCGGCGCCGAGGCCGGGCATTTCGATTTCGACACGGTGGTGCGCGGCATATCCGACAAGATGGTGGCGCGTCACCCACATGTGTTCGGCGCGGCCAGCCGTGACAAGACCCCGGCCCAGCAGACCGCCGATTGGGAAGCGATGAAAGCGGCAGAGCGCGCGGCGCGCGATGCGGGCGGGGTGCTGGATGATGTGGCGCTGGGGCTACCCGCGCTGTTGCGGGCGCTCAAGCTGCAAAAACGCGCGGCGCGGGTGGGTTTCGACTGGCCCGACGCAGGCCAGGTGATCGACAAGATCGCCGAAGAGGCGCGCGAGGTGGTGGCGGCGCGCGCGACCCTGTCACAGGCTGAAATAACCGATGAGATTGGCGATCTGCTGTTTGCCGTCGCCAATCTGGCCCGGCACCTGGGGGTAGACCCCGAGGCGGCGCTGCGCGGCACCAATGCCAAGTTCACCCGGCGGTTCCGCCATATAGAGGCAGGCCTTGCCGAACGGGGGCGCGGGCCGGCCGAGGCGTCGCTGGACGAGATGGAGGCGCTTTGGCAGGCGGCCAAGCGGGCGGAGCGCGGCGAAACCTGATTTCATAGTAAAACAATCAGATATTGACCCCGGCCACAAAACCCGCTTAATGGGCGCGCAATCATGACTAAAGGAGTCAACAATGATCTCTCGCCTCGCCCTTGCCACCGCCCTTCTGGGTGCCGCGCCCGCATTTGCCGATGTGAACATCTACACCACCCGGCAGGATTTCCTGATCCGGCCGGTGACCGATGCCTTTACCGAAAAGACCGGCATCGCGGTGAACCTTGCGTTTGTCGACAAGGGCATCGTGGAACGCCTGCGCGCCGAGGGTGACCGATCGCCCGCCGATCTGGTGATGACGGTGGATGTGGCCAACCTCAAGCAGATCGCCGATGCGGGCGTCTTGCAACCGGTTGACAGTGAAACGCTGGAAGCCGCCGTTCCCGCCGAACTGCAAAGCCCCGAAAACCTGTGGTTTGCGCTGACGACGCGGGCGCGGGTTGTCTATGCCTCGAAAGAACGGGTCGCGGATGGCGAGGTCACGACCTATGAGGCGCTGACCGATGAGAAATGGCGCGGCCGGATCTGTTCGCGGTCGGGCGTGCATGATTACAATCTGGCGCTGCTGGCGGCGGTGATCGCGCATCATGACGCGGATTACGCCCGCGACTGGGCCGCAGGCGTCAAGGCCAATCTGGCGCGCAAACCGCAGGGCAATGACCGCGCGCAGGTCAAGGCGATCTGGGCCGGGGAATGCGACATCTCGCTGACCAACACCTATTACATGGGCGCGATGCTGGCCGATCCAGAACAGAAGGCCTGGGCGGAGTCGGTGCGCATCGTCTATCCGCAATTCGAGGATGGCGGCACCCATATAAACATTTCGGGCGTCGGTATGACCAGGGCCGCGCCCAACCGGGCAGAGGCGTTGCAACTGATGGAATTTCTGGTCTCGCCCGAGGCGCAGGAAATTTACGCCGATCTGAACGATGAATTCCCGGTTCTGGCCGGGGCCGAACCCTCGCCATTGGTCAAAAGCTGGGGCACGTTCACACCCGACACCACCGATCTGAACACAATCGCCGATCTGCGCGCCAAGGCGTTGAGGATCATGGAAGATGTCGATTTCGACGGCTGATATCGGCGGCGCCATGGGGCGCGCCTTGCCGGGCGCGCCCTGTCAGATGCCCCCGCCCCGCCGTCGCGCCTGGCAAGGCGCAGATGGATGCCGTTGCGCGCGCGCACCGTCAGGTGGGCAACGGGCACCGGCACCGCGCCCGGCACCGGCGCAAGGTGAAAGGCGCGCAGGATCTGCGCCAGAAGGACCGGCCCCTCGATCATCGCAAAACCGGCACCGGGGCAAACGCGCGGCCCGGCGGAAAACGGCAGATAGGCATCGCGCGCCGCACCCCGCCCGGCATCGGTCTGCCAACGGTCGGGATCGAAGGCATCGGGATTGGCCCAGTGGCGATCGTTGCGGTGCAGGTGCCATGGACTGATGACGATCTGTGCCCCCGGCGGTGCGGGGCGGTTGCGAAACACCTCTGGTCTGGTCGTCTCGCGGACCATCATCGGCACCGGCGGATAAAGGCGCAGCGCCTCACGGAACACATCGCGGGTGAATTTCAGGTTCGAGACCATTGAAAACGCGGCGTTATCCATATCAAGCCGCTGCGCCTCGGCCGCCACCCGTTCCTGTGCTTCGGGATGGGTGGCCAGCAGGTATAGCGCCCAGGCCAGCGCCGAGGCGCTGGTTTCATGGCCCGCCAGAAAGAATATCGCGACCTGATCGACCATCTCGGCGGCATCGAACCGGGTTCCGGTTTCGGGGTCGGCGGTGGTCATGATCCGGGTCGCCAGATCATCGGGCGCGGTGCCCGCCGCAATCGCCCCCGCGCGCGCATTGGTCAGGCGGGTGATCAGGGCGCGGATATCGCGGGCGGTGGCCCTGGTGCCGGGGCGGTGCAGGCGCGGCATCCAGCCGGGCAGCGGCACGAAGGCGGCAAGGTTCAGGATCGGCTGACCGCGCTGATGGGCGCGAAACCGCGAAAACACCGCTGCCGCCACCTCATCCTCGATCGGGATCGAGAACAGGGTGCGAAAGATCACATCGGCGGCGGCATGGCTCATCTCGGCCTCGGCCTCGATCACGCCGGGGGCAAGGCGGGCGGTGGCCGCCTGCCCCGCCGCCCAGATCGCGGCAAAGCTGTCGCGCACCCGCCCGCCCTCGAATGCCGGATCGATGACGCGGCGCTGGCGTTCCCAGACCGCGCCATTGGTCAGGAACACCGACCGCCCCAGAAGCGGTTTCAACCCTTCGGATATCCGGCCCGATTTGGGGAAATCGCGCGGGCGGATGTTCAGCACCTCGCGGATCAGATCGGGTTCATTCAGCATGAAAGACCGAAAGAACGGGGTGCGGAATTCGGCCATCCGGGCGCGGTAAAGCCGCGCGGGCTGCGCCGACAGGATGTCACGGCGAAACAGCCGCAGATATCGCCACAGCGACACGCGATCGGGGCGCGGCTGCGGTTTCGGCGGCAGATCGGTCATGTGCTGGTATATCCCGACGCCGCCCTCTCGACCCGCGTTTTGGATGGAGGACGCCCGGCATAGCGCGCGGCCAGCGTCATCGGCCCGGCGGTGATCTGGAAGTAATCGTAATCGCCGGGCTGATCGAAGGCCGAAAGATACTGGAAATGCAGGCGAAAGAACTGCCAGCGCAATTCCTTCCAGCGCTGCGGGCTTAGCGTTTGGGTGAAGGCCGCCGAAACCACCAGCGGCCAGCGTTTGCCCGGCCCCGCCATGCCCGACACCGCCACCGGATCGCACAGCGCAAAGGCGCAGCCGTCACCGGGGGCCGACACATCGACCCAAGCGATCGCGTCTTGCGTCGACAGAAACGCCAGATCGGCCCGCAACCGGCGCGCGCCGGGCAGGAATGACACCATCGGCACCACCTGCCCCAGCGTCAGCAACGACAGCACTGGCCCACGGGCACGCACCCGCCCGGCCCGGATCAGATCCGACAGCACCGAAACCGCGATATGCGCCCCCGATGAATGGCCGACCACCAGCACCTCATCCACGCTGTCCTCTTGCAGCGCATCGCCGATGATGGTGGCGAATTGCGCCATCCGCGCCTCCAGCTCTGGCGGGTTGGCGCCGTTGCGGCTGGCGGTAAAGGCATAATCGTGCATCAGGTAATAGGCGAGGATGCGGTGATCCGCCGCCTGAAACCGGCGCAGGATCAGGGCCGCGCAGCACAGCCCGGCCAGCCCGCCCGCCGCCGCCCGCGCCACGTCAAAGGCCAGGCTGTCGCCCAGGCCCAGCGCCAACAGCGCCGCGATGATCCAGCCGATCAGCCCGCCCGCGACCACCGCCACAACCAGTTGCCCCAGCAGGATGCCGACCGGATAAAGCGAGGCCACCGCAGGCCCCTTGCGCAGCCGTGCCAGCCGCCAGAACGCCCCCGATCCGAAATAGACCCGCGCCGTGCGCAGCATCTGCCAATAGGTGGCCAGAACGCCGGTCTGCATCGACCCCTGCACGATATCCGACCAGCCCAGAACCTCTATCCGGGCGCGGGTGGTTTGACCGTCGATATCGCCCGTCACCTCCCATCCGAAGCGGTCGGCGGCGCGGGGCGGATGCTGCGTCAGCCCATAGCCCGAGATACGCGCCTGATCCCGGCCCTCGCGCCGATAAAGTTCGCGGTAGCGGCGCGCGGGAAAGGGATCGTAGCCGGGAATATAGAACACCCGCCGCCGCGCAACCGCTGTTGCGCGCGCATGATCGCCCCATGGGGCCTGCGACTGATCCACCGCCTTGTCCATCGCGCCACCCTAGCCATAAATCCCGGCGCCTTTAAGGCCCGATGATGGTGCACGGCCGGGCATTTGGCGCGCTCTGGCCGGTGATTGCCAGATGGGCAAACCCTGCCCGCCGCCGCCCGTTTTCGATCATTTCGCCGGGAAACGGGGCGGCGCGTGCAGAATTATGCCGAATACGCGCAGCACTGCGTTGTGGGGGGCACATGGAATGCCTAGGTTCCCGCAGGGCAAGGTGCCCATGACAGGCCAAGAATGACCGAAAACACCGACCCCCCCCCACGCAAGCGCGGCGGCGTTCTGGCCAGGCTGCGCGGGAATTTCATCGCCGGTGTGGTGGTGATCGCGCCGATCGGGCTGACTGTGTGGCTGATCACAACGTTGGTCGAATGGATCGACGGCGTGGTGCTGCCGTTCATCCCCGAAAGGTTCCGCCCCGAACAATATATCGGTATCGACCTGCATGGCGTTGGCGTCATCATCTTCCTGCTGTTCACCGTTATCGTCGGATGGCTGGCCAAGGGGCTGTTTGGCCGGTCATTGCTGTCGTTGGGCGAACAGATCGTGGATCGGATGCCGGTGATCCGGTCGGTCTATAACGGGCTGAAACAGATCGCCGAAACCGTGTTTGCGCAATCTGAAAGCAGTTTCGACCGCGCCTGCCTGATCGAATACCCGCGCAAGGGGTTGTGGGCGCTTGCCTTCATCTCGACCTCTGCCAAGGGCGAGATTGCAGCGTCGATCCCCGTCGGCGAGGATCTGGTCAGCGTGTTCATGCCAACCACCCCGAACCCGACATCGGGCTTTTTGCTGTTTGTGCCGCGCAGCGAACTCATCCTGCTGGACATGAAGGTGGAAGACGCGGCCAAGCTGGTGATTTCGGCGGGGCTGGTCTATCCCAACCAGCGCGAAACCGGCACGCCGCCCCAAAAGGAAACCCTTTCAAAGGCCGGTTGACCGGCCTTATCGGCAAAATGGCAGGCCCTGCCTGACCGCTGCGGCTGGAATGGCCAGATCAGAACGCATTCCCGACGCGGCGCGCACCGGCGGAAATATCCATGCCGATTCCCTCGACGGTGTTACACGCGGACAACAGCATCAAAATGCTGAACGTCAGGATGCGTACCATTGCCTATTCCTCCTGCCACCAGACCTCGGGCAAAAAGCCAAGCCAGTCTCCATATAGCGGTATCGGTCTTGGATACCGCAATTCCTTGTTATGCGCAATACGCGAGACATCGGAATACCAGATCGGAATCGCATAACGCCCGGCGGTCAGCAGCCGGTCAAGCGCGCGGGCGGCGGCAAGGAAATCATCCTGGTTCGCCGAGGTCAGCAAATGGGTGATCATCGCATCGACAGCGGGCGATGCGACGCCCATCAGATTGCGGGTGCCGGGGTTGGTCGCCCCCTGCGATCCCCAGTACAGCCACTGCTCATTGCCCGGACTAAGCGAGAGGGAGCGGGTGAAATAGGTCATGTCGAAATCATAGGCGCTGGTGCGTTCGAAATATTGCGCGGAATCGACCGTGGTGATGCGCACGGTGATGCCAAGACGGCGCAGCGCCGCGACATAGATGTTGACCATCGCCTGCACATTGGCGCTGCCCTGTTCCAGCAGCACCTCGAAGGTAAAGGGCGCACCCGCGGCGTTTTGCAAGGCACCGTCCCGCACCCGCCATCCGGCCTCTTGCAACAGATCGGTGGCCGCGCGCAGCCCCGCGCGGTTTGACAGCGAC